>NZ_JAAXYC010000220.1 GCF_018619185.1 Streptomyces sp. McG3 | reverse complement strand
GGGTGGGACGGTGCGTTGGGGTGTGCTGGCGACGGGCGGCATAGCCGCGACCTTCACGGCGGACGTACAGCGGCTCCCGGACGCCGAGGTGGTGGCGGTGGCCTCGCGCACGGAGGCCTCGGCGCGGGAGTTCGCCGAGCGGCACGGGATCGGGCGGGCCTACGGCAGCTGGGCGGAGCTGGTCGCCGACGACGAGGTGGACGTGGTGTACGTGGCGACGCCGCACTCGGCGCACCACGCGGCGGCCTCGCTCGCGCTGCGGGCCGGGAAGCATGTGCTGTGCGAGAAGGCGTTCACGCTCAACAGCCGGGAGGCCGAGGAACTGGTGGCGTTGGCCCGGGAGCGCGGCCTCTTCCTGATGGAGGCCATGTGGACCTATCTCAACCCGGTGGTCCGCCGCCTCACCGAGCTGGTCCGGGACGGGGCGATCGGCGAGATCCGTACCGTCCAGGCGGATTTCGGCTTCGCGGGCGACTTCGCTCCCGGGCACCGGCTGCGCGATCCGGAGCTGGGCGGCGGGGCGCTGCTGGACCTGGGCGTCTACCCGGTCTCCTTCGCCCACCTGCTGCTGGGCGAGCCGGACCGGGTCCAGGCCGACGCGCTGCTGTCCCCGGAGGGCGTCGACCTGAACACGGGGATGCTGCTCGGCTGGGACTCCGGTGCGAACGCGCTGCTGTCCTGCTCGATCGTCGGCCACCATCCGACGGCGGCCACCGTCATCGGCACGGCCGGGCGGATCGACCTCCCGCGCGACTTCTTCCACCCCGACCACTTCGTCCTGCGGCGGGCGGGCACGGAGCCGGAGACGATCACCGCGGGTCCGGGACCCCAGGGGCTCTCGGGCATGCAGTACGAGGCCGTCGAGGTGGCACGGGCGGTGCGGGCCGGTGAGACCGAGTCCCCGCTCGTCCCGCTGGAGGGCTCGCTGGCGGTGATGCGGACGCTCGACGCGGTACGGGACCGTATCGGCGTCCGCTACCCGGCGGACCGCTGAGCCCGGTTGCGCGGGCGTGCGCCCTTACGCGGGGGTGAGCCCCGGGTTCCCGGCCTCGGTGACGAAGGAGGCCGCTGTGGCGAGGGGCGCGCCGGGGGTCGTGACGGCCTCCACCGTACGGAAGTCGGCGCGGGCCTCCTTCGTTCCGAGGGTGACGAGCGCGTAGCCGCGCCGCCCGTTGTAGTGCTTGAGGTGCGGGTTGGCGCGGGTCTGGTTCTCCCAGTTGGCGGGCCGGTCCGCGCCGTTCTTGCCGCTGCTGACGGACGTGGTGACGATCTCCGTGCCGACGGTCCGCGAGGCGGGGTCGTCGAAGTCCTTCTTCAGGTCGAAGGCGTAGGAGACGTGGACGTCGCCGGTGAGGACCATGAGGTTGTCCACCCCGGCGGCCTCGGCCCCGGCCAGCACCCGCTGCCGGGAGGCGGGGTAGCCGTCCCAGGAGTCCATGGAGAGCTTGAAGGCGTCGGTGGGCACATCGCGCCGCTGTGCGAAGGTGACCTGCTGCGGAACGACGTTCCAGGTGGCGTTCGAGGCCCGCCAGCCGTCGGTCAGCCAGCGTTCCTGGGCGGCCCCGGTCATGGTGCGCGCGGGGTCCTCCGACTCGGGTCCCGGGGTGCGCCAGCCGTCGCCGTACGCCTGGTCGCTGCGGTACTGGCGGGTGTCGAGGATGTCGAACTGGGCGAGCCGCCCGAACTTCAGACGGCGGTAGAGCCGCATGTCTGGTCCGGTGGGGCGCTGCGGGGTGCGCAGCGGCTGGTTCTCCCAGTACGCGCGGTACGCGGCGGCCCGGCGCAGCAGGAACTCCTCGGGAGGCACGTCGTTCTCGGGGGTACCGCCCGCGTAGTTGTTCTCGGTCTCGTGGTCGTCCCAGGTGACGACGAAGGGGTGGGCGGCGTGGGCGGCGCGCAGGTCCGGGTCGGACTTGTAGAGGCCATAGCGCAGCCGGTAGTCCTCCAGGGTGACCGTCTCGCGGTTGTAGTGGGCGGGGAGCCGGCGGTCGGTGTAGTCGCGGGCTCCGCCGGTGGCGGTGACGGCGTACTCGTAGAGGTAGTCGCCGAGGTGGAGGACGACGTCGACGTCCTCGGCGGCGAGGTGGCGGTAGGCGGTGAAGTAGCCGTCGTGGTACGCCTGGCAGGAGACGGCGGCCAGGGCCAGGGAGCTGGTGCGGGCTCCGGGGGCCGGGGCGGTGCGGGTGCGGCCGGCCGGGCTGGTCCAGCTGCCGGTGCGGAAGCGGTAGTGGTAGACCCGGCCGGAGTCGAGGCCCTGGACCTCGGCTCGGACGCTGTGGGCGAACTCGGGGTGGGCGGTGACCGAGCCGCGCCGCTCGATGCGGCGGAAGCGCTCGTCGCGGGCAACCTCCCAGCGGACCTCGACCCGGCCGCGCGGCAGTCCGCCGCCCGGCTCGTAGGGGCGGGGCGCGAGCCGGGTCCAGATGAGGACGGACGCGGGCTGCGGGTCGCCGGAGGCGACGCCGAGGGTGAAAGGGTTCTCGGTGATCCGGCGGGCGTCGACTTCGGCGGCGCTCGCCGTGCCGGCGGCGGGCAGGTTCACGGTGAAGGCGAGCGCGGCGGCGGCTCCGGTGACGGTCAGGAAGCGTCTGCGTCCCACCCCCGGTTCGAGCAGCCGTGCGGCGGCGCGGAGTTCGGTGGCCCGTGTGCTCTGATCGGGCGTCATGATGGTCTGTGCGGCTGTCATATGCCCCTCCTCAGCCCGGATGCTGTCGGGCTTCATGGCAGCCGCACGCGACGACGCACCGTTGTCGCGTGCACAACATCCGCATGGCGGGTCGATGAGCACCGCGTGCCCCGTGCACCGATCCGTCCCGTACGCTGCCGGGCCATGAACACTGAGCAGACCGGCCGGAAAGTCGCCGTCGTCACGGGTGCGGGATCAGGGATCGGGCGGGCGGTCGCGCTCGCCCTCGCGAGCGCGGGCTGGTCGCTCGCGCTCGCCGGCCGGCGGGCCGAGCCACTGGCGGAGACGGCGGCCGCCGCCGGGGACACCGGGGCACTGTGCGTCACCACGGACGTGACCGACGCCGACGAGGTCGGCGCACTCTTCACCGCCGTACGGGAGCGGTTCGGCCGGCTGGACCTCCTGTTCAACAACGCGGGCACGTTCGGGCCGGGCGGCGTACCGCTGGAGGACCTGACCGTCGAGGACTGGCGGGCGGTCGTCGACGTGAACCTGACGGGCGCGTTCCTCTGCGCACAGGCGGCGTACCGGCTGATGAAGGATCAGGATCCGCAGGGCGGCCGGATCATCAACAACGGCTCGATCTCCGCCCACGCGCCGCGCCCGCACTCGATCGCGTACACCGCCACCAAGCACGCGATGACGGGGCTGACGAAGGCGCTGTCGCTGGACGGCCGGGCCCACCGGATCGCCTGCGGGCAGATCGACATCGGCAACGCGGCGACGGAGATGACCGAGCGGATGTCGACCGGGATCCTCCAGGCCAACGGGGAACTGGCGGCGGAGCCGGTGATGGCGGCGTCCGACGTGGCGCGGACGGTGGTGCACATGGCGGAGCTGCCGTTGGAGGCGAACGTCCAGTTCGCCACGGTCCTGGCGACGAACATGCCATACATCGGACGCGGCTGAGCCCGCAAGTGATCAGGTTCGCTCGAACTAGCCATTAAATGGCCGAATTTGCGGATTTCTTTACCCAGGACCGAGCAAGCGCGTGCTGTCCGTATGATCGCATCTCGTTACGCCTTCACCAGAACACCACAGAAGGAACACCGCATGCGCATACGTACCGCTGCGCCGATCGCCCTGGCCGCCGCCACCGCACTGGCCGGCTCGCTCCTCGCCACGGCGGCGCCGGCCACGGCGGCCGCCCACCAGGGCGGGCTGCACTTCGGGACCGTGCAGTACGACGGCCCCGGCAAGGACAACCGGACCAAGAAGTCGCTGAACGCCGAGTGGGTGAACATCCACAACAACGGCAAGAAGAAGGTCCAGCTCAAGGGCTTCAAGGTGAAGGACAACACCGGCTACACCTACACCTTCGGCAGCTACACGATCGGTGCGGGCAAGACGGTCAAGCTCCGCACCGGCAAGGGCAAGAACGTCTCGGGCACCGTGCACTGGAACCGGGGCTCGTACGTCTGGAACAACACCGGTGACAAGGCGCGGCTGATCAAGCCGAACGGGAAGCTCCAGGACTCCTGCTCCTGGAAGAAGTCCACGAAGGCCAACAAGGGCGTCAAGAACTGCCACTGACCCGCCCCGGGAGGGCCGGTCGCGGAACGGGGGTCCGCGACCGGCCCTCCCGCACGCCGTACCGCCGTACCGGGCGGGGAATGCCGGGAGCGGCGGCACGGTTGGACCCCTGCATGACACCTGATCCCGCGCCCGAAGTCCTGCGCTACACCGCCTTCTCCGCCGACCCCGCGGGCGGGAATCCCGCCGGGGTCGTCCTGGACGCCTCCGGGATGGACGAGGAGGCGATGCTCGCCGTCGCGGCGGAGCTGGGCTACAGCGAGTCGGCGTTCCTGACGGAACGGACCGGCGAGGGCGCGTACACGATCCGCTATTTCAGCCCGAAGGCCGAGGTGCCCTTCTGCGGTCACGCCACGGTCGCCACGGCGCTCGCCCTGGCCGAACGGGACGGGCCGGGCGAGCTGGAGTTCGCCACGCCCGCGGGTCCGGTGCCGGTGACCGTCGTCCGGGAGGGCGGCCGACTCCGCGCCACCCTCACCAGCGTGGCCCCGCGCGTCGAGGAGGCCGCGGCGGCCGACCTGACGGAGGCGCTGGCGGCCCTGGGCTGGGCGGCCGCCGACCTCGACCCGGCCCTGCCGCCCCGGATCGCCTACGCGGGGGCCCGGCACCTGGTGCTGGCCGCCGCCACCCGGGAGCGCCTTGCGGACCTGGACTACGACTTCGCGCGGCTCGAAGCGCTGATGCACCGGCTCGACCTGACCACGCTGCAACTGGTCTGGCGCGAGGGACCCGAGGTCTTCCACGTCCGGGACCCCTTCCCGGTGGGCGGAGTCGTCGAGGATCCGGCGACGGGCGCCGCGGCGGCGGCCTTCGGCGCGTACGCACGGGAGCTGGGGCTCGTTCCGGACGCGGCCGTGCTGACCCTGCACCAGGGGGCGGACATGGGCCGGCCCGGCACACTCACCGTCGAACTGCGCGCGGGAGACGCCAGGATCCGGGTCGGCGGAACGGGCACCCGGATCGGCTGAACCACCTTCCAGGACACGGCGAACGGGCGGCGGTTCAGCCGGTGGTCTCCTTGGCCGGGGAGACGTGGGCGTACCAGCGCTCCGTCTCCCGCTGGTCCAGCGCGCGCTCCAGCAGGGCGTCGCCGCGCATGCCGGGGAAGAAGCGGCCCGCGGGCCAGGTCCGCCGGTAGGACGGCTCGTCCAGGACCAGCAGCCGGACGCCGTCGACGACGGGGATGTCGGCGGGGGCGCCCTCGTTCCAGAGGAGTTCGCCGCCCGGGGCCACCAGGTCGAAGGAGCCCACGGTGTCCACCTGACCGGGGGTCTCCCGGCAGACCGCCGCCTCCTGCGACGACGGCGCGTGGCCCTCCACATGACCGCCGCCTATGAGCGCGTCGGCGAGCAGGGTGTGCAGCTGGAAGTTGTCCCCGATGCCGGAGAGCCGCAGGAGGTAGCCGGTGCCGCTCGGCCGGTGGAGGGCGACGAGCGGTTCGTCGTCCAGCACGAGGAGGGCGTAGGCGAGGGACTTCAACTCCGTGCCGGAGGCCCGCTCCACCGCGCCGAGCAGCCGCAGCGCCTCGCCCCGGAAGCCGGCCGCCCGCCGCACGCCGGGGTGGTTCAGCATCGCTACGGCGGCCGTCTCCCACTGGGGAAGGGTCCACCAGCCGACGGCCGCGTCGGCGCCGGCCCGCTCCACCGCCTCCGGGCCCGGCTCGCCGCCGTCCGGAACGGGGAACGTGCCGCCCCCGGTCGCGTTCCACGCTTCGCAGAACGCCCAAGCCTGCTCCAGCGCCCATCGCAGCCCCGCCAGCACTCCCGGCGCGCAGCGCTCGGCGTCCGCGCCGCGCTCGACACAGGCCCCGACGAGCACGGCGACGACGGCACGGGGGCCGGGCGGCACCTGCTCCAGCACGGCGGCGAGCCGCGGCCCGCCGTCCAGCAGCTCCGCCTCCCTGGCCTGCCCGAAGGTCTCCTGCAGCCGGACGAACGCCTTGCCGGAGCGCTTGGCGTCCTGGGCGGTCACCGCCGCCTCGAAGTCGGCGACGGCTCCCCCGAACCCGGCTTTACCGAATATCATTCCAGCACTTTATCGACGCACCCCCGGGCACCACGAAGCCGGTCGCCGCCCGGGGCTTCCCACGCCCCTCAGCGCACGTAGACCCCTTCCCGCGCGGCGGCGACCGCGGCGGCGGCGGCCCGGTCGGCGGCCGCCTCGTCCAGCGGGGCGCCACTGGCCAGCAGCCGGTAGTACAGGGGCGCCGACACCGCGGCGATCACCTCGCCCGGGTCCGTGCCGGCGGGCAGTTCGCCGCGGTCGACCGCCGCCTCGACGCAGCCGGACCACTCCCCGATCCGCACCGCGTAGAAGCGGTGCAGGGCCTCGGCGGTCCGCGGATCGCAGGTGGCGGCGGCGATGACGGCCACGAAGAGAGCGCCCTGCCGGGGATCGGTCAGCGTGCGGACCGCGAGGCGGGCGTTGGCCCGGAGGTCCCCGGCCAGTGACCCGGTGTCCGCGCGCGGCAGTGACTGCTCCGCCATGTCCGAGAGCAGATCGGCCACCAGTCCGGCGGGCGCGGACCATCGCCGGTAGACGGTCGTCTTGCCGACCTCGGCCCGCCGGGCGACGTCGGCCAGGTCGAGCCCGTCGAAGCCGTGCTCGACCAGCGCGTCCCCGGCGGCGCGCAGCACCGCCTCCCGCACCCGGGCGGTGCGGCCCCCGGGACGCACGGTGCCCGGTTCCCCACCGTCGGCGTCGACACCTCCTGAGCCTCCGGAGCCCTCGGAGCTTCGGGAGTCTTCAGCACCTTCAGAAGTCATAACGGGTCTCCAGTTCCATTAACAACGCTTCCCCTGCTACGGTGACGCTCACCTTAACGGAACCACAGCACCGTTAAGTAGTCCCGCGCTCAGGAAGGCGCCCTGCCATGTCCCGTACCGCACCCACACCCGCTCCCGCCGGGCCGACGGCCGTCCCCCGTGCCGCGGGCCCACGCATGACGAGACGCCAGAAGCTCGTGCTGGCCCTGCTGCTCGGCTCCCAGTTCATGATCGCGGTGGACTTCTCGATCCTGAACGTGGCGCTGCCCGTCGTCGGGGAGGGGCTCGGCTTCTCCCTCGCCCACCTCCAGTGGATCGCCACGTCCTTCGCGCTCGCCGCCGCCGGATTCACCCTGCTCTTCGGACGCGTCGCCGACCTCGTCGGCCGCAAGAACCTGTTCATCGGCGGCATGGTCGTCCTCGGCCTCTCCTCCGCGCTCGGTGGCCTCGCCACCTCGCCCGAGGTCCTGCTCACCGCCCGCGTGCTCCAGGGCCTGGCCACCGCGGCCGTCACCCCAGCCGGACTCGCGCTGCTGACCACCGCGTTCAAGGAGGGGCCCCTGCGCGAACGGGCGCTGGGGCTCAACGGCGCCCTGATGTCGGCCGGGTTCACCGCCGGAGCGATCCTCGGCGGCCTCCTGACGGACCTGCTCTCCTGGCGCTGGGCCTTCTTCATCAACGTACCGGTCGCGGCCCTGGTCGTGATCCTGGCCCCGTCCGTGATCACCGACTCCCGGCCGGAGCGGCGGCCCCGGCTCGACGTGCCCGGCGCGGTCACCGTCACCGGCGGGCTGCTGCTGCTCGTCCTCGGGCTCACCCAGGCCGGCGAGACCGGCTGGACCACCCCCACCACGCTGGCCTTGCTGGCCGCCGGAGCCGTCCTTCTGATCACGTTCGTCCGCATCGAGCGGCGGGCCGCCGCACCGCTCGTCCCGATGCACATCCTGAAGCGGCGGAGCGTCGTCTGGGGCAACGCCGCCGGGCTGACCGCCTTCGTCACCGAGACCTCGCTGGTGTTCCTGCTCACCCTGTATCTCCAGGAGGTCCTCGGCTACTCCGCGCTGGCCACCGGCCTCGCGTTCGGCGTGCTGGGCGTCGGCACGGTCATCGGCGGGATGCTCGGCGGGCGGGCGGTGGGCCGGTTCGGCAACCGGCGCGCCATCGTGCTGGGCGGGGTCGTCCAGGCCGTCGCCACGCTCTCGCTCGTCGCGCTCGGCACGTCCGGATCCTGGATCTGGCTCCTGCTGGCCGCCACCTTCGTCGGCGGTGTGGGCAACATGCTGATGATCGTCGGCTTCATGGTCACGGCCACCTCGGGCCTGCCCGACGAGGAGCAGGGGCGGGCCACCGGGCTGGCGACGATGACCCAACAGGTCGGCATCACCCTCGGCATCCCGGTGATGAGCGCGGTCGTCACCGCCCGGACGGGGGCCGCGACGGGGCCGGAGGCGGTACTGTCCGGCGTCTCCACCGCCATCCTCGTGAACTCCGTCCTGGTCCTGGCCGGCGCCCTGCTCGCCGGGTACTTCCTGACCGGGAGGGACCGGAGGGCAGCGGCGGAGGGGTGAGCCGAGCACGGGGCGGCCCCCGCCCCCGGGGCCGAGGGCCGCCCCCCGGGGGCGGAACAGGATCGACAGCGGGAGGATACGGACATGCCCGAGCCCGAGCCGCTGACCGTTCCGAGCATGTCCGCGGGACCGGACTTCGTCCTGCGCCCCTGGGAGATGAGCGACCTCCCGCTGGTCCGCGAGGCCTCGCTCGACCCGTACATCCCGCTCATCACCACGATCCCGTCCCGCTACTCGGACGCGGCCGCCGAGGCGTTCGTCCGCAGGCAGTGGGAGCGCGCGGCCACCGGCGCCGGATACCCGTTCGCCATCGTCCGCTCCCGGGACCGGCGCCCGGTCGGCGCGATCGGGCTCTGGCTCCGCGACCTGCCCGAGGGCCGCGCCTCGCTCGGCTACTGGCTCACCGCGCCGGCCCGCGGCCAGGGCGTCGCCCGCGCCGCGCTGCGTACGGTGACGGGGTGGGCCCTGCGCGACCTCGGGGTCCAGCGCCTCCAGCTCTTCATCGAGCCGTGGAACACCGCCTCCGCCCGGATCGCCGAGGACGTCGGCTTCCGGCGGGAGGGGCTGCTGCGCGGCTGGCAGCAGGTGGGCGACCGGCGGCGGGACATGACCGTGTACGCCTTGCTGAACACCGACGGGTCCGTGGATGGCCGGGCGGTAACCGCACACTGAACACCGAGGCGTTACGATCGCGGGCACCGCAGCCGACCAGCAGCCGCACGGCAGCCGAGCCCAGGAGTACCGAACTTGTCCGCACCACGCATCGGCGTATCCATCGTGACCATGGGGGACCGCCCGCAGGCGGTCGAGGCGCTGCTGGCGTCGGTCGCCATGCAGGACGTCCGGCCCACCCGGCTCGTGATCATCGGCAACGGGACGGCGCTCCCGGACTTCACCGCGTTCCCCGGCCTGGAGGACCTCGACGGCGGGTTGACCACCATCGAGCTGCCGGAGAACCTCGGCTGCCCGGGCGGCCGTAACGAAGGGCTGCGCAGGCTCGCCGAGATCGGCGACGTGGACGTGGTGATCGAGCTGGACGACGACGGGCTGCTGGTCGAGAAGGACGTCTTCCGCCGGGTGCGGGACCTCTTCGCGGCCGACGACCGGCTCGGCATCGTCGGCTTCCGGATCGCCGACGAGCACGGCGAGACCCAGCGGCGCCACGTGCCCCGGCTGCGGGCGGGCGACCCGATGCGCGGCGGCCCGGTCACGGCCTTCCTCGGCGGCGGCCACGCGTTCTCCATGAAGATGCTGGAGCAGACCGGGCCGTGGCCCGCCGAGTTCTTCTTCACCCACGAGGAGACCGACCTCGCCTGGCGCGCGCTGGACGCGGGCTGGAAGGTGCTGTACGAGCCCGAGCTACTGCTCCAGCACCCCAAGACGTCCCCGGCCCGGCACGCGGTCTACTACCGGATGACGGCCCGCAACCGCGTCTGGCTGGCCCGCCGCAACCTGCCCCTCCCCCTGGTCCCCGCCTACCTCGGGACCTGGACCCTGCTCACCCTCGCCCGCACCCGCGACCCGAAGGGCCTGCGCGCCTGGGCGGGCGGCTTCGCCGAGGGCGTCCGGACCCCGTGCGGCGAGCGGCGCCCGATGCGCTGGTCCACGGTGTGGCAGATGACCCGGCTGGGCCGGCCGCCGGTCATCTGACCCGCCGCCCGCGGCCTCAGCTGTCCTCGGGGGCCCAGCGGTAGAGCACGTCCGGCTCGTTCTCCTCGTTGCGGGCACCGTCGTCGAACGCCACGGCGGTGAACCCGTGCCGCTCGTAGAAGGCGCGGGCGGCGGCGTTGCGCTGGAACACGTACAGCTTCAGGGCCCCCCGCGCCGCGCCGCGCACCTCCGCCAGCAGCCGGCTCCCGATCCCCCGCCGCAGGGCGTCGGGCCGCAGGTAGAGGTGGTCCAGCTCGTCGTCCCCGGCGAGCACGGCGAACCCGATCGGTTCCCCGCCCTCCGCCGTCTCCTCGGCCACCCACACCGCGGTGCTGGTGGGCAGCACGACATGGGTGATCCACGCGAGGGTGTCCTCGTCGCTGTGGACCCGGGGCAGGTACGGCATGGCGGCGGCCCGCGATGCGAGGAAGACCCGGGTGACGGCCTCCGCGTCGTTCGGCGTGGCCGGGCGCAGCCGCACGCCCTGATGGTCCGGCCGGCCCACACCGGTGCTCTCCGTCGCGCTCATCGCCCTGTTTCCCCGCTTCCGTCGGCTGGCGCCGGGCGGTTCCGGCCGGCGCCCGGTCAGCGGTGATCAGAACACGCCGGGAGCCTTCCGCGCAGGTGGAATAACGCGCGGCGGAGCAACGCGCCGCAGCCGTGAGCGTGCTGGGGGCACGCGGCGGCCGGGGACGGGTGGGGCGGCAGACCTGTCGGGCTGTACGCCGGGTTCTGCCCGGCCCGGGCAGCGATCACGCTCCGACCTGCGTCGCACCGGCACCCGGCTGACGCGGCAGCCGTTCCGTCCACTTTCCGCTCGCCCCTCGCCAGAGTTCCGGAGGGCTCCCGTTCGGCACGGAAGTCCACAGCGGCGGCGACCAGGGCGGTCAAGAAGATGAGCACGTAGAGATTGGCCAGCACGAACGCGAGCGGCCCGTCCGCCACGGCGGGTACCGCGCCGTCCTCCATCGGATCGGCCAGGGTCAGCAACGCCGGGACGCTGCTCACCACGAGCACCATCGTCGGCAGCCACAGCGCACGACGGCGAGGCTGACCCGCCACCCACACCAGGAACACCCCGAACGGCACCAGCCAGACCCAGTGATGGCCCCACGACCAGGGGGACACCGCGGCCGCGCAGAGGCCGCACAGCGAGACCCCCAGCAGGGGTTCGCCGCGCCGCGCGGCCCGTGCGGCGAGGGTCAGCGTCGCGATGCCGACCGCGGCGGCGAGCACCGGCCACAGCCACAGGGCGACGTCCTGCGGTACGCCGTTCTTCAGCAGGAGCCCCCGCAGCGACTGGTTGTGCCGTGACGCCGGGTCGGCGAAGATCCGGCCGAGGTCGGCGAACATCCCCCGCAGCCAGTAGTCGGCCGCGGCGGTGGGTGTCAGGAGAAAGCTGACGATCACCGTTCCCCCCGCACACGCCGACGCCACGGCGGCCTGCTGGTACCGCCGGGTCGCGATCAGATAGGCCACGAAGACGAGCGGGGTGAGCTTCAGTCCCGCCGCGAGCCCGACACCGACTCCCCGGGCGGGATGGTCCGTGCGCGCTGTCAGATCGGCCAGCACCAGAGCGACCAGCAGCAGGTTGATCTGGCCGTCGATGAAGTTGCTGTACACCGATTCGAGGCCGAACGACGCGCCGGAGACCGTGATCACCACGAGGGTGAAGAGACGTGTCTCCATCGTGCCGAGGGTTCGGCAGGTCCGCGCCACGACGAACACCACCAACGCGGCGTTCACCAGCACCACGAGGATCCTGGCGGTTTCCCCGCTCACCAGGGAGAGCGGGGTGAAGAGCAGGGCCGCGAACGGCGGATAGGTGAAGTAGAAGTCCTGCCGGACGGGCAGCTCGTAGAGGTCCCGGCCTTCCAGCAGCGCCGTACCGCCGGCCCGGTAGACCTGAAGGTCCACCGCCTCGGCGCCGCCTGCGAGCACCGCACTGACCAGCCCGAACACGCCGAATCCGCCGACCAGGACGAAGGAGCCGACCGTTCGGGCGCTCGGCCAGTTGCGTTGCGACTTCACAGGAACCCCTTGGCGTGATGGCCGGAACGGGAAAGAGCTGCGGGACAGGGCGGCCGCGGGCCCCGCACATCAGCACCGCGCCCACCGGGACTGCGCGGGACACGGCTGTCCGGAACGACTCGATCTGCTTCACCACGGCGTCCCGGGGCCGGCCCGGCCGACGGCGCCGGCCCGCGGGAGGCGTGCCGGGCGCCGCGCGGCGGATTCGACGGGACGGCGTCCGCGGAGGACAGGAGGCCCTGTCCCGGCCTCAGAGGGGCGGCAGCCCTCCCTCCCCCGTCTCCAGCCAGTCACGCTCGGCGTCGGTGAGCCGGTGCGCCGCGGCCGCCAGCGAGTCGCGGACCTCCTCGGGCAGCCGGGGGCCGATGAGGGCGACGACCGGGAAGGGCTGGGAAAGCGTCCAGGCGAGGGCGATGCCGGTGGCGGAGATGCCGGTGCGCTCCGCCAGTACACGGGTGCGACGCAGCCGGGCGGCGTTGGCCTCGCTGTACCAGCTCTCCGCGAGCGCACCGGTACGCAGCTCGTCGGGGTCGGCCAGGGCGTGCGCGCCTCGGCCCTGGCTCGCCCAGGGGTACAGCCTGACGCTCCCCTCGGACAGCCACGTCCGCCAGGCCGGCGTGTTGGAGGTTTCGGTGCCCGGGTAGATGGGGTGGACCATGTCGATGAGGCTGTACTGGTTGCTGATGCCGGTGGGCAGCGGCAGACCGTGCGCGCGGGCGTAGTCGGCGGCTTCGGCGACGCGCTCCAGGGTCCAGTTGGACATCCCGTACCCCTGGATCAGACCGCGGTTCATGAGGTCGGTGAGGACGGTGACGAACTCCCCGACCGGGACGTCGGTGTTGTCGCGGTGCAGCATGTAGAGCGCGGCGCTGTCCCGGCCCATGCGCTCGAAGCTCTCGGCGAGCTGGCCCTCGACCCGGTCGGGGAGGCACTCCGGGGTGTGCGCGCCCTTGGCCAGCACCCAGACGTCCTTCTCGACGCCGCGCGACCGGGCCCAGGCCCCGAAGGTGCGTTCGCAGCAGCCGGGTCCGTAGGCGTGGCCGTAGAGCCAGGCGGTGTCGAAGGCCCGGCCACCGCCCTCCCAGTAGGCGTCGAAAACGGGGAACCCGCGTTCGTTCTGGCCGAAGGCGGAGGTGCCGAGGAGCAGCGGGGGGC
>NZ_JAAXYC010000021.1 GCF_018619185.1 Streptomyces sp. McG3 | reverse complement strand
AACCTGCCGAAGCAGGCCGGGGTATCAACATATCTGGCGTTGACTTTTGGCACGCTGTTGAGTTCTCAAGGAACGGACGCTTCCTTCGGTCCCGTATCACCGGGGCCCTCCGGGCGCTTCCCTTCGTTTACTGCTTTGTCCTGCTGTCCTGCGTTTCCGACTCTATCAGACTCTTTCGTGTCCGATTCCCGGTCGAAGCGGGTCTCGCATCTCGCTTTCCAGGTCCTTCGCTTTCGCGTTTTCCCTTTCCGGCGAGTCCGACTTTACCAGACTCTCTTTCGTTCCGTTTCCGGCCCGAATTCGATATCTGATGGCCTGCGGAGTGGCCTTGCCTTTCGGCGGATCCGACTTTATCAGAGATTCTGAGTCGGAATTCCCGCCCCGTCAGGGGTTCTCCAGGCGCACGAATGCGCGCGGTGCTTCCCGTTCAGGCGGAGACCTAAACGTACTGGAGCGGGGCTCCCCGATGCAAATCGGGGGCCCCGCTCCAGGTCAGGCGGTCGTGAGGGGTCAGACCTCCACGACGACCGGAAGGATCATCGGGCGCCGGCGGTAGGTGTCGGACACCCACTTGCCGACCGTCCGGCGGACCATCTGCTGGAGCTGGTGGGGCTCCATCACGCCGTCCTGCGCCGACTTGTCCAGGGCTTCCTGGATCTTCGGGTTGACGGCCACGAAGGCGCTGTCGTCGATGCCGGAGCCCCGGGCCTGGATGTGGGGGCCGCCCACGATCTTGCCGGAGGAGCTGTCGACCACGATGAACACCGAGATGATGCCCTCGTCACCGAGGATGCGGCGGTCCTTGAGGGAGGTCTCGGTGACGTCTCCGACGGAGAGGCCGTCGACGTAGACGTAACCGGCCTGGACCTTGCCGACGATCTTCGCCTTGCCGTCGATCAGGTCGACGACCACGCCGTCCTCGGCGATCACGATGTGGTCCTTCGGCACGCCGGTGAGGGCGCCCAGTTCGGCGTTGGCGCGCAGGTGGCGCCATTCGCCGTGGACCGGCATCAGGTTCTTCGGCTTGCAGATGTTGTAGAAGTACAGCAGCTCGCCGGCCGAGGCGTGGCCCGAGACGTGGACCTTGGCGTTGCCCTTGTGGACGACGTTGGCGCCCCAGCGGGTCAGGCCGTTGATCACGCGGTAGACCGCGTTCTCGTTGCCCGGGATCAGGGACGACGCGAGGATCACCGTGTCGCCCGGGACGATCCGGATCTGGTGGTCGCGGTTGGCCATCCGGGACAGGGCGGCCATCGGCTCACCCTGCGAGCCCGTGCAGACCAGCACGACCTCGTCGTCCGGGAGGTCGTCGAGGGTCTTGACGTCGACGACCAGTCCGGCGGGAACCTTCAGGTAGCCCAGGTCGCGGGCGATGCCCATGTTGCGGACCATCGAGCGACCGACGAAGGCGACCCTGCGGCCGTATTCGTGTGCGGCGTCCAGGATCTGCTGGATGCGGTGCACATGGCTGGCGAAGCTCGCCACGATGATGCGCTTCTGGGCGTTCGCGAAGACCGTGCGCAGGACGTTGGAGATGTCCCGCTCCGGTGGCACGAAGCCGGGGACCTCGGCGTTCGTGGAGTCGGAGAGGAGGAGGTCGATGCCCTCCTCGCTCAGCCGGGCGAACGCGTGCAGGTCGGTGAGACGGCCGTCCAGCGGAAGCTGGTCCATCTTGAAGTCACCGGTGGCCACGGCCATGCCCGCGGGGGTGCGGATGGCGACGGCGAGAGCGTCCGGGATGGAGTGGTTGACCGCGATGAACTCGCAGTCGAAGACGCCGATGCGCTCGCGCTGGCCCTCGGTGACCTCAAGGGTGTACGGGCGGATCCGGTGCTCCTGGAGCTTCGCCTCGATGAGCGCGAGGGTCAGCTTCGAGCCGATGAGAGGGATGTCCGGCTTCAGGCGCAGCAGGTACGGGACACCACCGATGTGGTCCTCGTGGCCGTGCGTGAGGACGATGCCCTCGATGTCGTCCAGGCGGTCCCGGATCGTGGTGAAGTCCGGAAGGATCAGGTCGATGCCCGGCTGTTCCTCCTCGGGGAAGAGGACGCCGCAGTCGACGATGAGCAGGCGGCCGCCGTACTCGAAGACCGTCATGTTGCGGCCGATCTCGCCCAGGCCGCCGAGCGGGGTGACCCGCAGGGCGCCCTTCGGGAGCTTCGGCGGGGTACCGAGTTCAGGATGCGGATGACTCAAAAGACTCTCCTTACCACGCACGCCACGTACCGCTGAGGCACGTGGCGCGCATGTCATTCGTGCACTTGCTGTTGTCTTGGGGTGGTGCTCGATGCGAGTCGCCTCGCGTATTCAGTTGTGAAGTCTGTGTTCAAAGAAGTCGGTGCCTAGAGCTGTACCCCGCCGGCGGCGAGATCGATCTTGAGCTGGGCCGTCTCCTGGGCGCTGAGCTCCACCAGCGGCAGGCGCAGCGGTCCGGCCGGGAGTCCCTGGAGGGTCAGGGCGGCCTTCGTGGTGATGACGCCCTGGGTGCGGAACATCCCGGTGAAGACCGGGAGCAGCTTCTGGTGGATCTCGGTGGCCTTCTGGACGTCGCCGCTCACGTACGCGTCGATCAGGGCCCGCAGCTCGGGGGTGACCATGTGGCCGACCACGGAGACGAAGCCGACCGCGCCGACCGAGAGGAGCGGCAGGTTGAGCATGTCGTCGCCGGAGTACCAGGCGAGTCCCGATTCGGCGATGGCCCAGCTGGCGCGGCCCAGGTCGCCCTTGGCGTCCTTGTTCGCGACGATCCGCGGGTGGTCGGCCAGCCTGACGAGGGTCTCCGTGTCGATCGGCACCCCGCTGCGGCCGGGGATGTCGTAGAGCATCACGGGCAGGCCGGTGGAGTCGGCGATGGCCGTGAAGTGCCGGAGCAAGCCCTCCTGCGGCGGCTTGTTGTAGTAGGGCGTCACGGCGAGCAGCCCGTGGGCGCCGGTGCGCTCGGCCGTTCGGGCGAGTTCGACGCTGTGCCGCGTGTCGTTCGTGCCGATGCCGGCGACGACATGCGCTCGGTCGCCGACCGCTTCGAGCACCGCTCGTACGAGCTGGTCCTTCTCCGTGTCACTGGTGGTCGGGGACTCACCGGTGGTGCCGTTGATGATCAGGCCGTCATTGCCTGCGTCCACCAGGTGGGCGGCGAGCCGCTGGGCGCCGTCGAGGTCGAGAGCGCCGTCCGCCGTGAACGGCGTGACCATAGCGGTGAGGACCCGCCCGAAGGGGGTCTGCGGAGTGGAGATCGGAGCCATGGGTAACACGCTACTCGCTGCTCAGCGCGCGGGGTCCCCTCGGGGGGATGGGGAAGAGGAGCCCGGCACTGCCTGCTCGGGGGTTCAAGCAGTGCCGGGTCCGTTTGATCAGCCTAGATGAACTTCTCGAAACGCCGCAATACGGACACCGCCTACGGGGCTACCCGTCCATTTTTGTTGAAGGCCGCATGAGTGAGCGGCATGAGCTGCTCCCAGTGGGCTTCCATCTGCTCGCCGACCATCTCGATCTCGCGCTGCGGGAAGGACGGAACCTTCGCCAGCTCGTGCTGGGTGCGCAGGCCGAGGAAGTGCATCAGGGAGCGCGCGTTGCAGGTGGCGTACATCGTGGAGAAGAGGCCGACCGGCAGGACCGCACGGGCCACCTCGCGGGCCACGCCTGCGGCCAGCATCTCCTGGTACGCCGCGTAGGAGGCCCGGTAGGACTCCTCCATGGCGCGGGTCGTCAGGTCGTACTGCTCCTCGGTGCCCTCGACGAACTCGTACTTGCCGGGCCGGCCCTGCTGGACCAGCTTGCGGGAGGTTCCGGGGACGTAGAAGACCGGGTCCAGCTCCCTGTAGCGGCCCGATTCCTCGTTGTACGACCAGCCGACGCGGTGCCGCATGAACTCGCGGAAGACGAAGATCGGGGCGCTGATGAAGAACGTCATCGAGTTGTGCTCGAACGGGCTGCCGTGCCGGTCCCGCATGAGGTAGTTGATGAGCCCCTTGGAGCGCTCGGGGTCCTTGGTGACCTCTTCGAGCGACTGCTCGCCGGCGGTGGAGACCCGGGCGGCGAACAGCACGTCCGCGTCGCGCGCGTCGCTCTTCACCAGCTCGACGGTGACGTCGCTGCGGAAGTGGGGCTTGGCGGGTTCGGGAGTGTCGGTCACCGACAGGGGTCCTTCCAATGGTGTCGCTCTGGCGGCGACCACTTTACGGGCCACCGGTACGCGTGCCCGCGCCGACCTCGGGGCAGCCGTTCGTGGAGTTCCCCCAACAAGTACGGCGATTCGGGCACCGATCCGGTCTCTCGTACGTCTGACTCATTAGCAGCACCCGTCACTGAGATCAAGGAGAGTTTCCTCATGTTCCGCCGGCGTGAAGCCGTCCCGTTCTCGTTCGTCGCCGAGTCCGACCGATTCCGCAGTAATGTCACTCCCCCTCCCTCGACCCGCGCCACCGTTCCCGAACTTCTGGGGCGGTCCCTCGTCGGGCTCACCGTGGTCGCCGGTCTCGTGGGCTCGCTGCTGCTGGGGATCCCCGCTCTCGACTCCGAACAGTCCCCCGCGCACGGCAAGCAGTCCGAGGCGTCTCAGGGCCGCTGACTCGTACGGACCCCCTGGGGTGGTCGGGCCGGTGGCACTCTCGGTAGCCTCACCGGGCACAGCAATCGAGCGTGCTTGTGAGTGAGGATGAGTCGTGCCCCTGCCCTTTCTGACGGCCGACCGCGCATTCGACGCGAGCGCGGAGGACGTCGCGCTGCCGTTCGACGACCACGACAGCTGGCGGCGGCCCTACCGCCCCGGCCCGTGGCGGGTCGCGGCGGCGGCCACCCTGTTGTTGCTGGCCTCGTTCGTTCTGCTCGCGGCCATGATCATCGGTGTGGCCGGAGCGCCTTCGGGCGCCACCGTGTGTCTGGCCCTGGCCGGTGCGCTGATCGCCGCCGCCCTGCGACTGCTGCGGGTCGGAGCTTGGGTCAGCCGCCACGGAGTGCGGCGCGTCGCGTTCTTCCGGACCACCACGGTGGCCTGGAGCGGCACGTCCGCGGTTCGCACGGTCCAGCAGCCCGTGAAGTGGATGGGTCTTCCCCGTACGGTCCAGGGCCAGGCGCTCGTCGTGGTCCGGCAGAGCGGTGAGACGCTGCCGCCACTGACCACCGACCACAACGCGGACTTCCTCGGGCGCGAGGAGGCGTTCGAGCGGGCCACGGACGCGGTGGAGGCCTGGGCGGACGAGTACCGGCAGGGGTGAGCCCCTGCCTGCCGTCGCCTGTACGCGGATGAGCCCGGGACCCACGTGGGTCCCGGGCTCATCCGCGTACAGGCTTGATGGGTGTCCTCAAGCGCCGGACGGGCTGGACGGTACGGCCGGGTCCGGTGGTGCGGGGGCGTCGGACGCGCCGGAGGGCGCGGACTCTTCGGGCGGGGCCGAAGACGTCGCCGGGCTGGATCGGTGCAGGGCGATCGCCCTCTGCATGGCCTTGCGGGCTCTCGGGGTGTCCCTCGCGTCCTGGTAGGCGACGGCCAGCCTGAACCATGTGCGCCAGTCGTCCGGGGCGTCCTCGGTCTCCTCGCGGCGCTTGGTGAAGGCCGCGTCGGCGGCGTCCCGGTCGATGCGGCCGGACGGCGTGCGGGCCAGGTCGTCGACCGGCAGGCCGCCCTCCGCGTCCAGCTCGGCTGCCAGGGCGTTGGCGCGGCGGACGAACTGGGTGTTCTTCCAGAGGAACCAGACGCCGATCACCGGCAGGATCAGCACGGCGACGCCGAACGTGACCGTGACCAGCGTGCCGTGCCGGATGAGCATCAGGCCGCGGCTGCCGACCAGGACGAAGTAGAAGACCAGGACGGCGGCCGTGACGATGTAGGTGATCTTTGCGCGCATGAGGGGCTCAGTCAGTTCAGGTCGAGGAAGTGTTCCAGGCCGAACGTGAGGCCGGGAGTGGTCACCACGCGGCGGACACCGAGCAGGATGCCCGGCATGAAACTGCTGTGGTGGAGGGAGTCGTGGCGGATGGTGAGGGTCTCGCCCTCGCCGCCGAGGAGCACTTCCTGGTGGGCCAGCAGGCCGCGGAGCCGGATCGCGTGGACCGGGACGCCGTCGACGTCCGCGCCGCGCGCGCCGTCCAGGGCGGTGGCGGTGGCGTCCGGCTGGGGTGCGCTGCCCGCCTTGGCCCGGGCCGCCGCGATGAGCTGGGCGGTGCGGGTGGCGGTGCCGGAGGGGGCGTCGACCTTGTTGGGGTGATGCAGTTCGACGACCTCGACGGACTCGAAGTAGCGGGCGGCCTGCTCCGCGAACTTCATCGTCAGGACGGCGCCGATGGAGAAGTTCGGGGCGATCAGGACGCCCGTCCCCGGGGAGTCGTCCAGCAAGGTGTTCAGCTGCGCGAGCCGTTCGTCGGTCCAGCCCGTGGTACCGACGACGGCGTGGATGCCGTGCCGGACGCAGAAGTCGAGGTTGCCCATCACCGACGCGGGGGTGGTGAGCTCGACGACGGCCTGGGCGCCGGTGTCGGCCAGGGTCTCCAGCTGGTCGCCCCGGCCCAGCGCCGCCACCAGCTCCAGGTCGTCGGCGGCCTCGATCGCCCGTACGGCCTCCGAGCCGATGCGGCCCTTCGCACCGAGAACGGCTACGCGCAGCTTGCTCATCTTGATTCCTTAAGGGATTAGGAGACCGCTTCGTGGAGGCGGTCCGCCTGCTTGTCCTTGAGCGGGCCGATGACCGAGAGCGAGGGGCGTTGGGTGAGGAGCTCGCCCGCCACCTCCCGTACGTCGTCGGGAGTGACCTCCGCGATGCGCGCGAGCATGTCGTCGACGGACATCTGCTCGCCCCAGCACAGCTCGCTCTTGCCGATACGGTTCATCAGCGCGCCGGTGTCCTCCAGGCCGAGGACGGTGGACCCGGAGAGCTGCCCGATGGCGCGGGCGACCTCGTCGTCGTCCAGGCCGTGCGTGGCGACCCGGTCCAGCTCGTCGCGGCAGATCTTCAGGACGTCGTGGACCTGGCTCGGGCGGCAGCCCGCGTACACGCCGAAGAGGCCGCAGTCGGCGAAGCCCGAGGTGTACGAGTACACGCTGTAGGCCAGGCCGCGCTTCTCCCGGACCTCCTGGAAGAGGCGGGAGCTCATGCCACCGCCGAGGGCGGTGTTGAGGACGCCGAGGGCCCAGCGGCGGTCGTCGGTGCGGGCGAGGCCGGGCATGCCGAGCACCACGTGGGCCTGCTCCGTCCTGCGGTTCAGCAGCTCGACCTTGCCGGCGGTGCGCAGGGTGCGGGAGCCCTCGCGGGGCGCCATCGGGACGGCGTCGTGGCGGGAGAGGGCTCCGGCGCGCTCGAAGGCCTTGCGGACCTGGCGTACGACCGTGGCGTGGTCGACGTTGCCCGCGGCGGCGACGACGAGGTGCGTGGGGTCGTAGTGCTTCTTGTAGAAGCGGGCGATCTGACCGCGGTTGAGCGCGTTGATCGTGTCGACGGTGCCGAGGACGGGGCGCCCGAGGGGGGTGTCGCCGAGCATGGTGTGCGCGAACAGGTCGTGCACGCAGTCGCCCGGGTCGTCCTCGGTCATCGCGATCTCCTCGAGGATGACGCCGCGCTCGGCGTCGACGTCCTCGGGGGCGATCAGCGAGCCGGTCAGCATGTCGCAGACGACGTCGATGGCCAGCGGCAGGTCGGTGTCCAGGACCCGCGCGTAGTAGCAGGTGTACTCCTTCGCCGTGAAGGCGTTCATCTCGCCGCCGACCGCGTCGATCGCGGAGGAGATGTCGAGGGCGGTGCGCTTGGCGGTGCCCTTGAAGAGGAGGTGTTCGAGGTAGTGGGTCGCGCCGTTCAGGGTGGGCGTCTCGTCGCGGGAACCGACGTTGGCCCAGATGCCGAAGGTGGCGGACCGGACGGAGGGCAGGGTCTCGGTGACGATCCGCAGACCGCCGGGGAGGACGGTCCGGCGGACGGTACCGATGCCGTCCTTGCCCTTCAGAAGCGTTTGGGTACGGGCGACGGCCCGCGCCTCGGAGGAGGCGCGGGCCGTCGTCACGGAACTACGGGACGTCACTTGTCGGTGTCGTCCTTCTTCTCGTCCTCTTCACCCTCGACGACCGGGATCAGGGAGAGCTTGCCGCGGGAGTCGATCTCGGCGATCTCGACCTGGACCTTGGCGCCGACGGCGAGCACGTCCTCGACGTTCTCCACGCGCTTGCCACCGGCGAGCTTGCGGATCTGCGAGATGTGCAGCAGACCGTCCTTGCCCGGCATGAGCGAGACGAACGCACCGAAGGTGGTGGTCTTGACGACCGTACCCAGGTAGCGCTCGCCGACCTCCGGCATGGTCGGGTTGGCGATCGCGTTGATCGTGGCGCGGGCGGCCTCGGCCTGCGAACCCTGCTGGGCACCGATATAGATGGTGCCGTCGTCCTCGATCGTGATGTCGGCGCCGGTGTCCTCCTGGATCTGGTTGATCATCTTGCCCTTGGGGCCGATGACCTCACCGATCTTGTCCACCGGGATCTTGACGGTGATGATCCGCGGGGCGTTCGGGGACATCTCGTCCGGGACGTCGATGGCCTCGTTCATGACGTCCAGGATGTGCAGACGCGCGTCACGGGCCTGCTTCAGCGCGGCGGCCAGGACCGAGGCGGGGATGCCGTCGAGCTTGGTGTCGAGCTGGAGCGCGGTCACGAACTGCTTCGTGCCGGCGACCTTGAAGTCCATGTCACCGAAGGCGTCCTCCGCACCGAGGATGTCGGTGAGGGCGACGTAGTGGGTCTTGCCGTCGATCTCCTGCGAGATCAGGCCCATGGCGATACCGGCGACGGCGGCCTTGAGGGGCACACCGGCGTTCAGCAGCGACATGGTGGAGGCGCAGACCGAGCCCATGGACGTCGAGCCGTTGGAGCCCAGCGCCTCGGAGACCTGGCGGATCGCGTAGGGGAACTCCTCGCGCGAGGGGAGGACCGGCACGATGGCGCGCTCGGCGAGCGCTCCGTGGCCGATCTCGCGGCGCTTGGGCGAGCCCACGCGGCCGGTCTCGCCGACGGAGTACGGCGGGAAGTTGTAGTTGTGCATGTAGCGCTTGCGGGTCACCGGGGAGAGGGTGTCCAGCTGCTGCTCCATACGGAGCATGTTGAGGGTGGTGACGCCCAGGATCTGGGTCTCGCCACGCTCGAACAGCGCCGAGCCGTGCACGCGCGGGATGGCCTCGACCTCGGCGGCGAGCGTACGGATGTCCGTGACGCCACGGCCGTCGATGCGGACCTTGTCCTTGATGACGCGCTCGCGGACCAGCTTCTTGGTCAGCGAGCGGTACGCGGCGGAGATCTCCTTCTCGCGGCCCTCGAAGGCCGGGAGGAGCTTCTCGGCGGCGATCTCCTTGACGCGGTCCAGCTCGGCCTCGCGGTCCTGCTTGCCGGCGATGGTGAGCGCCTGCGTCAGCTCGGAGGTGACGGCCTTGGAGAGCGCCTCGAAGACGTCGTCCTGGTAGTCCAGGAAGACCGGGAACTCGCCGACGGGCTTGGCGGCCTTGGAGGCCAGGTCCGACTGGGCCTTGCAGAGCGCCTTGATGAAGGGCTTCGCGGCGTCCAGACCGGCGGCGACGATCTCCTCGGTGGGAGCCTCGGCGCCGTCCTTGACGAGCTGGATGGTCTTCTCGGTGGCCTCGGCCTCGACCATCATGATCGCGACGTCGCCGTCCTCCAGGACGCGACCGGCGACGACCATGTCGAAGACGGCGTCCTCGAGCTCGGTGTGCGTCGGGAACGCGACCCACTGGCCCTTGATCAGGGCGACGCGGGTGGCGCCGATCGGGCCGGAGAAGGGCAGGCCCGCCAGGATGGTGGAGCAGGAGGCGGCGTTGATCGCGACCACGTCGTACAGGTGGTCGGGGTTGAGCGCCATGATCGTCTCGACGATCTGGATCTCGTTGCGCAGGCCCTTCTTGAAGGAGGGGCGCAGCGGCCGGTCGATCAGGCGGCAGGTGAGGATCGCGTCCTCGGAGGGCCGGCCCTCACGGCGGAAGAAGGAGCCGGGGATCTTGCCGGCCGCGTACTGCCGCTCCTCGACGTCCACCGTGAGGGGGAAGAAGTCGAGGTTGTCCTTGGGCCGCTTGGAAGCGGTGGTGGCCGACAGCACCATGGTGTCGTCGTCCAGGTACGCGACGGCGGAGCCTGCGGCCTGCTTGGCCAGGCGGCCCGTCTCGAAGCGGATGGTGCGGGTGCCGAAGGTTCCGTTGTCGATAACGGCCTCGGCGTAGTGGGTCTCGTTCTCCACTAGTGATTTCTCCATACTCGTCGTCTTTCGTCCTCACGCCCGTGTGGCGGGGGACGGTGCGGGAGAGGCGCACCGTGGATGCGGGCCGGTCTTCGATCGAAGCTCCCGGGCATGTTCCCGGGGGCCACTACCGAGGACCGGCGGCGGCGTCGTCGCGCCTCTCCCTCGTTCTCGGGTTCCTGCGTTCTCACTCGCCCGTTCCCGCTGACGCGTTCCCGGGCGAGCGGGTGTCACTGCACCCAGGTTACTGAGCTTGACACCGGTCGTGCACGTACGGCAAAGGGAGCGGTCCCCTCAAACGCGGGAACCGCTCCCTTTCCACAGCGTCCTTACTTGGCGCCGCCGGCCGCGCCACGGCGGATGCCGAGGCGGTCGACGAGCGCACGGAAGCGCTGGATGTCCTTCTTGGCCAGGTACTGCAGGAGGCGGCGACGCTGGCCGACCAGGATCAGCAGACCACGACGGGAGTGGTGGTCGTGCTTGTGCGTCTTGAGGTGCTCCGTCAGGTCCGAGATCCGGCGGGAGAGCATGGCGACCTGGACCTCGGGGGATCCGGTGTCACCCTCCTTCTGGGCGAACTCGGACATGATCTGCTTCTTCGTAGCGGCGTCGAGCGGCACGCGTACTCCTCTTGATGTTCGAAGCGCCCACGAGTGCCCCTGGTCTTGATCTCAGGGGAGCTTCCGTGACTCGGAGGCGAAGGTCCGATGAGCGCAGCCCCCAGGATGATCCGAGGACGCGTACACAAACGGCCACTGGCCAGAGTAGCAGCCATTCGGGTCACGCCCCGCCGCCGATCGGACAGTGGCCACCGCTGGTCAGCCGGTGCCCACCACTGGTCAACCAGTGCCCGTCGCTGATCAGCCGGTGCCACCTCGGTGATCAGTCGGAGCCCTTCGGTGCCTTTTGATGATCAGCTGGTGAGGGCGCGGATCGAGTGGTACACGTCGAAGACCGCGAGGCAGAGCGGGAGCAGGGTCAGCAGGACGACCGTTTCGGCGATCTCCAGGAAGCGTCCCCAGAACGGGGTCACCCCCTTGCGCGGCACGATCAGGCCGATGGCGGTGATCAGGACGGCGACGCCGGCGACCGTGGCGGCGAGCCACACCGTACGGATGTCGAGTGCGGCGCTGTCGCCCCCCAGCGCGTCGCGCACCATGGCGACCGGCGGGTTGAGGGACAGCCCCAGGCCCAGCAGGACGAGGGAGCCGAGGCCCGCGGCGAGCGCGCAGCCGACCTGCGCCGTGTAGCGGAACAGGTGGGCGCGCATCTGCATGGCGACCCCGGTGGCCAGGGCGAGCAGCTGGCCCCAGACGTTGTTGGAGAACCCCAGCACCGCGGCGGCCGCCACGGCGACCAGGGCGCAACCGCCGACCAGGCCGAGGAGCAGCTCATGGCCGCGCCGCGCCTGGGCGGCGAGGCGTACGCCGTCCACCGGGCCCGTGGACGCGGGCTCGGAGGTCCCGTAGTCGCCGACCGTGGTGCGGGGCGGCTCGAATCCGATGGGCAGCCGGGCGAAGCGGGTGGAGAGTCCCGGCAGGAAGGCGAGGGCCCCCACGGCGAGCGGGGAGCACACGGCGGCGGCCTCGATCGGCCTCATGTCGCTCAGGATCGCGATGAAGGTGACCAGGAGGCCGACGGCGCTCGCGAAGACGAAGGCGACGAACGGCCCGTCCCCGCCGGGCGCGACGATCATCAGAATGACCGCCACGACCAGGACCGCCGCACAGGCGAGCAGGAACTGCAGCCGTCCGATGCCCTGACCGGCGCTCAGGGGCAGCAGACCGGAGCCGGCCACCGCGGCGTTCACCAGGGCCCCGGTGCCGAGCGCGATCGACGAGGCACGGTCGTCGTACACCCGCGCACGCACACAGGCGAAGGCGAGCAGGAGCAGGGCGACGACGGCCGCCAGGATTCCGGGCAGGCCGTTCATGTCGTGGCGCGGGTCGGCCGTCCACAGCACGAAGCCGAGCAGCGCCAGCAGGACGGAGCCGCCGAAGAGGCCGGCTCCGCGCATGAGGGCGTCGCCCCAGAGCGTGCGGTCCTTGGCCACGGCGGTGGCGACCGCGTCCGACACGTCGTCGAAGACGGCGGGGGGCAGTGATTCGGAGAAGGGCCTCATCGACAGCAGCTCGCCGTCGAGAATGCGGTGGCCGGCGAGCGTACGGGCGCTGTCCAGGACGGTGCCGTCGCGGCGCACCAGGTGGTAGCCGACGGGTGCGCCGGCAGCGGGGCTCTGTCCGGACAGCCGGAGGATCTCGGGATACAGATCGGCTACCGGGATGTCCTCGGGCAGGGCCACGTCGACACGGCCGTCGGGCGCGACGACCGTGACCCGGCAGAATCCGGTGCCGCTGCCGTACGGGGTCCCGTGACTCTGCCGACCGGATCCGGTGGCTGCCGCTTGGGCCGTCATGGTCACCTGTTGCTCCCCCTACTACTGGCTTGACTCGCTTGTTCCGCGCTTCTACTGCTGTTCGTCCTGCTGCTGTTCTGTTCTGCTGCTGTTCTGTCCTGCTGCTGTTCTGTTTCTGCTGCTGTTCTGTTTCTGCTGATGCTGTTCCACTGCAGTTGTTCTGCCGCAGTCGTTCTGCCACAGCTGGTTCGCACCGCCGTCGCCGCGGCTCCCGCCGGCCGGCTATTCCGCTTCCGCCGCCGCCCCGCTTCCGCCGGGCCGCGTCCGCTTCTGCCGGAAACACACCGCCGGGACCACGGATCGCACCGCTCGTCCCTAATGACCGTCTTCTCGCGACAGTTAGCGGATGCGTACACGCGTCGCGACACCCTACCGCCATGGGACCGCCGCTACGCCAGTAGGATCCTTCCCGCGGATGGAGCCCGTCGCCACGGGGGCGCCGATAGGAACACTTCCGTCCGGCAAGGGAATTGGTGAGCTGTGAGCCAGATCGTCGTCAAGCGCCCGCCGCGGGCCCTGCCCACCGAAGTGCCGGTCGAGCAGGTGCAGTTGCAACCTCCGCCGGAACTCCCCCGGGGCCAGCAGGAGGGGGCGCTGATGCAGCTCCTGCCGATGCTGGGCATGGGTGGTTCCGTCGTCTTCTTCTTCATGACGCCGAACCCGATCATGCGCATCATGGGCATGATCATGATCGCCTCGACGCTGGCCATGGCCATCGCGATGCTCGTGCGGTACCGACGCGGCACTCAGGGCGAGCTGGCGGACATGCGCCGCGACTACCTGAAGTACCTGACGCAGACCCGGCGCACAGTGCTGAAGACGGCCCGCAAGCAGCGGGACGCGCAGTTCTACCTCCACCCCTCTCCCGAGCAGTTGTGGGCGCTCGTCGCCGAGGGCAGCCGGGTGTGGGAGCGGCGTGCCGGTGACCCGGACTTCGCGCAGGTGCGCATCGGGCTGGGCAGTCAGGAGCTGGCCACGCCGCTCATCGCGCCCGAGACGGCGCCCGTGGACGAGCTGGAGCCGCTGGCCGCCGGGGCGATGCAGCAGTTCCTGGCGACGCACTCCACGCTGGACGGTCTGCCCATGGCCGTCTCGTTGCGGGCGTTCTACCACCTCACGATCAGCGGCCACGCGGATTCCGCGCGCTCCGCGGCGCGGGCCGTGGTCGGCGGGCTGGCCTCTCTCCACTCCCCCCAGGACCTGGTGATCGCGGTCGCGACCGGCGCGGAGGCCGCGCCGCAGTGGGAGTGGGCGAAGTGGCTCCCGCACGCCCAGACCTCCGGGCCCGTGGACGGAGCCGGGAGCCGCCGCCTCATCACCACCAACGCCCTGGCCCTGGAGGAGCTGCTGGCCGGACGCCTGGAGGGCAGGCCCCGCTTCCAGCCGGGCGGTCAGCCACTCATGGAGCAGCCGCACGTCGTAGTGGTCCTGGACGGCGAGTCGGTGCCCCCCATGTCGGTGCTCGCCTCGGCGGAGGGCCTCCAGGGTGTGACGGTCATCGAAGTGGTGCCGGGTGAGGTCACCGGGTCCCGCGGGGGCCTCTCCATCGTGGTGCAGCCGAAGTCGTTGCAGCTGGAGTCGGGCCAGGGGCTCGTCTACGACGGGGTGCCGGACCTGCTGAGCTACGAGGCCGCCGAGGCGCTCGCCCGCCAGCTGGCCCCGCTGCACATGGCCACCGGCGGGGACGACGACGAACCCCTTCTGGCCAACCTGGAGTTCACCGATCTGCTGAACCTGGGGGACGCCGCCTCGATCGAGGTCAGCCGGACCTGGCGGCCGCGATCGCAGGCGGAGCGGCTGCGGGTGCCGATCGGTGTGGGCGAGGACGGCGCGCCCGTGATGCTGGACCTCAAGGAGGCGGCCCAGGAGGGCATGGGTCCGCATGGTCTGTGCGTCGGCGCCACCGGTTCCGGCAAGTCCGAGCTGCTGCGCACGCTGGTGCTCGGTCTCGCCGTGACCCACACCTCGGAGACGCTCAACTTCGTTCTCGCCGACTTCAAGGGCGGCGCGACCTTCGCCGGTATGGCGCAGATGCCCCACGTCGCGGCCGTGATCACCAACCTCGCGGACGACCTGACGCTGGTCGACCGTATGGGTGACTCCATCAGCGGTGAACTCAACCGCCGGCAGGAGATGCTGCGCGACGCGGGCAACTACGCCAACATCCACGACTACGAGAAGGCGCGTGCGGCCGGTGCGCCGCTGCAGCCGATCCCCTCGCTCGTCCTGGTCATCGACGAGTTCAGCGAACTCCTCACCGCCAAACCCGACTTCATCGAGATGTTCGTCCAGATCGGCCGTATCGGCCGTTCGCTGGGTGTGCATCTCCTGCTGGCCTCACAGCGTCTGGAGGAGGGTCGGCTGCGCGGGCTGGAGACGTACCTGTCGTACCGGGTGGGTCTGCGGACGTTCTCGGCGGCCGAGTCCCGGGCCGCGATCGGTGTGCCCGACGCGTACCACCTGCCCAACGTGCCCGGTTCCGGGCTGCTCAAGTTCGGTACGGAGGAGATGGTCCGGTTCAAGGCCGCGTACGTCTCCGGGGTGTACCGCTCGGGCGCGCACCGGGCCGCCGCGCCGGGTGGGCCGCTTCCGGTGGACCGCAGGCCGGTTCCGTTCACGGCCGCTCCGGTTCCGGTGCGGTACGTCCAGCCGGCGGCGGAGC
The DNA here is from genome assembly GCF_018619185.1 of Streptomyces sp. McG3. Lineage (GTDB taxonomy): Bacteria > Actinomycetota > Actinomycetes > Streptomycetales > Streptomycetaceae > Streptomyces. Next base: position 35,293 of record NZ_JAAXYC010000021.1, on the reverse strand, counting down.
CCGGAGGCGTACCGGATCAGCGCCCGGCGCAGGACGACGCGCTGGCCGACACGGTGCTCGATGTGATCGTGCGCCGTCTGGAGGGCCGCGGGGCCTCCGCCCACCAGGTGTGGCTGCCGCCGCTGGACAATCCGCCGTCGTTGGACGAGCTGCTGCCGGGGCTCTCCCCGGTGCAGGGCCGGGGGCTGACGCAGCCCGGCTTCGAGGGAGCCGGCCGGCTGGTCGTGCCCCTGGGCGTCATCGACAAGCCGTTCGAGCAGCGGCGCGACACTCTCTACCGGGACTTCTCCGGCGCCGCCGGCCATATGCAGATCACCGGAGGGCCGCAGTCGGGGAAGTCGACGCTGCTGCGGACGCTCATCGCCGGCTTCGCGCTCACCCACACGCCGGAGGAGGTCCAGTTCTACGGCCTCGACTTCGGTGGTGGCGGTCTGTCCTCGATCGCGGGTCTGCCGCACGTCGGCGGCGTCGCGTCCCGCCTCGACCCGGAGCGGGTACGCCGTACGGTCGCCGAGGTGTACGGCATCATGGCGCGGCGCGAGGAGTACTTCCGCAGTGCCGGGATCGACTCCATCGCCACGTTCCGCAGGCTGCGGGCGCGCGGTGACATCTCGGTGACGGACCAGCCGTGGGGTGACGTGTTCCTGGTCATCGACGGGTGGGGCAGCTTCCGGACGGACTACGAGGCGCTGGAGACGGCGGCCACGGACATCGCGGCCCGCGGGCTGGGTTACGGGATCCACCTGATCGTCACGGCGTCGCGTTCCATGGAGGTGCGGGCCAGTCTGAAGGACCACCTCATGAACCGCCTGGAGCTGCGGCTCGGCGATGTGATGGACTCCGAACTGGACCGGAAGGTGGCGGCCAACGTGCCCGCCGGGGTGCCGGGCCGCGGCCTGACCCCGGAGAAGCTGCACTTCATGGCGGCGGTGCCGCGGATCGACGGCATCAACTCGGACAGCGACCTCTCGGAGGCCACCGCGGCGATGAACCAGGAGGTCGCCCGGCACTGGACGGCCGCGCCCGCCCCGGCGGTGCGTCTGCTGCCGCGCGCGCTGCCGGCGAGCGAGCTTCCGGCCGGCTACGCGGTACCGGAGCGGGGCGTCGCTTTCGGTATCGACGAGAACAACCTGGAGCCGGTGTTCCTGAACTTCGATCAGGACCCGTTCTTCCTGGCGTTCGGCGAGAGCGAGTCCGGGAAGTCCAACCTGTTGCGGCTGCTCATCAAGCAGCTGACCGAGCGGTACGACGGCGATTCCTGCAAGCTCTTCGTCATCGACAACCGGCGTTCGCTGCTCGATGTGACCCCGCGGTCGCACCTGGCGGAGTACATCCCGATGTCCAACAACATGGAACATCACATGGCGGCGCTGCACGATCTGATGAAGCGCCGCACACCGTCCGCCGACGTCACGGCGCAGGAGCTGCGCGACCAGAGCTGGTGGCAGGGCCCCACGGTGTACGTCGTCATCGACGACTTCGACCTGGTCTCCACGTCGAGCGGCAACCCGCTGTCCGCGATCACGGATCTGCTGCCGTTCGCCCGCGACGTGGGCGTCCGCTTCATCATCGCCCGCAACACGGCGGGGGCCAGCCGGGCCCTGTACGAACCTTTCCTCCAGCGCATGATCGAGCTGGGCGCACAGGGCGTGATTCTGTCGGGCGATCCGAACGAGGGCGACATCCTCGGCAATGTCCGACCGCGCCCGATGCCCACGGGCCGAGGCATCTTCGTCACCCGGCGCCGGGGGAACCCGCTGGTGCAGACGGGGCTGATGGAGGGGTAGCGGCGGGCCTGGAGACGGGCGGGGCGGGGCGACGACGAGGGTCGTCCCCTGCCCCGGCGGCGTCGACGCCGATTCGCCGGGGCGTAACGCGCGGCGAGTTACGGTTCGGTCCATGAGTGATCGATGGGGCGCCGTCGGAGAAAACGCCGGAGACTGCGCCGAAGACAACGCCGGCCGGGCCAGGGGAACCGCCGGGTATGCGCGGGCGGCGGACGTGCTGGCGGTCCAGTACGAGGAAGTCACCTTCGGCGAAGTCCACCGTGCCGTGGTGAGCCTGGTACCCGCCGAGCCTGCCCGGATCCTCGACATCGGCGCGGGCACAGGACGCGATGCTGCCGCGTTGGCGGCGCTGGGGCACAGCGTCGTGGCTGTCGAGCCGACGGCGGAGCTGCGGGGACATGGACAGCGAATCCATGCGGGCAGCGCGATCGAGTGGGTCGACGACGCTCTCCCCACCCTTGTGCTTCACCAGTGCCCGGGCCGGTTCGACGCGGTCTTCGCCACCGCGGTGTGGATGCACCTGGACGCCGAGGAACGCGGACGGGCGATGGCCAGGATCGCCGCCCTGCTGATGCCTGACGGCCGGTTCTTCGTCAACCTCCGGCACGGGCCCGTGCCCGATGGCCGTCACATGTTCGACGTGTCCGCTGCGGAGACAGTCGAGCTGGGGGCCGCACACGGCTTGCAGCCACTCCTGAGCAGCGAGCGTTCCGATCTCCACGGCCGCGACGAGGTCCGGTGGAGTTCTCTCGTGCTCCAGGCGAAGGACTCGCGCACCACACTCGGCTGAGTGGTAACCCCGGGCGAGGGTCCTGGTTCTTGAAGGCGTCGGGTCACGTCGGGACACGGCTCAGGGTGGACACCTCCCGCGCGTGTCCACCCTGATGTGCAGTGCAGTGCTGCGTTTGTGGTGCCTTTGGCGCAGTGGTCGAACTTCGTCAGAAGTTCGCTGCCGCCCGCTTGTCACCGCTGCGGTAGATGGGCGACGCCTCGCTGACCTTCCTGGCGATCTCGTCGAGGTTGCCGCGGATGGCGTCGGCGTCCGTCCTCCACCTTTCCTGCGCGGCGGTGTAGGCCTGCTTGGCCTCTCCCTCCCACACTTCCGAGACCTTCGAGATCATGGCCTGGATCTCCTTGAGGTCCATGTCGAGCTGCTTGGCCTGCTTCTTGATCTCACCGGCCGCGAGATCAAGGCTCGCGTAAGTGACGACCGTCGTACCGTCGTTGTTTCCCATGCGGTCCTCCGCTGCTTTCGAGTTACGGAATAGGGGTCAGAAGCTGTTCAGGCTGGACGACTGTTCCTTCGCGCTGGTGTTGTGGCCGTCAACCACGTCCACACCCGCGAGGGCCTGGCGGATCTCGTCCTCGTTGTCGCCCGAGATGGTACGGGCGGCCTTGATGGACTCCTGGAAGCGGACCAGCTGCTTGGCCAGGCTGACCATGCGGTTGTTGATCTCGGTCTGCTTCTGGTTGAAGTGGTTGGCGCCGATGCCCTTCCACTTGCCTTCGAGGTTGTCGATCGTCGCGTGGAGCTGCCGGAGCTGCCCCTTCACCGAGTCGAACTTGATGCTGAGGTCACCCTCCAGCTTCAGAAGCGCGGCATCTGAGACCTTCTGATCTGCCATGGTTCTCTTTCCCTTTCGGTTGGTTCTGCAAGGCCGGCATGGGTCGCCGGCCGGTACATGCGGAACGTGCGGTCAAGCGGCCTTACGCCTGCGGACCACGGCGTAGGCCACTCCTCCGAGCACGACCACAACTGCGGCCACTCCGAGGATCAGGCCCAACTGGCTCTCGTCCCCCGAGGACTTGGTCTCTTCCGCCGCCACGGGCTTGTCGCCCTCCGTGCCGTTCTTGGCGGGCTGCGGCGAGGCGGAGCCGGCGGGCTTCTCGGACGAGTCGGCGGGGCCGGTCGTCCTCTCCTTGGTGAGCGGGCTGATGTCCGGGTCGCCGGGGTCGCCCTTGCCCTTGAGGACGTTCATCGAAGGGCGGATCAGACCGTGACCGAGGTACTTGCTGGTCTCGCCCTTCTTCCAATCACGGCCGGCCGTGTCGAAGAGGACGTTGAGCACCTGGTTGGCGGTCCAGTCGGGGTGGAGGGACCAGACGAGGGCGGCGGAGGCGGAGGCGATGGCGGCCGCCGCACTGGTTCCGCCGTCGCCGTCGCAGTAACTCTTGAAGGAACTGTCGCACCACCCGGGAACGTCGCTCCCGGGTGACGCGACATCTACCGAACCCGAGTGCTGCGAATAGTAGGAGACTTTCCCCTTGCGATCCGCCGAGGCAACACCTACTACCTCGGGGTACGAGGCCGGATAAACTCGCTTGTTCGACTCATGCCCCTCGTTTCCGACGGAGGCAAGGAACAACTTCCCTTTGCTTTCGGCATACTTGACCGCTTCACGATTCGAATCCAGATAGCGGGAACTACCGAAAGACATGCTGATGATATGCGCATCAGTTTCGGCCGCAGCTCGGATAGCTTTCGCAGTGTCACTGAAGATGGTGGAGTTCTTCTTCATGAATTCGCCGTCACTCATGCGCACAGGGATGATCTTGGATCCCGGGGCAAGCCCCTTCAGGCCGCCTTCCTTACCTGTCCCGGCGATCAGCTCAGCCATCGTCGTGCCGTGACCGTGGTAGTCGTCGGTTTCGTCGCCCGGTGCTCCGGTTACGTCGACACCCTTGAGAACTTGTCCCTGGAGCGACGGCGTGGACGGGTTCACACCCGTGTCGATGACAGCGACTTTGATGCCTTCCCCGGTCGTGACCTTCCACATGTCCTCAGCCTGCATCGCGCTGAGATACCACTGCTTCGCCTGTGTGTCGGCGGCGGCAGGCTGCGCCGCAGCCACGAAGACCACGCTCCACGAAGCGGCCACGGCCAGCGCGCCGAGCACACGCACGCGCCTCTGAGCTCGGCCCATTCCTGCTGTCATCCCGACTTCCGTACCTTCCCTGGGGCTGCTACTCGACCACCGGCGGCACGGCCCCGCGCCGCCCGGCATTCCACGTCTCTTCGTCTTCCGTCAGGTAGTCGGGACGGGTCGAACCGTTGTCATCGTCCTCCCGGCCGGGTTTCTGCCGACCGGCAGGACCACGTACGAGCCCTGCCCCGCCAGATGTGAACCCCTTGGCGTTCGAGCCGGCGCCGGCAGCCTTGCGGGGAGCACCCACGACTCCGTTCGCGCCCGAAGTCTGAGCGGGGCGACCACCGGGCCGGGAGGTGGCAGCTGCTGCCCCGCGCCCTCCGATCACTCCCCGCTGGCCGGAGGCTCCGGCAGAAGCTCTGCCCTGTTGCGCGTTCTGGGGAGTTCCTCCGACGATGCCGGTTCTACCTCCCGCACGAGGTCCGCCCACTGTGGACGTCCCCCCCTGGCCGGTGATCGACCGTCCGCTCGAAGGAGTGGAACGGCCGGTGATCGGCGACTGCGGGCCGACCGGCGCGCGGCCTGTGGACGTTCCTCCACCCCCCATGGGGCTGGGGCGTCCGACCGGAGGCCCGCCACCAGGTCCCTTGGCCACGGGGCCTCCCCCTGTGGGCTGCGCCTTGCCCGCGCCCAGGCCGGTCTGGTTCACCATCCGTTGCGTTGGAGGCCCTGCCGTACGCGACGGGTTTCCCTGCATGGTGTTCATGAAGGGGGGCGGCACTGCAGTCGGCGGCATCCCTGTCGGACCCGTCGTGGGCGTGGGCGACGGCAGCGGAGGCGTACTGGTCACCGTCAGCGGAGCCTTGGGAGGCGCGACGCTGTTGATTTCCGTAGCCGTTCCCCTGTCCGGCAAGGGCACGGAGCTGGGAACCTCAGTCTGTACCCGGTTGGCTGCGGCTACTGAAGCAGAGTCCCCCGCTACGGAGCGGCCTGAAGACACTGGGGCGGTACTGCTGCCGAGGGCCTCGGAGCCGTCGCTGGGAGTCCGGGACGAGGGCCCTTCGATGGGGCCCTGGTACGGCCTCGGCATGTCGATATCAAGGTTCTTCCCGAACCGTGGCGGCTCCTGCCCCGCCAGTACCTCCTCGGAGACCGAGTAGTACGACGCCAACCGGTTGATCTGGTTGATGGCTTCCTGGCGGTTCTTCTCCACCTCAAGCGCGGCCGCGTACTGCGGGTTGGTCTCCGTCCGGGCCGGGAACAGGATGTCCTTCACGTCCGTCTGGATCATCCGGCGGTCGCGCGGCGGCATGGCGCTCTTCACCGACGCCAGGCCGGTGCCCGCGACCGTGATCTGGGTGCCGGCCGAGTCCGCGAAGTCGCCCAGTTTCTCGGCGTGGGCGACCAGGCCCGTTCCGAAGGCTCGGAAGGCCGTGCCGGACTCGCCCTGCCAGTCGACCCCCTTGAGGTGGTCCTTCAGTTCCTTCGCCGCGCGCCGGATGGCGTCCCTGGCCTTCCAGAGGGCCTCGCCCGCGCTCTCCAGGTGCTCCGGGTTGGTGTTCTCCACCATGTCGATGAGGGCGTTGAGCTGGTGTCCCTCGAAGGAGGTACGGCCCCCGGTGCGGGGGTTGCCGAAGCCGAAGGACTCCATGACCCGGCCGGCCGTCTCGGTCATGTCCGTGACGACGATCTGGGTCTGGACCCGTCCCTCGTCCTGCTTCGACTGCTCGGCAGGCGTCAGGTCCTGCTGCTTCTCGTCGCTCATTCCGCTGCCCACCCGGAGTCCGACTGCTTGTCGTTGTTGTCCTGCTCGGACTTCGCGTGCTTCTCGCGCTCCGCGTCCATCCGCGTCTGAATCGCGTAGAACCGCCGCCTGATGTCGTCCTCGACGTTGTCGAAGCCGACGGCCGCCGCGTGCACGCCCAGGCTCAGGTACTCGATCTGGTCGCCGAGGGACTTGGAGAGCGAGACGAGGGAAGAATGGACCCGGTTGTACTGGGTGTAGAGGCCGTCCGCCTCGGCGAAGCGTGCGTTCGGGCCGCTCAGTGAGGCCCGCGAGACCTTCTGGTCGGCGACTTTCGTCTTGCTGGCCGCCGAGCCCTCGAAGTCCGCCAGCAGGGCGTCGACACGACTCTTGAACTTCTCCAGCGCACCCACTCCGCGCCTGATGTCACCCGTACCGCCACCGCCACCTGGATCGGTCACAATGCCGTCCTCCCCGTTCCGCATCCCCGTTTGCTCGGTTCGTCCCGCGTTGCTATCGCACTGACGCGGTCCGATCCGATCTCATCCCGACAACTCTAGTCACTGCGTACGACAGCGCCAATCGACTTGAGAGTCACGTGACTTGTCTCATGACCTACTCTTCACTGTTCTTCACCGTTCCCGTCGTTATGCCTCGCCCGCCAGGCGCCCCGCGCGTCTCCGGTTGTCCCGTACCGCCACGGCCGTACCCGCGATGGCCGCCACCAGGACGCCGCCGCCGACCATGACGTACGTCGCCAGGCGCGCGTTCCGCTCGTCGGCCGTTTCGCCCAGGTGGAGTTCGGCGGGGGTGGGGGCTTTGCCCTTGCTCACCCCTTCGCTCGCCACCGGGCGGTCGATCGGCTTGTCGTCCTCGGTGAGGGCGCGTACCGGGTCGACCACACCCCAGCCGACCAGGATGTCGTGGCCCGCCACCGAGCGTTCCGCCGTCTGCTGCATCTGCGCGACGATCTGCTCCCGCGTCCAGTCGGTGTGCTTCGCCTTGATGAGGGCGGCGACTCCGGCGACGTACGGGGCGGAGAAGCTGGTTCCGTTGTCGGCGCAGTGTCCGCCGCCGGGCACCGTGGAAACCATGTCCACGCCGGGGGCGGCGATGCCGACGAAGTCGCCGGACTGCGAGAAGGCCGCCCGTTCGTTGTTCCGGTCCGAGGAGGCGACGGCGAGGACACCCTTGAAGGACGCCGGGTAGGTCTCCTTGACGTTGCCGCCGAGCCCGTCGTTGCCGGCGGAGGCGACGACCACGACGTCCCGGGCGAGGGCGTTGTCCACGGCCTGCCGCAGTGCCGCGGACGGCTTCACGGCGTCCGCGGTGTCCTGGGAGATGTTGATGATGTCCGCGTCCGCCTCGTTGGCGGCGTATTGGATCGCTCGGGCGAGGCTGTCGGCCGTTCCGTGGCCCTCGGCGTCGTTCTGCTGGATCGGGATGATCGTCGCGTCGGGGGCCAGGCCGCTGAAGCCCGTGCCCTTCATCTCGCGCGCGGCGATGATGCCGGCGACTTTGGTGCCGTGCCCCACGGTGTCCGTGGTGCCGTTCTCCTTGCCGCGTTCGATCTTCGTTCCGTCGTCGTTCTTGAGGCCCTTCGGCAGGAAGTTGCGGCCCGCCCCGGTGTCGACGGCGGGCTTGAGCTGTTTGTTCCTGACGTCGACTCCGGTGTCGATGACGGCTACGCGTACACCCTTGCCGGTGGACTGCTTCCACACCTCGTCCAAGAGGACGCGTTGCAACGCCCAGGGCCGGCCCGGGTAGTTCTTCGAGGGGAACGTGCACTGGGTCGAGTCGTCCGCGGCCGCCGGGAGTACCGGCAGGGTGACGACGAGGACAGCCGCAGCCGCCGTGGCGGTGAGCAGGCGGCGGGCCGGGCCGTGGTGGTGGTCGTGGTCGTGGGTCGCCATGTCCGTGCCCCGCTCACGAACCCTGCGGCTGGCTGGCCGCGCCGGTGGAGAGCCGGGGGCCGGTCGGCAGGAGGGCGGACCAGACCGCCGGTACGGGGTTGGGGTCGACGTCCTTGTAGCCCAGCCGGTTCTGCGCCTGCTGTGCCTCCTCCTGCTGGGTCTCCCGCTCCTTCTTCGAGCCGGATTCGCCGATGCCGGAGTCGCCCTGGCCACTGTCGCTGTTGGACTGCATCGCGTAGCGCAGGCCGGTGTCGGTGACCAGGAACAGGAAGCCGGCGCTGGTCGTGGAGCCCTTGAACTGGCGGAAGAACTCACCCGATCCCGGCGTGACGTAGGCGCTGCTGGAGCCGGTGGGGAGCGTCGCGGGGAAGCCCGTACCCACCCAGGTGCTCAGCGTGGTGACGCCACTGTCCGCGTCGACGCCGCGCAGTACGTTGCACACGGTGTTTCGGCTGCCCTTCTTGACGTCCGGGGAGTTGACGGGTTCGGGCTTGCTGACCGGCCAGTCCCTCTTCTGGTTGAAGGGGGCACCCGGTTCGAGTTCGGCGGCGCTGACCGGCTTGGCGTTGCCCGCCTGCTTGAGGTTCACCAGCTGCCGGCTGCTGAGCAGGAGCTTGGCGGTGAAGTCCGAGACGGGGGCGACCCTGCCCGGCAGGACGACGTAACTCTGGGTCCTGGTTCCCGCCGTGGCGGTCAGGACCATGCCGACCCGGTTCGTCCGCTCGTCGAGCGTGCCGGGGGCGCCCGCGGGGGACCCGGGGGTGCCGTCCACGGTCGGGAAGGTGATCGGCGCTCCGGTGTGGAGCGTGGCCAGCCAGGCGGCCGAGACCCGTTGGGGCTTGGCGTCCTGGCCGACCAGGGTGCGCAGGAGCAGTTCGTCCTTCTGGACGGGGTAGGCCTTGCCGGCGGCGTCCACGATGTAGCGGGTCCGGTCCGGTCCTGGTCCCTCGATGTACATCAGCTCACCGCCCCCGAGGGCGTTCTTGCCCTCGGTCTTCTTCTCCTCGCGCTCGGCGAAGATGAAGGTCGCCTTCTGGATGGCCCTGCCGCCCTCGCCGGGCCGCTCGCAGACCGCCCAGCGCTTGGCCGCGCCCGCTGCCTTGGCGTCGGGCAGCCGATCGGGGGCGTACGGGATACCGAGCGTCGCACCGTGCGGAATCTTGCCGCTGTCCAGGACCGACTCGTTGACGTTGACGACGGTGCCCTTGTCCGGGGCGAGCAGGAGCTTGGCCGAGGCCATGTTCAGGACGGGGTGCAACTGCTTCTTGCCGTCGGTCTCCAGCACCACGTAGCGGGTGGTGGATTTGCTGGCGATGATGACGTGTTCCTTGGCGGCGTCCCACTTCTGGGGGGCCACCGGCTTGAACATGCCCCAGGCGCCGAAACCGGCGAGAACCACTACGGCGACGATGGCCCCGGGCAGTACCGCGCGCAGCGGTTTGGGGGCGCCTTCCTCGGAACCTGTGGGGTTGGGTTGCAGGAACTGTGCGATCAACCTCCGCTTCGCAAAGGTATAGGCGTTGAGCTCATCCCGCCGTGATGCCATGTGTCCGCTGACCCTTCTCCCCAGTGATCGAACAGGGTCCCACGCGCACCGTCGGCCCCCGCTGCCGTACCGCGCCCCTACTATGCCTGCTGGGGTTCCGCTACCTGTGCTCAGGTAGGGTGACGACCCGATCAACACCCGTGTAAAAAGCGGTGAATACGGACACGAGGGGGCAACGCGGCGATGGGTGCAGCTACGCGCGAGCGTACCGGGCGGGCCGGCCGTCGAACCTCCGGGACTTCCCGGAGGCAACGTAGCAACGAGTCGCCCGCGACGCCCCCCGCCCAGCCCTCCGGCACCTCCGGTCCGAACGCCCCCGCCGCGACGACGCTGCGTTCGATCTCGCGGACCGACCGGGTGCGCCCCGTGCTTCGGCAGATGGTGATCGTCGAGGTGGGCCTCGTGATCGCCGCCGTGGGCGCGGCGCTCGGTGGCGCCTGGCTGATCCCGTCGCTCGTGGTGCTCTGTCTGCTGGTCGCCCTCGCGGTGGTACGCCGACGGGGCCGCGCGCTCCAGGACTGGGTGTCGGGGGCCCTCGGGCTCCGGGCCCGGCGCCGCTCCGCGGCCACGCCGCCCTCGGACGCCGAGCCGATGCTGGCGCCGGTCGCCGAGAACGTACCCGGCTTCGGCCCGCAGGTGTATGTGGACCGGGCCCACCGGACGGTCGGCATGCTCGGCGACGGCACGTTCCTGACGGCCGTGGTGCGGGTGGAGGCGAGCGGCGAGTCGCTGAGGCCCGCGTTCGGCGCCCGGTCGCTCCCGCTGTCGCTGCTGGGCGACGCCCTCCAGGTCGACGACATCGTGCTGGAGTCGGCGCAGTTGGTGCAGCAGGTGCGGTGCGCGCCGGCCCCTCATCTGCCGCAGCAGTCGGTGGCCCGGCTCAGTTACGCTCCGTTGCAGGACCAGACCGGTGCGCCCGCCCTGCGGATGACGTGGGTGGCGGTGAAGCTGGATCCCGAGCTGTGCCGTGAGGCCATCGACGCGCGCGGCGGCGGGCTGGAGGGTGCGCAGCGCTGCCTGGTGCGGGTCGCGGACCATGTGGCGAGCCGGATCACGGGCGCCGGTTTCCAGGCCGCGGTGCTGGACCAGGAAGAGTTGAACTCCGCCGTGGCCACCTCCGCGTGCGCCAATCCCATCCTGTCGGGGCGGGCGGGCCGGCCGGATGCCGCTCCGCAGCGGCGCACGATGGAGACGTCCCGGGTCTGGCGGTGCGACGACCGCTGGCACACCACGTACGCGGTGGACCGCTGGCCCGAGTTGGGCCGGGGCGCGACGCCGCTGCCGCAGTTGGTCGCGCTGCTGACCTCGGTGCCGGCGTACGCGACGACGTTCAGCCTGACGGTGCGCCGCGGGGTGCGCCAGGGTTCGACGAGCGTGGCCGGGCATGTGCGGGTCACCGGCGGTTCGGACACCGAACTGATCGGTGTGAGAAGGACGTTGGAGCAGGCAGCCCGGCACGCCAAGGTGGGGCTGGCACGACTGGACCGCGAGCAGTTGCCGGGCGTCCTGGCCACGCTCCCGCTGGGAGGCGCACAGTGAGCAACCGGACCGAGCCCCGGCGCGGGCTGCGCGGCCCCCGGCACGCGGGTCACACCGTGGCCGCGGACCACCTGGGGGCGTTGTCCCTGCCGGTCGGCGACGACGGCGTGATCATCGGCAACGACGCGAACAACAAGCCGCAGCTGATCGGCTTCCACCGACCGGTGCCGTACGACGTCACGCTGATCGGCGGGCTGTGGACGGCACAGGTCCTGGCGCTGCGGGCGGCGGGCACCGGTGCCCGGGTGGCGGTCGAGACCGGTCGTGTCCAGGCCTGGACCACGCTCGCCCAGGCGGCGGGCGCCGGGCTGGAGTGCGTGTCGCTGTACGACGTGGGCCGTGTTCCGCCGACGGGAGCGACCGTGGGCAGCCCCGTGGTCGTCGTGCGGGACTGCGGCATGCGCCCGCCGCGCGGCCGGGTGGTGTCCTCGCCGTGGCAGTCCGTGCTGACGCTGCTTCCTTATCTGAGCCCTGTCGCACCGCGCTTGATGCGGTCGTCCGCGCTGGTGGGCATCCAGCGGGTTTCGCCCGGCGAGGCCGAGCAGATCGGCCGGATCCTGGGACTGGCGCGCGCCGAGTACGAGGCGCTGCCCACCCTGGCGGACGGTGTCACCCTCTGGGTGGCGGGGCGCGAGCACCATTGGGTGATGACGAACGCCACGGACGCGGAGACCGGACTGCTGGGCACAGCTCGCCGGATGGACTGATTCCTGCACCGTTCGGCCCACGAACACCCCTCCCTCCGGGGAACATGGACCACGCACCGAATCCGTTCGATCGAAGGGACGCCGTCATGGGCACCCAGCAGGAGAAGGACGAGCTCTACGCTCTCGACATCTCGGATGTGACGTGGCTCAGCGCGCCCGGCACCGAGGAGGCCGAGGAGCGGGTCGAGATCGCGCATCTGCCGGGCGGCGCCGTCGCCATGCGCTCCTCGCTGGACCCGGACACCGTCCTGCGGTACACGGAGGCGGAGTGGACGGCGTTCGTCCTGGGCGCTCGCGACGGTGAGTTCGACCTCACTTAGGTCTCCTCACCTAGGCCCCCCTCACACAGATCCCTCGCACAGGTCCGGCGGCACGCGGGTTCGGCGTCGCACAGGCTCGGTCCCCCGGGTTCAGTCCCCCGGGTCCGGTCCCGCGGAGGCGCGGAGCGCCGCGAAGGGGGGGCCGCCCGAGTGAGCTTTCCCGCTTCACGCTGTACGCGTATGGCACGGATTGACCGTCTCGTCGCCCCCTTTCCTTCGCACGTCGTTCACCGGGGTGTGACACATGGCCCGTGGGGCGGGGTTTGCCGTGCCCTACGCCCTGCCTGAGTTCACCGGATGGCGATTAGGGTGGGTGGGGCGCGGCAGAAGAAACCTGCGAGCAGGTGATGCGCGTCGCAAGGGGGAGAGCCGGGCGTACCGGCACATCGGGAACGGTCGCCCCCACCCACCACGGCACAAGGGTGCTCGACCACACCAGGAGGCAAAGTGAACGGCGATCGGAACGAGATCCGCGGCGGATGGGACATGCCCGTCGACGAGTCGTCCGACGCGGATCCCGCCGAGATGACGGGTGAGTTCACCATCGACTACACCCCTCCCGCCTGGTACACGCAGAACGCGGCGGGGGACTCGTCGGGAGGAGCGGGCTCACACCTGGCGCCGCCTCCGCCGCCGGTCGGGGCGCCCCTGCCCTCGCCCGACCTGTCGGCGACGCCGGGCGGCTTCGACCCCAACTGGGCGCCCGCCCCTCCGGCGCACGCCGAGCCGGCCGTCCCGGCGGCTCCGGAGGCCCCGGTCTCCCCCGCCGTACCGGAGACGCCGTACGCTCCCGCTCCGCACACGCAGGCTCCGCACGTCCAGGCTCCGGACGCCCCCGCTCCGCACACACGGGCGCAGGACGCTCCGGCCACCGCTCCCGCGGCCGACAGCGGGGATGCCGGTCCGTTCGGCGGCGGTGACGTGGAGAGCGGTTCGACGATGCGGTTCTCGCCCGCCGCGCTCAAGCGGGAGATCGCGGAGCGCGAGGCGGAAGCCGCGGCCGGTTCTACCGAAGGGGCGGGTTCCGGGGCTGCCGCGGACGGCCTGTCCGGTGCGGGATCGACGACGGACGACGGGAAGCCCGACGCTCTCGCCTCCGGTTCGGGCTCCGAGGACGCTTCCCCGTCCGTTACGTCCTCCACGTCATCCACGTCCTTCGATACGTCTTCCGAGCCGGGCGCCTCATCCCTTCCCCCGCTCGCCGACACGGACTCCGAGGCCGTCTCCCGTACGGAAGCGGGCTCGGCGGATTCCGAGGACGGCGGCACGGCCGGAGCGAGCACCGACGAGACCCCGGGCCTCGATGGCGTACCCGCTCCCGCCCCCGAAGGCGTTACGGGCACGGGCGCGCAGGATGTCGTACCCCTGGACGCGGGTCCCCAGGGCGTCGCGCCCCAGGACGTACCGCCTCCCGTCGCCGAAGCCCCGCAGGCCGCCGCCGCACCGGTGCCGTGGTCGCCGCCCGCACAGGGGGGCGCGCTGCCGCCGCTGCCGCCCACCTTCCAGCCGGCCGCTCCGGGGCCCTCCGCGCCGCAGCCCGCGGCGCAGTGGCCCGGTTCCGCCCCGGCGAACGAGGCGCCCGGCGGCTATGGCTTCCCGCAGACGGGACAGCCGCCGCAAGCACCTCAGTCTCTCCAGCCCCCTCACGCACCCCAGGCTCCCCATCAGCCGCACCAGCAGCAGCCGTTCCCCGGTCAGCAGGGTCAGCACGGCCCCGGAGCACCGCTGCCGCCTCATGCGCACCCGCAGGCCCCCCAGGGCGCGGGCGGGTACGGCTTCCCGCCGCAGGGCGGCTACGGCTTCCCGCAGCCCGGCCACCCGGGTCAGCCGGGCCACCCGGGTCAAGCGCCCAACGCGCCGCAGCCGCACGCGCCCTTCCCGGCCCAGGCTCAACCGCCGCAGCAGCAGCAACAACCGCCTGTCGACCCGCGTATGGGCGGAGCCTGGCCCACCCCGGTCGCGCACGACCAGCGCGAGCGGTCGGTGCCCGGCGCCCCGCTCGGGTACACGGCGGCGGTCGAGCTCTCCTCCGACCGGCTGGTGCGGGGCAAGCAGAAGGCCAAGAGCAGCCGTAACCCCTCCGCCGCCTCCCGGTTCAAGCTGGGCGGCAAGAAGGAGGAGGCCGAGCGGCTGCGCAAGCTGGAGCTGATCCGCACCCCGGTGCTGTCCTGCTACCGGATCGCCGTCATCAGCCTCAAGGGCGGTGTCGGCAAGACCACCACGACGACCGCGCTGGGTTCGACGCTGGCCACCGAGCGGCAGGACAAGATCCTCGCCATCGACGCCAACCCGGACGCCGGCACACTGGGCCGACGGGTGCGCCGCGAGACCGGGGCGACCATCCGCGACCTGGTGCAGGCGATCCCGTACCTCAACTCGTACATGGACATCCGGCGTTTCACCTCGCAGGCGTCCTCCGGTCTGGAGATCATCGCCAACGACGTGGACCCGGCGGTCTCCACGACGTTCAACGACGAGGACTACCGGCGCGCGATCGAGGTGCTCGGCAAGCAGTACCCGATCATCCTCACCGACTCGGGCACCGGGCTGCTCTACAGCGCGATGCGCGGGGTGCTCGACCTCGCCGACCAGCTGATCATCATCTCGACGCCCTCGGTCGACGGCGCGTCCAGCGCGTCGACGACGCTGGACTGGCTCTCGGCGCACGGCTACGCCGACCTGGTGCAGCGTTCGCTGACCGTCATCTCCGGGGTTCGCGAGACCGGAAAGATGATCAAGGTGGACGACATCGTCCAGCACTTCGAGACGCGCTGCCGCGGAGTCGTCGTCGTGCCGTTCGACGAGCACCTGGCGGCGGGCGCCGAGGTCGACCTCGACATGATGCGGCCCAAGACCCGTGAGGCGTACTTCCACCTCTCGGCGCTGGTGGCCGAGGACTTCGCCCGGGCCCAGCAGCAGCAGGGGCTGTGGACGGGGGACGGCCAGAACCCGCCGCCGCAGTTCGCCCCGCCGATGCCCGGGCAGCAGGGCTACCCGGCGCCGGGACAGCCGATGCCGGGACAGCCGATGCCGGGTCAGCCGGGCGCCCCCGGTCAGCACGTTCCCGGACAGCAGATCCCCGGTCAGCAGTTCCCGGGCCAGCAGCCGTACGCACCGCAGCAGCCTGGCCCCGGCCGGCCCTACCCGCAGCAGCCGCAGCACCCCGGGCACCCCCAGCCGGGGCAGCAGGGGCAGCAGGGGCAGCAGGGGCAGCAGCAGCCCTACGCCCAGCAGCAGCCCTACGGTGGACAGCCGCCGTACGGGGGATATCAGGCGGCAGGTCAGCCGGGTGGGCCCTACGCCCAGCAGGGGGCACCGGGCGGACCGCAGAACGGGTGGCTCCAGGCGCCTCCCCCGCAGGCCGGGCCGGGTGCGCCCGGGGCCGGTGTGCCGCAGCAGGCGCAGCCGGAGCAGCAGGGCGGGCAGGCCAACCCGGCAGGCCAGCCCGAGTTGCAGGGTCCGGTGCCTCCCGCCGGCTGGCAGCAGACGCCTCCGCAGCCGCCGCCGGAGCCCCAGCAGTAGGGCCGAAGTGGTTGAGACCAATGAGGGCCGATGAAGGGCCCGTACCGCTCGCGCGGTGCGGGCCCTTCCGCTATTCCCGCAGCCCACACGCTGTTTGACTGACCGTTGACGAGCCTCGACCACCGCTGATAAACCTTCGCTTCACCAACTGGCGAACCAGAGATCTACCCGCCTTCTTCAGCGAGTGATGACGCGAGGTCCCCGTCCATGGTCACTAGAGTTCCCCACCACTCCACCCGGCCACGCCGACGCCTGCGCCTCCTGCTGGCCTCCGGCCTGGCCGCCCTGGCACTCACCGCCGGATCCGTCGTACCCGGAAACCTGCTCGCGCCCGCCCCCTCCGAGGCGCGTGCGGACGACGGGAAGACGACGCTCACGGTCGCCGTCGCGCAGAGCGTCGACTCGCTCAGCCCGTTCCTGGCGCAGCGGCTGCTCAGCACGAGCGTCCTGCGGCTGATGTATGACTTCCTCACCAACTACGACCCCAAGGACAACAAGGCGGTCCCGGGCCTCGCCACCGCGTGGGAGCCCTCCGCGGACAAGCTGACGTGGACGTACACGATCCGCTCGGACTCGAAGTGGTCCGACGGGCAGCAGGCCACCGCCGAGGACGCGGCCTGGACGTTCAACAAGATGATGACGGACGAGGCCGCCGCGACCTCCAACGGCAGCTTCGTCGGCAACTTCGAGAAGGTGACCGCGCCCAGCAAGGACAAGCTGGTCATCACGTTGAAGGAGCCGCAGGCCACGATGGCCGCGCTCGATGTGCCGATCGTCCCGAAGCACCTCTGGGAGAAGGTCGGCGACTTCTCGAAGTTCAACAACGACAAGGAGTTCCCCATCGTGGGGAACGGTCCGTTCATCGTGACGGACTACAAGGTCGACAGCTATGTGAAGCTGAAGGCCAACAAGGACTTCTGGCGCGGGTCCCCCAAGTTCGACGAACTGGTCTTCCGCTACTACAAGGACCAGGACGCGGCCGTGGCCGCCCTGCGCAAGGGCGAGGTGTCCTTCGTCGCGGGCAGCCCCAGTCTGACCCCGGCCCAGTCCGCCTCGCTGGAGAGCGCCCCCGATATCAAGGTGAACGACGCCCCGGGCCGCCGCTTCTTCGCGCTCGCCGTCAACCCCGGCGCCCGCACGAAGGACGGACAGAAGTTCGGCGACGGGCACCCTGCGCTGCTGGACCAGAAGGTGCGGCACGCGCTGTTCATGGCGGTCGACCGCAAGACCATCATCGACAAGGTCTTCCAGGGCCACGCCGTCGTGGGCGAGGGCTACATCCCGCCGCGCTTCGGTGACTACTTCTGGAAGCCGTCGGCGGACCAGAAGCTGGCCTACGACCCGGCGAAGGCCGCGGCCCTGCTGGACGAGGCCGGGTACCAGAAGAACGGGGCGGGCAAGCGCGTCGGCAAGGACGGCAAGCCGCTCGACTTCCGCATCCTCTGCCACGCCACCGACCCCAACGACAAGGCGATCGGCAAGTACCTCCAGGAGTGGTGGGGCGAGCAGGGCATCGGGCTGAAGGTCGACTGCCTCGACAACGTTTCCGACCCCTGGTACGCCGGTGAGTACGACCTCGCCTTCGACGGCTGGTCCGTCAACCCCGACCCCGACTTCGTCCTGTCGATCCACACCTGCGATGCCCTGCCGGCCAAGGCGAAGGAGACGGCCTCGACCGACAACTTCATCTGCGACAAGCAGTACGACGAGCTCTACAAGAAGCAACTGGCCGAGTACGACCCCGCCAAGCGGGCGGATCTGGTCAAGCAACTGGAGTCACGGCTGTACGACACCGGGTACATGAACGTCATGGCGTACCCGAATGCCGTCGAGGCCTACCGCACCGACCACATCGAGTCCATCACCACCATGCCGTCGGCCGCGGGCAACATCTACGGCCAGGACGGCTACTGGAGCTGGTGGTCGGCGGTCCCGGCCGCCGGGGCCTCCTCGTCCGGTTCCTCCGACTCCGGTGGCAGCTCCACCGGGGTGCTCATCGGGGTCGGGATCGCCGTCGTCGTCCTCGCCGGTGGCGGACTCCTGTTCGCCATGCGTCGCCGCTCCACCGCGGAAGACCGTGAATAGTCCATGAGCTCAGAAAGCACTCCCGCCCTGCGAGAGGGCGCGGCGGGCGTGGAGAGCACCGAATCCGGCGGCCCGGCTCCGGCCGGGCCGTCGGCCCGCTCCCCCCGCTCCCGCTCCACCGCCGCCTACGCCCGCTACGCGGCGGGCAAGCTCGCCGGGGCGGCCGTCTCCCTCTTCGCCGTCCTCGTCACCAGCTTCTTCCTCTTCCGGCTGATCCCCGGCGACCCGGTCAAGCAGATGACCGGCGGCCGTCAGGTGTCGACCGAGCAGATCGCGGCGATGCGCCGTGAGTTCGGCCTCGACCTGCCGCTGTGGGAGCAGTTCACCCAGTACTGCGGCAAGGCGCTGACCGGCGACTTCGGTACGTCGTACCAGTTCCGCGCCCCGGTCGTCGACAAGATCGCCGAGGCGCTGCCGGCCACCCTGTTGCTGACCGGCACCGCCTTCGTGATCTACACGCTGCTCGGCATCTGGCTGGGCGCCCGCTCCGCGTGGCGCAACGGCAGTGCCGGGGACCGTGCCAACACCGCGTTCGCGCTGACGCTGTACTCGGTGCCCTCGTTCTGGCTCGGCCTGCTCCTCATCATCACCCTGTCGGTGGGCATCGGCCCGATCCCCGGGCTCTTCCCGACCGGCGGTATGGAGTCCGGCGACACCGAGGGCTTCGACCGGGTGCTGGACATCGCCCACCACATGGTGCTGCCCGTCGTCACGCTCGTCGCCGTGGAGTACGCGCGCACCCTGCTGGTGATGCGCTCCTCGCTGCTGGACGAGATGGGCAGCGACTATCTGACGACCGCCCGCGCCAAGGGGCTGCGCGACGACCTCGTCCGCCGGAAGCACGCCGTGCCGAACGCGATGCTGCCGACCGTGACGCTGCTCTTCGTGAACCTCGGCACGACGGTCGCCGGGGCGATCCTGGTGGAGACGGTGTTCTCCTGGCCGGGGCTCGGCGGCCTCTTCTACCAGGCGCTGAGCGTGCCCGACCTGCCGTTGGTGCAGGCGCTGTTCTTCGTGTTCGCCGCCGCGGTGATCCTGATGAACACGCTGGCCGATGTGATCTATCCGCTGCTCGATCCCCGGGTGGGCCGATGACGACGTCGATGCAGAAGTCCGGGCCGCTGGAGCCGGACGCCCCGAAGCCCTCCGGGCAGCCGGAGAAGGTGGTCCCGGTACAGAGCCCGCGCGCCCTCACCCGGGCCCGGCGGCGGCAGGCGGTGGCCCGCTTCTGGCGGCAGTACCGCACGCACCGCGCCGGTCTCGTCGGACTCGCCGTGCTGGCGGTGATCGCCCTGCTCGCGCTGACCGCCCCGCTGCTGGTCGGAGCCGACTCGCAGAGCGTGACCAACGCCCCGGGCGGCCCGATGGAGGCGCCGAGCGGTGAGTTCCCGCTCGGGACCGACCAGTTCGGCCGCAGCCTGCTGGCCCTGATGCTCTGGGGCACCCGGGTCTCGCTGACGGTCGGGCTGCTCGCCGCCTTCCTGTCCGTGGCGATCGGCACCCTCATCGGGATCACCGCGGGCCACTTCAAGGGCTGGTACGCCACCGTCATCATGCGGGTCACCGACTGGTTCCTGGTGATGCCGACCCTGGTGCTGGCCATCGCCCTGGCCACGGTCCTGTCCCGGTCGGTGTGGACGACGATCCTGGCGATCGGTGTCACGACCTGGCCGACGACCGCACGTCTGGTCCGCGCCCAGACGCTGTCCGTCGAGTCCCGCCCGTACATCGAACGCTCCCGGGCGCTCGGCGGCGGACACCGCCACATCATGTCGCGTCACGTCCTGCCCAATGTGATGCCGCTGGTACTGGCCCAGACCACGCTCGTGATCTCCACCGCCATCCTCACCGAGGCGACCCTCGCCTTCCTCGGGCTCAGCGATCCCACGATCGTCTCCTGGGGCGGTCTGCTCCAGGACGCCCGCGAGGCCGGCGCGGTCAGCTCCGGCAACTGGTGGTACCTCGCTCCGCCCGGACTCGCCATCGCCGTGGTCGCCCTGGCCTTCACGCTGTGCGGCCGCGCCATCGAGTCCGTGCTCAACCCCAAGCTGGGGGTGTCCCGTTGACCGCCACGACCACGACCACCACGCCGAATCCGGACCCGTCCGGCTCTCCCGGCCCGTCGAAGCCGGTCGGCGATCCGCCGCTCCTGGAGGTGCGGAACCTGACCGTCACGTACGGGGGCGGGGCCGACGCCGTCCCCGCCGTACGGGGGGTCGATCTGCGGGTCGAGGCCGGGCAGAAGCTCGGCATCGCCGGTGAGTCCGGCTGCGGCAAGTCGACGCTGGCCCTCGCGCTGCTGCGGCTGCTGCCCGCGACGGCCACGCTGAGCGGCGAGATCCTCCTCGACGGCGAGGACGTCCTGACCATGAAGTGGGGGCGGCTGCGGGCGGTCCGCTGGGCGGGCGCGTCGATCGTCTTCCAGGGCGCGATGCACTCGCTGAACGCCGTGCACCGGGTCGGGGACCAGATCGCCGAGCCGGTCCTGCTCCACAGCAGGGCGACCCCCGCCGCCGCCCGCAAGCGGGCCGGTGAGCTGCTGGAGCAGGTGGGGCTGCCCGCCGCCCGGGCCCAGTCCTATCCGCACGAGCTGTCGGGCGGTCAGCGGCAGCGCGTGATGATCGCCATGGCGCTGGCCTGCGATCCGCTGCTGATCGTCGCGGACGAGCCGACCACCGCCCTCGACGTGATGATCCAGGCGCAGATCCTGCGGCTGATCGAGGCGCTCGTGGCGGACCAGGGCGTCGGGCTGATCATGATCAGCCATGACCTCGCGGTCCTCGCCGACACCTGTGACCGGCTCTCGGTGATGTACGCGGGCCGGGTCGTCGAGGAGGGCCCCGCCCGGCAGGTGTACACGGACGCCCGCCACCCGTACGGCAAGGCACTCTCCGCCGCGTTCCCGAGGATCGGGGACCTCTCCTCCCGGCACGCCCCGCGCGGCCTGCCGGGAGACCCGCCGGACCCCTCGGCGCTGCCGGGCGGCTGCACCTTCCATCCGCGCTGCCCGGTGGCGCTCGACTCCTGCGCCACCGAGGACCAGGAGCTGCGGGGGTCCGGGGCCGAGCACCGGGCGGCCTGCGTCCTGGTGGACGCCCCGGCCGCCGACGACGCGAGGAGCACGACATGAGCGCCACCCCTCCGACCGGTGCCACGCCTCCCGTCACCGCGGCTCCCCTGCTCAGCGCCGAGACGCTGAAGGTGGCCTTCCCCGGCCGGCGCGGGGCCGCCACCGCCCGTGCCGTGGACGGCGTCGACCTCGACATCCGGCCCGGCGAGATCGTCGCGCTGGTCGGCGAGTCCGGCTGCGGCAAGACGACGCTCGCCCGTTCCCTGCTCGGCCTGGTCCCGCCCACCTCGGGCCGGGTCACCTTCGGCGGCGCACCGCTCGACTACACGGGCCGGGCGCTCAAGGCGTACCGAAAGCGCGTGCAGTTGGTCCTCCAGGACCCCAGCGGCTCGCTCAACCCCCGGCACACGGTGTACGACGCGGTGGCCGAGGGTCTGCGCATCCACGGGTACGCGGGCGACGAGCGGGCGGCCGTCTCGGAAGCCCTTTCCCGGGCGGGGCTGCGACCGCCGGAGCGGTTCTTCCTGCGCTTCCCGCACGAGCTGTCGGGCGGTCAGCGCCAGCGCGTGGTGATCGCCGGGGCCCTGGTGCTGGAGCCGGAGCTGATCGTGGCCGACGAGCCGGTGGCGTCGCTGGACGCGTCGGTACGGGGCGAGATCCTGGCGCTGCTGCTGCGCCTGCGGGACGAGCTGGGGCTCTCGGCGCTGGTGGTCACCCACGACCTGGGGCTCGCCTGGAACATCGCGGACCGGGTGGCGGTGATGTATCTGGGCCGGATCGTCGAGACGGGCCCGGTCGAGCAGTTGCTGACGGCCCCCCGGCATCCGTACACCCGGGCCCTGTTGTCCGTGCTCCCGGAGGCGGAGGGCGAACCGGTCGTGCTGGCCGGGGAGCCGCCGGACCCCTCGAAGGTGCCCGGCGGCTGCCGTTTCCACGTCCGCTGCCAGGTCCTGGCCTCGGGCGAGGCGGAGCGGGCGGGCGTGGCGGAGGCATGCCGCACGGTGGATCTGCCGGTGCTGAGCGGCGGCGGGGGCACGCAGGTGGCGTGCCACTGGGCGGCGGCGTGCGGCGGGGAGGACGCGGGAAGGCCCGCCGGGGCGCCCGCCTGAGAGGCAGGTGCTGTTCATCGGGTCCGGTAGTGGGCGTGGATCAGTCCGCCGGCAAAGGCGTGCTCCTCGACCAGTTCGAGGTCGAGGCGCACGCCGTCGGGGAAGAACCGCTTGCCGCCGCCGACCACGCTCGTGGTGATGAAGAGGTGGTACTCGTCCACCAGGCCGGCCGCGATGGCCTGGGCGGCGAGGTTCGGGCCGTCGACGGTGAGGTCGTGTTCGGCCTCGGCCTTGAGCCAGCGCACCGCGTCCGGGTCGAAGGTCCGCTCGACCCTGGTCCTCGCGCTGGACACCTCGTCGAGCGTCGTGGAGTACACGACCTTCTCCGCGGCCTGCCAGTCACGGGCGTACTGCAGGATGTGCGGCGGCTGGTCGGGCTCGGTGTGCGCGGTCTCCCAGTAGACCATCGTCTCGTACATCCGCCGGCCGTAGAGGTACGTGCCGACGGGGCGGAAGAGGTCGCCGACGAAGGTGTGCACCTCCGGATCCTCGGCCCCGGTGCCGAGGCCGCCCTCCGCCGCCTCGGCGTAGCCGTCGAGCGAGGTGATCATGGAGTAGATGAGCTTGGCCACGGTGTCTCCTTCGGTGCGAACGCTTGCCTGCGGGCGGTCCCCCAGGTGATGACGCCCGTCCGGCCCGGAACTCATCGGCCGGATCGCCGGAACTGACCACGAAGAGTTCTTCGCCAACACTCTTTTGCGAACACTCCTTCGCGAAGAACTCTTTGCGAAGAACTCTTTGCGGTCTAGGGTGTGCCTCATGACAGATGACGCGTCAGCCAGGCCGGACGCCCCGGTCGCCGAAGAGGGATCGGTCGTCCTGGACGCCAAGGGGCTGCGCGCCCTGGCGCATCCGGTACGCGTGCGGCTGGTCGGACTACTCGGGAAGCACGGCCCGTCGACGGCCACCCGCCTCGCGGAGCGGCTGGGGGTGAACTCCGGGACGGCCAGCTACCACCTGCGTCAGCTCGGCGCTGCCGGCTTCGTCGAGGAGGACACGGAGCGCGGCAACGCACGCGAGCGCTGGTGGCGTTCGGTGCACCGGACGATCTGGTTCAACGATCCGGAGCTGACCGAGCAGGAGCCCGAGGCCGCACTCGCCTACCAGCAGTCCGTCGCCGCCCTCCACACCCTGCGCACCCAGCAGACCCTGAACGGGCTTCAGACGATGCCCCGCGCCTGGCGGAACGCCTTCGACATGAGCGACTGGGCCCTCCGGCTCACGCCCGAGGAGACCACCGCCCTGTACGAAGAGCTGGCCGGGGTCATCACGCGCTACCGGCGGGACACCCCTGAGACCGCGGCAAGCGCCCCCGAGGGCGCTGAGCGGGTCGGTGTCATCACCCATATCCTGCCCGAGCTGGACGCCCCCGCGCCGGGAACGGAGGCGCGGTGACGGCGGACGCTCCCGGCGGCGGCGGAACCTCCGCGCAGCGGTCCTTAAAGCCGCTGGCCGGGGTACTGACCGCCATCGCCGTGTCCGTGACCGGTACGCGGATCTCTCTGGTGGCCCTGCCCTGGTTCGTGCTCGTCACCACGGGCAGCGCCACCCTCACCGGTCTGGTCGCCTTCTGCGAGATGGCGCCCTACGTGGTGGTCAAGGCGTTCACCGGCCCGCTGGTGGACCGGACCGGGCCGCGGGCCGTCTCCTGGACCACGGATCTGGCGAGCGCGGCCGCCGCCTCCGCGATCCCGCTTCTCCACGCCCTGGACCTGCTCTCCTTCCCCGTCCTGCTGGGCCTGGTCGCGGTGATCGGCGCGGCACGCGGCCCGGGCGACCTGGCCAAGGAAGTCATGGTCCCGGAGGCCGCCGAGCGCGCCGGAACACCCCTGGAGCGGGCCATGGGCCTGTCCGGCGTGATCGAGCGGCTCGCCTCCACCATCGGCCCGGCGGCGGGCGGCGCCCTGGTGGCGCTGTTCGGCCCCATGACGGGCCTGGTCGTCAACGCGGTCTGCTTCGCCCTCGGTTCGGTCGTCGTGGCCGTCGCGCTGCCCCGCGGGATGGGGCAGCCGGTCGTGGACCCCTCGGCACCGGGCGGCGGAAAGGAGGCGGGCTACTGGCGCCGGTTCGGAGAGGGCTTCACCTTCCTTCGCCACGAACCGCTGCTGCTCGCCGTGATCGTCATGCTCGGGATCACCAACCTGCTGGACGCGGCGATGACCACCCTGCTGCTTCCCGTCTGGGCCGGGGAGTCCGGAAACGGCCCGGCGGCGATCGGCCTCATCGGCAGTGTGATGGGGGCTGCCGCGGTGGGCGGGAGTCTCATCGCCGCGATGGCCGCGCACCGACTGCGCCGCAGGGTGGTGGTCCTCGGCGGATTCCTGCTGGCCGGGGCGCCGAGATTCCTGGTCCTCGCCGTCGACGCCCCCTTGGGCGCGGTCCTGGCCGTCTTCGCCGTCAGCGGGTTCGGCGCCGGCTTCATCAACCCTGTGCTGGGGGCCGTGCTCGTCGAACGGGTGCCGCGCCGGATGCTGGGCCGGGTCAACGCGCTCGGTGACTCGCTGTCCTGGTCGGGAATCCCGCTCGGCGGGCTGCTCGCGGGGGCGGCGGTGTCCGCGGTCGGACTGACTCCGGTGCTGCTCGCCTGCGGGGCGGCGTACTTCCTCACCACGAATCTGACGGGGCTGCGGCCCGAATGGCGGGCGATGGACCGCCCGGGTGAGGGCGGTGGCGTCCTGCCGCCGCAGGCGGAGGGGAACGCCGCGCGAGGCGACGCGACGGTGCCCTGACTACTCCGGGACGCCCGGTCCGCCGTGGTGGATCGCGCCCGTCAGTTCGCCGAGCGGCCGGCCCGTGCCGCCCCAGCGGTGCTGGATGATCTCGGCGGCGATCGAGACCGCCGTCTCCTCCGGCGTACGGGCTCCGAGGTCGAGGCCCACGGGTGAGGCGAGGCGTCCGAGGCGGGTCTCGTCCACCCCGGCCGCGCGCAGTCGGGCCAGCCGGTCGTGGTGGGTGCGGCGGCTGCCCATCACCCCGATGTACGCGGCGGGCGTGCGCAGGGCCGCGACGAGCAGGGGCACGTCGAACCTGGGGTCGTGGGTGAGCACACAGATCACCGTGCGGGCGTCGACCTCGGTGGACTCCAGGTAGGTGTGCGGCCAGGCGCGGACGACCTCGTCCGCCGTGGGGAAGCGCTCCCGGGTGGTGAAGGCGGGGCGGGCGTCGCAGACGGTGACCCGGTAGCCCAGGAACGAGCCGATGCGGGCGGTGGCCGCCGCGTGGTCGATCGCGCCGAAGACGAGCATGCGGGGCGGCGGGGCGTACGTCCGGACGAAGACGGCGACCTCCTGCATCCGGCGCTGGCCGTGCGCCCCGTACCACTGGATCGCGGTGTGTCCCTGGGCCAGCAGCCCCCGGGCGTCGTCGGTGACGGCGGCGTCCAGCCCTTCGGAACCCAGAGTGCCGGGGCCGGCGGGTGTGCCGGCGGGCCGGACGACCAGGCGGGCCCCGGTCTCCGCCGCTCCGGACAGGACCGTGGCCTCGGCGACCGGCCGGTCGGCGGCGATCAGGTCCAGCACGGCCGCGAGGTCCTCGCGTTCGGCGGCGGCCGCGTAGCCGCGCACCAGGACCTCGATCGTGCCACCGCAGGTCAGGCCGGTCCCGAACGCCTCGTCGTCGCTGATCCCGTACGACACCACGCGCGGCCCGGCCCCGGCGAGCACCTCGCGGGCGACTTCGTACACATCGCCCTCGACACAGCCTCCGGACACGCTGCCGACCACGGTCCCCGCCGCGTCGACGGCCATGACGGCGCCCGGGTCACGGGGCGCGCTGCCGTGCACGGCGACGACGGTCGCCAGGGCGAAGGGGACGCCTTCGGCGCACCGGGCACGGAGGGCGGGCAGGATGTCACGCACCCTGTCAGCATCCGCCGTCGACGGGCGGACCGCACGGTGGGGGTGGGGCCCGTCGTCAGTGGGTGAGGCCGTACGCGGCGGTCAGCTCGCTGGAGCGCTTCACGTCGGCGGCCATGGCGACCAGGAGCTCGTCGATCGAGTCGAACTTCAGCATGCCGCGGACGTACGCGAGGAAGTCGACGGCCACGTGCAGCCCGTACAGGTCCAGGTCGACGCGGTCGATGGCGTACGCCTCGACGGTCCGCTCGGTGCCGTCGAACTGCGGGTTCGTGCCGACCGAGATCGCGGCGGGCATCGACTCACCGGCCACCTCCAGCCAGCCGGCGTAGACGCCGTCGGCGGGGATCGCGGTGTGCGGCAGGGTCTCGACGTTGGCTGTCGGGAAGCCCAGCTCCCGGCCGCGCTGCGCGCCGCGCACCACGATGCCCTCGACCCGGTGCGGGCGGCCGAGGATCTCGGCGGCACCGGCGACATCGCCCTCCGCGATCAGCCGCCGGGTGAGCGTGGAGGAGAACGGCTGTCCGCCGCCCGCCTCGCCGGTGACATACAGGTCGATGACCTCGACGGTGTAGTCGTAGGTGGCGCCCAGCTCGGTCAGGAGCGCGACGTTCCCGGCGGCCTTGTGGCCGAAGCGGAAGTTGGGGCCCTCGATGACGGCCTTGGCGTGCAGCCGGTCGACGAGGACCTTCGCGATGAAGTCGGCGGGCGACAGCTTGGAGAACTCGGCGGTGAACGGCAGGATCAGCAGGGCGTCCACGCCCAGCTCCGCCATCAGCTCGGCGCGGCGGTGGTGCGGGGCGAGCAGCGGCGGGTGGCTGCCGGGGCGGACGACCTCGCTGGGGTGCGGGTCGAAGGTGACGACGACCGACGGGACGCCCAGCTCACGGGCGCGCTCGACGGCCCGGCCGATGATCAGCTGGTGTCCGCGGTGCACGCCGTCGTAGGAGCCGATGGTGACGACGCTGCGCCCCCAGTCCTGGGGGATGTCCTCCAAGCCACGCCAGCGCTGCACTGTGACCGCTCCTCGCCCGAACCTGTGTACGTGTGTATGTCGATTACGCAGGTCTAAGACTGCCATGCTCACGTCCCGCCGCCTGCATCGGCATCGGCATCGACGGGCGTGATGTCTCCAACGCCTCGACCGTGCGCCGGGCGCTCGGCCCCACGACCGCCGCCCACTCCTGCGGGGCGTCGGCCAGCCAGCGGGTGACGAGTGCGGCGAATCCGGGCACGTCGCGGGCGAGCTCGACCAGCCCCCGGTCGAAACGGGCGGCGCCCTCGGGGGTGCGGACCAGCAGCATCCCGGTGCGGTGGACGAGTGCGCGTGTACGGATCTCCGGGCGGCGCTCCGAGCCCTCGGCGGCGGCCCGGAGAAGGGCCTCCAGCACATCCGGGTCCCGGCCGGTGACCTGCTCGAACTCCAGCAGGACCTCCAGCAGCTCCGCCCGCAGCGGCCGGGACGCGGCGCTGCCGGCCCCGGCGAGGACCCGGGCGAGCGCGGCGCGGACCGGCGGCGGTGCGGGGCGGTCCCGCAGCAGCCCGGTCACCAGGGGCAGGAGGAGTGCCCGGGCGGCCGGACCGTGCTCCAGGCGGAGGTCCACGTACTCGGCGGCGTGCGTGCCGTCCTCGGGATGGGCGTCGATGTACTCCCGTACGAGTCCGGCGACGTGCAGCGCGAGCGCGGGCGTGTCGAGCCCGGCCAGCGCCCGCAGCACCGCTCCCCCACCGTCCCCGGGGCGGGCGAGGCGGGCGCGGAGAGCGGCGAGGACCGGCTCCTGGTGGGCCGGGAACACCTCGGCGAGCAGTTCGACGGGCAGCCGGGGGTCTCCGGCGGCGAACGCGCGCAGCGCCCCGGGGAGGTGGGTTCTCCTGGCCACCGGGTCGCGGACGAGCAGGGTGAGGGCGGCGGCGTGCAGGGCGGCGTCCTCGGAGCGGTCCAGCAGCACGAGGGCGGCGGAGCGCAGCAGGGCCCGGTCGCCCTCGGCGGTGACCCGCTGCTGGAGGAGTCCGGCGTAGCGGGCGGCGGCGGAGCGGCGGGCCGGGCGGTCCTCGTCGCGGGCCCAGCGCTCCACGGCCCGGCAGAGCGCGGTGGGCTCGTCCTCGGCGAGGGCCAGCAGCAGTTCCCCGGCGCGCTGGTGCGGGGTGGCGATCAGCGCGTCGGTCAGCTCGTCGAGGGCCAGATCGCGGCGGGCGTACAGCAGAGCCTGCGCGGCGGCGGCGACCGTGGGGCGCAGCGGGACGTCCGGCGCGTCGGGGCCCACGAGCAGTGGGCGTTCGTCGGTGAACCAACGGCACAGCAGCGGCTGCACGGCGGGCGGGTCGAGGGCGAGGCGGCGGGCGACCGCGTCCAGATAGCGTTCGTCGCCGTCGGTGCGGGGCAGTCCGTCGGCGGGTACGAGGCGGCGGAGCAGGTCGATCCGGTCGTCCTCGGGCAGCCTCAGCCGCCGCCAGAACCAGGGCCCGAACTCCCCGTACGCCCCGAGGTCCCCGGGTCCTTCGGGGGCGGCGGAGCGGCGGGTGATGCGTCCGGCGAGGACCCGCAGGACGCCGAGATAGGGGCGGGCGTCGGGTACCCGCAGCAGGCTGCCGTTCAGCAGGTGGGCCGCCCACCATGCGGCGTCCTCGTCGCGCGGGCCCGCGTCGGTCCACAGCCGGTCCAGCGCCTCGATCAGGTCGGCCATCCGGTGCGCGAGCGCGGCGGTGCCCTGGCGGCGGCCGAGGAGCACCATCGCCTGGATCACCGGTCCGATGCGGTGCCGGGGAACGGGCAGGCTGCGGGGTTCGCCGGCGGTGCGGGGGTGCGGCACCCGGTCCGGGCCGGTACTCCCCCGGTGCCAGCGGTGCACCAGGGACCGCAGGGCCGCGTCCAGGTCGAGGTGGGCGCCCTGCACCCAGTCGCCGAGCTCCTCGTGGGCGAAGCGGTAGCCCGCACCGGCGGGGACGAGGAGGCCCTCGGTGAGGACGGCGGAGGCCCAGCCGGTGCGCCAGGGGAAGATCTCCTCGAAGGCAGCCCGGTCCAGCTCGCCCTGCCCGGGGCCGAGACAGCGGCGGGCCGCCTCGTGGACCTGGCCCGCGACCCGGGCGGCGAGCCGGCGCACGGCGGCGCCGCGGGGCTGTTCGTCGGCGGCGGCCGCGATCCGGACGGCGACGCGCACGCACAGCAGGTCGAGGTGGGCGCCGAAGACGTCCTCGGTGTCGGGCCGGCCCGGCACCCCGGGCGGCAGCGCGGCGCGGACCTCGGCGAGGAGTCGCAGGGTGAGCGGGTGCCGGTCGTGGCCGGGGGCGAGGGCGGCGGGCGGAATGCCATAGGCCTCCTTGGCCCGCTCGGCCTGCTCGGGGGTGAGGTCGCCCAGGCGCAGGGCGGACGGCAGCCTGCGGGCGGGTCGGTGCGGGCGGTGCAGGGCGCCCGGCGGGTAGAGGGCGCCCGCGGTCTCCCAGTGCTCGGGGCGGCAGGCCACGACGAGCCGGACGCCCTGCTCCCGCAGCCAGGCGGTGGTGTCCGCCGTCCAGTCGGCGAGCCGGTGGGCCAGCAGCGGCGGCATCTCCTCGGGGCCGTCGAGGACCACCAGGAGCGGCTGCCCGGCGTCGGCGGCGAGCCGGGCGACGCGCTCCGGGGTGGCCGTGCTCATGTCGCCGCGGGCGCCCGCCGCGGCGACGATCCGGGCGGCGCGGGTGAGGGCCCGGCCCGCGGCGTCCGCGATCGAGGTGTCCTCGGCCAGCAGGTCCGCGCCGCGCAGCCAGAGCGTGGGGGCGGGCGCGCCGCCGTCGGCGCGGCGGGCGGCGAGGGCGGCCAGCTCGGTGGTGCGGCCGGTGCCGGGCGCTCCGACGAGGCCGAGGACCGGGCCCGTACCCGCTGCGAAGGCGGCGAGCTCGGCGTGGACGTCGGCGCGCTCGACCGGGGCGGTGCGGGCTCGCGGGCCGTCCGCCGAGCCGACGGAGGTGGCGGTGAGCTGGAGGGCCCCGGCGAGGTTGAGGTCGGGGCCGTAGGCGGGGGCGGCGGTGGCGTTGCGGCGCAGCAGGGCGTCCAGCGTGTCGTCCGCGCCCCGGATGATCGGGAGGGCGAGGCCGGCCGCCTCGTGCGGGGCGGTGAGGGCGGTGCAGAGGATGCCGACGACCGCGCCGGTGGCCGGGTCGGTGACGGGCCCGCCGATGGCCGCGCCCCCGGAGCGCAGGGCGTCGCGGCCGTCGGTGCCGAGGGCCAGCTCCAGGGCGGCGGGGACCGGGTGGCCGACGCCGTCCGGTGCGGTGTACGTGGCGGGGGTGGTGCCGAGCACCCGGGCCTCGCGCCGCCCGTGGGCGGCGATGTCCACGTAGCCGCCGGGCTCGGCGCGGTCGCGTCCGGCGATGGGCAGGGGTTCCGCGTCGAGGGCGTCGGGGCCGCCGGTGCGCAGGAGGGCGAGGCCGAGGGCGGGGAGCGCGGTGATGTCGTCGGGGCCGACGGTGCGGGTGCGGCCGCCGGTGCCGTGGAGGAGGAGCGGGCCCGGGGAGGTCACGGCCTGGTGGGCGGTGACGACCGTGC
This sequence comes from Streptomyces sp. McG3, assembly GCF_018619185.1. Taxonomy (GTDB): domain Bacteria; phylum Actinomycetota; class Actinomycetes; order Streptomycetales; family Streptomycetaceae; genus Streptomyces. Next base: position 4,708 of record NZ_JAAXYC010000021.1, on the reverse strand, counting down.
CGCGGTCGTCCGCGACGAATCCCGTCCCTCGCGGCCGGCCGGCCTGATCACAGATTCTTACCAGCTTCGACCGGTCCCCACTGCCCATGGTGCGACGTTAGGCCGCCGGTGATCTCCTGGAGCGCGCGGACGATGAAAGCGCCCCCCACGCCCCCGGTATTCACTCCGAGCGCCCGTCCAATGGGGTGAATAAGCGTGTCCCGCGAGGAGCAGGAATGGTGCCGGGGAGGGGAACGTGGAGCGGGCGCCCGGGTGGGGGGTGGGTGCCCGCTCCACGCATGGCCTTCCGCGTCGCACGGGGTGCGGGACGCGGCAGGGAAGGGCCCGCGTGGCGGATTCGGCCTCGCGGCTCAGGCGAAGACGGCGAGGCTCTTGGCCTTGCCCTTCTCCTCCTCGACGAGCACGAGGAACGCGCCGTCGGGCCCGAAGACCGCGACCGGCCCCGGCGGATGGGCGGGCATGTCCAGCCGTACGCCGTTGAGGAGCAGCTTGGCGCGCTTCTCGTCCACGTCCCAGCGGGGGAACGCGGAGGCGGCCGCCTCGGCGACCGGCATCACGGTCAGCTCCTCCTGGTGCTGGTCGAGCGTCCGGGCCGCGTCCAGTCCGTACGGGCCGACCCGGGTGCGGCGCAGCGCTGTCAGGTGGCCGCCGACGCCGAGTCCGGCGCCGAGGTCGCGGGCGATGGCGCGGATGTAGGTCCCCGAGGAGCAGACGACGGAGACGACCAGGTCGAGGACGGGGGTGCCGTCCTCGGCGACGGCCTCGCGGACGTCGTAGAGGCGGAAGGAGGAGACGGTCACCGGACGGGCCGGGATCTCGAACTCCTCGCCGCCGCGCACCCGCGCGTAGGACCGCTTGCCGTCGATCTTGATGGCGCTGACCTTGGACGGGACCTGCATGATCCGGCCGGTGAGTGCGGCAACCCCGGCGTCGATGGACGCGCGGCTCACGCCGGAGGCGTCGGTGGACGAGGTGATCTCGCCCTCGGCGTCGTCGGTGACGGTGTCCTGGCCGAGCCGGATCGTGCCGAGGTACTCCTTCTCGGTCAGGGCGAGGTGGCCCAGCAGCTTGGTGGCCCGCTGGACCCCGAGAACGAGGACGCCGGTCGCCATCGGGTCCAGCGTGCCGGCGTGGCCGACCCGCCGGGTGCGGGCGATGCCGCGCATCTTGGCGACGACGTCGTGCGAAGTGAAGCCGGACGGCTTGTCGACGATGACAAGGCCGTCCGGCGTGGTGGTCTGCTCGGTCATGCGGAGGCCGGGCCCTCGTTCTTCTCGGAGGATCCGTCGGTCTCGTCGTCCTCGTCCTCGGGCTTGCGGTACGGGTCGGCGTCGCCGGCGTACTGCGCGCCCGTGGACACCTGGCGCACCTCCGCGTCCTTGGCCCGCGCCTTGTCGAGGAGGTCCTCGATGGTGCGGGCGTTGTCCGGGAGGGCGTCCGGGACGAAGGCCAGGCTCGGCGTGAACCTGACCCCGGTCTGCCGGCCGACCTCGGTGCGGAGGACGCCCTTGGCGCTCTCCAGCGCCGCGGCGGAGGCCGCGCGCTCCTCGTCGTCGCCGTAGACCGTGTAGAAGACCGTGGCCTCCCGCAGGTCGCCGGTGACCCGGGCGTCCGTGATCGTCACGAATCCCAGCCGCGGATCCTTGATTCGCCGGTCCAGGGTCTCCGCGACCACGACCTGGATGCGATCGGCCAGCTTGCGGGCCCGCGCGTTGTCGGTCACCGGTCCGTCACTCTTCCTTCTGATTTCGCTCGACTGTCAGTCTTCGTCACTGTGCAGCCGCCGTCTCACCGACAGCAGCTCCACCTCGGGGCGTCCCGCGACCAGCCGTTCGCAGCGGTCCAGTACGTCCGTGAGGTGTCCGGTGTCACCGGAGACCACGGCAAGGCCGATCTCGGCCCTGCGGTGGAGATTCTGTCCGCCGGTCTCGGCCGCGCTCACCGCGTACTTGCGCTGGAGCTCGGCGACGATCGGGCGGACGACGGAACGCTTCTCCTTCAACGACCGTACGTCGCCGAGGAGCAGATCGAAGGACAGGGTCCCCACATACATGTGTGTCCGGATGTCCCGCCGGTTCGGGTTCGTGCCCCGCCAGAGCTTGCCGGGGACATCAGAACCGTACCGGAACGGCCGGAGCCGATCGACGGAAATACGACCCGTCGACCGGCCCCGACCGTGGTGGAGGGGGTCCGGGAGCGAACTCCCGGACCCCTTCCGAATCCCTGCGGATCCTCGCGGACCCGAGAGGTGATCAGCCTCGCGGCTTCTCGCGCATCTCGTACGTCGCGATGACGTCGTCGATCTTGATGTCGTTGAAGTTTCCGAGGTTGATACCGCCCTCGAAGCCTTCGCGGATCTCGGTGACGTCGTCCTTGAAGCGGCGCAGACCGGAGATGTTGAGGCTCTCCGCGATGACCTTGCCATCGCGCAGCAGGCGCGCCTTGGTGTTGCGCTTGACCTCGCCGGAGCGGACCAGCACACCGGCGATGTTGCCCAGCTTGGACGAGCGGAAGATCTCGCGGATCTCCGCCGTGCCGAGCTCGACCTCTTCGTACTCCGGCTTGAGCAGACCCTTGAGGGCCGCTTCGATCTCCTCGATCGCCTGGTAGATGACCGAGTAGTACCGGACGTCCACGCCTTCGCGCTCGGCCATCTGCTCGGCACGCCCTGCGGCGCGCACGTTGAAGCCGATCACGATGGCGTCGGAGCCGGTCGCCAGGTTGATGTCCGACTCGGTGACCGCACCCACACCGCGGTGCAGGATCCGGATGTCGACCTCTTCGCCGACGTCGAGCTGGAGCAGCGAGGACTCGAGAGCCTCCACCGAACCGGACGCGTCGCCCTTGATGATGAGGTTGAGCTCCTGGACCAGACCGGCCTTGAGCGCCTCGTCCAGGTTCTCCAGGGAGAACCGGACGCCCTTGCGGGCGAAGTTGGCGTTGCGCTCACGGGCGGCACGCTTCTCGGCGATCTGACGGGCCGTACGGTCCTCGTCGACCACCAGGAGGTTGTCGCCGGCGCCCGGGACGTTGGTGAGACCGAGCACCAGGACGGGGGTCGAGGGACCCGCTTCCTGGACGTTCTGACCGTTGTCGTCGAGCATGGCGCGCACTCGGCCGTAGGCGTCGCCCACGACCACCGTGTCACCGATGCGCAGCGTTCCGCGCTGGACCAGGACGGTCGAGACGGCACCGCGACCGCGGTCGAGGTGGGACTCGATCGCAATACCCTGCGCGTCCTGCTCCGGGTTGGCCCGCAGGTCCAGCGAGGCGTCGGCGGTGAGGACGACGGCCTCCAGGAGCGCCTCGATGTTGAGGCCCTGCTTGGCGGAGATGTCGACGAACATGGTGTCGCCGCCGTACTCCTCGGCCACCAGACCGAACTCGGTGAGCTGACCGCGCACCTTGGTCGGGTCGGCACCCTCGACGTCGATCTTGTTGACCGCGACCACGATCGGCACCTCGGCCGCCTTGGCGTGGTTCAGCGCCTCGATCGTCTGGGGCATCACACCGTCGTTGGCCGCCACCACGAGGATCGCGATGTCGGTCGACTTCGCACCACGGGCACGCATGGCGGTGAACGCCTCGTGACCCGGGGTGTCGATGAAGGTGATCTTGCGGTCCTCGCCGTTGACCTCGGAGGAGACCTGGTACGCACCGATGTGCTGCGTGATGCCGCCGGCCTCGCCCGCGACGACGTTCGTCTTGCGGATCGCGTCCAGCAGTCGGGTCTTACCGTGGTCGACGTGACCCATGACGGTCACGACCGGCGGACGCGAGACCAGAGCCTCTTCGCCGCCCTCGTCCTCGCCGAACTCGATGTCGAAGGACTCGAGCAGCTCGCGGTCCTCCTCCTCGGGGCTGACGATCTCCAGGACGTAGTTCATCTCCTCGGCGAGAAGCCGGAGCGTCTCGTCGGAAACGGACTGCGTGGCGGTGACCATCTCGCCGAGGTTCATCATCACGGCGACGAGCGACGCCGGGTTGGCGTTGATCTTCTCCGCGAAGTCGGTGAGCGAGGCGCCGCGCGACAGCCGGACGGCCTGTCCGTTGCCGCGAGGCAGCATGACGCCGCCGACCGACGGGGCCTGCATGGCCTCGTACTCCTGGCGCCTCTGCCGCTTCGACTTACGGCCACGACGCGCCGGACCGCCGGGACGGCCGAACGCACCCTGTGTGCCACCGCGGCCACCGGGGCCACCGGGACGGCCACCGAAGCCGGGACGACCGCCGAAGCCGCCGCCACCACCGGGACGACCGGCACCGCCGCCGCCACCGGGACCGGCCGGACGGCCGGCGAAGCCGCCACCGCCGCCGCCACCGGGACGACCGGCGAAGCCGCCGCCGCCACCGGGACGACCGCCGCCACCGGCACCGCCGGGACGACCGCCACCGCCGCCGGGACCACGGCCACCGCCGGGGCCACCGCCGGGACGCGGGCCCGCCGCGGGACGCTGCGGCATCATGCCCGGGTTGGGGCGGTTACCGGCGGGACCGCCGCCGGGACGCGGAGCCTGCGGGCGGGGCATGCCGCCCGGAGTGGGACGGGCACCGCCCTGACCCTGACCGCCCTGGGGGCGCGGGGCGCCGCCGGGGCCACTGCCCTGGGGACGCGGGGCGCCGGGGCGCTCCGAGCCGCCACCGGGGCGCGGGGCACCGCCGGGACGGGGCGCCGAGGGGCGCGCCATGCCGGTGGAACCGCCGGAGG
>NZ_JAAXYC010000219.1 GCF_018619185.1 Streptomyces sp. McG3 | reverse complement strand
TGGGCTATCGTCACGCATGTCAGCAACAGGTCGGCACTACCCGTCAGTTCCAACCAGCAGGTCACTGAGGCTGTGTCACTGACACTCAGGCAACAATGCCCAACTGACTCTCTCCCGCAGACCATCACGACCGCCCCGGGCAACCTGCCACCCGCCAGAGTTCACCGGCTCACGCGCGCACGACACGAACGCGGACCCAGCGGGGTGCGCTGCCAGCTCTGATGACCTCCACGGCCCCACCCAGTCGTCCCCATCACCTGGGCCAAGGGCAGTTGCCTCACCCGCTCGGGCGGCCGGGGCAGGCCGCTGCCCCATGGGTCAAGGGGTCCGGGGCAAGGGATCCAGCGCGCCAGCTGCTTCTTTGAAGTATTTCCGTCCGAGGTTTATCCTCATAAGCCTTTCTTCCTCGGATTCACCCATAGATGTGAAAGTCCTGATCGGAGTATCCAGCATCACTCGATACCACGCTTCAGACCATTTCTTGAAGCTTCGGTCACTCACACCGCAGCCTTTAACGAAGGCGGTGAACTGGCGCGTATCCGAGGGCAGCATTTTCCGTTTGATGATGAGGGAGGCCGAGCTCAGGGGAAGGTTAACTGGCCCTCCGGCTTTGGTCTGTAGTTCCCGAAGGGGTGGCGCACCAGCATCCTCGTAGAGGACACAAAGTGCATAGCCTAGGTCGGCTGCGTTGCGAAGAAGGTCGGTGTGCGGTGCCCGCCAGTCGAGGGTGCCTCGTTCCTCCTTCCGCGCCTTTACCCACAGGTCGCGCAGTTGCCTTCCCATAGCGGCGGCGAGGAACAAGTCGTTCCCCCGCGCAAGCTCCAGGCAAATATCGCGATACGAGTTTACGTTTTCCCACTTAGGAACGCCGCCGGCTGCCGAGGCCATCCTCTTCAACGTGGCAGGGGGGACCCCACCCACGGCAGCCATCTCGCTATAGGTCGCCCCTACCGCGGTTCGGATGGAGCGGAGACATTGCGCCAAGGCTTCGCGGGCGGGGGCGCAGTTCAAGGGCTTCTCTGGACGCGGCACGGCAGGCCCCTACTTCCCGGCACCCGTGGCTGCGATGATTCCGTGCGCGATGGCGAGGAGGGCGCGACGTCCCCCGGTGACGGCGATGGTCACCGCGGCACCAATGCCTCCGCAGTAGCCGAGGAAGACGGGGATCTCCGAGGTGGTCATCCCGAGAGCGAACAACACCGCCCCGAGCGCCGGGAACGCGATCAGAAGAAGAGTGTGGGCCAGGGTAAGACGAGCGGCGCCGGCATCACCCGCGTTCTTGGGCGCAGACAGATCTGTGCCGACGGTAGGGATGGCGCTGGCGTGGCGGCCGTTCTTAGCGGACATGGGCGAAAGCCTCACTTCGACTGTCTGTCGATGGAATGAATCCATCGGTGTGACAGGAGGGGGTGCGCCGGTCCGGAGACCGGCGCACCCCCGTCCTCTGGGTGCAACCCGCGTTTCGGCGAGGGGCAGTTGGCGCTGCATCCCGCTACGGGCAATGCCAGTGTCCCAGGAGCGCTGCGCCCCTCCCAATCCGATCGACCTGACAGCGGACCGATATGATCCTTTTGTCGACTCGTTGGCTCAAATCCGTTCGAGGCGAACGTGACGCCCGTCACAGCATCCAGAATTGCCGCCGCAGAGGATCTAACCTGCACAACTGCCAAGGGCGCGGAGCGGTTTGCGGAGACAGGACTGCTGTGTATGGGCATCGGTACAGCCCGTTGGACCAGCCGTGTACAGGTGTCTTTTGCGATCCAGAGGACTTACGCCCACACTGGGCGAGCAATGGCAGCCATTAACAGGTAGCCACTGTGAAAGCCCTGGTCCACTGGGTGCAACCAAGAACTGAGGGCGTAGGCGGAACGCGTGTTGGCGCACGCACCGCCATGCAGAAGGGGAGGCCTCCGGGCCTCCCCTTCCTGCTGTCTACGGACTGCGCCCTCCACCCGCAGTCGCGCGCCGGACCAGCCTTCTCAACACTTCCTTGCGGTGTACCGCCCTCATGACAGTGAACCCCCTCCTCCGCGCCCGGGCCCATCGACACGGATGGGACAGAGGGCCCCACCCCGCCGACCTCTGGCCCGGCGGGGTGGCACAGGGTACGGCCGGTGGCTTTGTTCACGAGTTCCGACGGCAGATGTCGATTGCTTCGGGAGGCACCCGCAGGCCGGCGGGATCGATGTTCACGAGAACGGGAGGCACCCGCCGCTGCTCGGCAGCGGCGCGACACTGGGGACCACCTGCGCCCGTAGCCAGCGCTTTTGTCTTGTCATCCAGCCAGGCCGCAGGCGGCGCTCAACCGGTCACCACCGAGGCGATGCCCGTTCTCGGGTTCTGGCTCAACTTCTGTGGAGCTGCACCGTTCGCGCCTATGCCTGCGTCGGACGGATGGACCGACCTGCTAGTTTCCATCGTTCTGAGTCCTAGTGAACTGATCGCCGAGCCGGCACCACAGAAGTTGAGCCAGAACCCGTTCTCGTGAACATCCCGAGCACCAGGTGCCTCCCGAACTGCTGTCGAAACGCTGCTCCGCGACGTGAACAGAGCCAGTACGGCCGGTCACGGGGAGGGCCGGTCCCGGTATCCATGAGGACGCACAGGACAAGCGACAGGATCAGAGCGCCCCATCCGGCGGTCCCGCCGAGGAACGAGCCCGTGGCGTCCCGCACGTTCGGGCGGTCCAGCATGAAGAAGACCATGGCGATGGTGACGAACACGAACATGCCCACCCGCCAGGAAGAGCACAGCCCGCAGAGCGAAGACGGGCGGGGCGGTACGGGGCCGACGCGGGGTCGGTGCGGGAGTGGCCGGGTCGGGCGTCGGGGTGCAGTCGATCGTCGTCATGACGGACACGTCCTTCAATCGAGCGCGGATCGTGGAGCACCTGCACCCCTTGCGCCGCGGGGTAGGACAGCGACAGTCGCGAGCGAGGCACTGGTGGGCATCGCGGATTGGGACTGGTTCACGGCGCGGCGGCCGGTCTGCCGGTCTGCCGGTGCCCTTGAACTGGTCCTACATGTGGCGGACGTGAGCCAGCATGAGGGGGTGGACCTGGTGTCGCTGAAGAAGTTCGTCCGGGAGGCCGTGCTGCCGCGCACGCTTCGCACACCACGGTGCGGCGGCCCTGGGCTGGAAGCGGCTGGGCGAGGCTGGCGGCCTCTGGGCGGCGTGGACGAGAAACAGCGATCCGGACGGCAAGCTGTCCTTCAAGGACGGAAAGCCCGGCGGCGGGCACAGGACGGATGCGTCAATCTGGATCGACCTCGGTGGAGCCTGCACTCTGCACGCGGCCATCTGAAAGACCGCATGAATCGGGGAGGGCCTAGAAATGCTTGTGGTTCCGCTCAAGGAGCACCAGGTCGACCAGAAGTCGAGCTTTCGTAACTGGGTCGGATTCCCTGCAAGATCATTCGTGCCTCCGGAGGGGGCACGTGCGATGGGGGTGTCCGCGACCGGGTCCGGTAAGACGATCACCAGCGCTTCGTGCGCTCTGGAGTACTTCCCGGGCGGGCGGATTCTGGTGATGGTGCCCACGCTGGACCTGATCGTGCAGAGTGCCCAGTCCTGGCGGCGGGTCGGGCACCGGGCGCCGATGGTCGCGGTCTGCTCGGTGGACAGGGACGAGGTCCTGGAGCAGCTCGGAGTACGCACCACCACCAACCCCATCCAGCTCGCCCTGTGGGCGGGGTCCGGGCCGGTGGTCGTGTTCGCTACGTACGCCTCTCTCGTGGACCGTGAGGACCCCGCCGATGTCTCTGGCCGTGGGACTGTTCCTGGGCCGTTGGAATCGGCTCTGGCGGGCGGGGAGCGGCTGTACGGGCAGCGGATGGCTCCGTTTGACCTGGCCATTCTTGACGAGGGGCACATGACGGCCGGGGACATGGGGCGGCCGTGGGCTGCGATCCACGATCAGTCCCGGATTCCGGTCGACTTCCGGCTCTACCTGACCGCGACCCCGCGGATCCTCGCCGCGCCCCGGCCGCAGCGCGGGCGGGACGGGCGGGAGGTGGTGATCGCGTCGATGGAGGACGACTCCCGCACCTACGGCACCCGGATTTTCGATCTCGGTCTGGCAGAGGCGGTGGAACGCTCGATCCTTGCGGGGTTCGAGATCGACGTGCTGGAGATCCGCGACCCCGACCCGATCCTGGGCCTGTCCGAGGACGCCCGGCGTGGCCGGCGCATGGCCCTGCTCCAGGCGGCGCTGCTGGAGCACGCGGCGCAGCAGAATCTGCACACCACCATGGTGTTCCACCAGCGGGTCGAGGAAGCCGAGGCGTTCGCCGGGCAGATGCCGGGCACCGCCGCCGAGCTGTATGCCGCTGAGGCTTCCGCGGCGGCACTGGCCGGTGCGGAGACGCTGCCCGCGTCGTCGATCGACGCCGAGCTGTACGAGCTGGAGGAGGGCCGTCATGTGCCTGCGGACCGGGTGTGGGCGGACTGGCTGTGCGGGGACCATCCCATCGCGCACCGGCGTGCGGTGATCCATCGGTTCGCCAACGGCATCGACTCCGAGAGCCGGCGGGTGCACCGGGCTTTCCTCTCCTCGGTACGCGCACTCGGGGTCGGGGTCGACATCACCGGACTGCGCGGGGTCGAGGCCGTGTGCATCGTCGGCTCGCGCGGCTCCCAGGTCGACGTCGTCCAGAACATCGGACGTGCCCTGCGCCCCAACCCCGACGGCCGGGCCAAGACCGCGCGGATCATCATCCCCGTCTTCCTCCAGCCCGGGGAAGACCCGAAAGACATGATCGCCTCGGCCAGCTACCAGCCCCTGGTCGACATCCTCCAGGCCCTGCGCTCGCACTCGGAACGCATGGTCGACCAGCTCGCCTCCAGCGCCCTGACCCGCGGCACCGAACGCCGACGCATCCACGTCCGCCCCGCCACCGCGGCCGGCCCGGAGAACGGGGACATGCCCGCGGAAGCCGGCGAGGCGCAGCAGGAGGGCGACCGGGTCACCTCCATCGTGGTCAACTTCGCCTCCCCCCGCGACGCCGCCGACATCGCCGCCCTCACCCGCTGCCGCGTCATCCGGCCCGAATCCCTCGTCTGGCTCGAGGGCTACCAGGCCCTCATCCGGTGGCGCACCGAGAACGAGATCACCGGCCTTCACGCCGTCCCCTATGACGTCGAGACCGAGGCCGGCGTGACGAAGGACTATCCCCTGGGCCGGTGGGTGCACCAGCAGCGCAAGGCGCTGCGCGCAGATGAACTCGACACCCACCGCAAAGAGCTCCTCGACGAAGCCGGGATGGTCTGGGAACCAGGCGACGAAGCATGGGAGAAGAAGCTCGCCGCGCTGCGGTCCTACCGGCGGGCCACCGGGCATCTCGCACCCCGGCAGGACGCTGTCTGGGGCGAAGGCGAGGGGGACGGCGAGCAACTGGCCATCGGACAGCTCCTCGCCAACCTCCGCCGCAGGGGCGGGCTCGGCAAGGACCCCGGGCGAGCGGCGCAACGCGCGCAGCAGCTGGCCGCGATCGACCCGGACTGGAACTGCCCCTGGCCACTCGACTGGCAACGCCACCAACGCGTCCTGGCCGACCTCGTCGACGCCGACGGCCACCTGCCGGACATCGACCCCGGGGTGCTGTTCGAGGGTGACGACATCGGACGATGGCTGGAGCGGCAGAAGAACCCAGGCACGTGGGCGCAGCTGTCGACCGATCAGCAGGAACGGCTGTCCACGCTGGGCGTACAACCCATTGAAGCACCTTCCCCCGCCCCGGTGGCTGCACGGTCGAGGACGGGATCGGGCAGGGCCCAGCATGCGTTCCAGCGGGGCCTGGCGGCTCTCGCACAGTGGGTGGAACAGGAAGGCGCAGGCCGGCCCGTACCCCGCGGCGCGGTCGTCGAGATCGAGGTCGACGGCCAGGAGGAGCCGGTGCCGGTGAAGCTCGGCGTATGGGTCTCCAACACCCGCGCGAGGCGAGACAAACTCACGGCAGAGCAACTGGGCGCGCTGCGGAAGGTGGGCATGGAATGGGCCTGACGGAGGTAGCCGCTGGGCCCTCATGCCCGTCGTAGCGCTGCCGCTCTTCCCTCAGCGCTGGGGCGGGCCTGCAGACGGGCCCTGCAGGGCCCTCATGCCAGGGCAGCGTGGCCGGCCTCGATGGCCTCCGTCAGGTCTGGCTGCTCTCCGTTCGCCGGGTGGACCATCCGGATGAGACCGCCGTCGTGCAGGTCAATCATCGCCTTACGGAGCCCGAACTGCTGGACCGGTTGTCTCCTTCCACAGGGGCACCGCCGCCACACGCTGGCCAAGTGCCGTCGTCGGGCCATGGCGAGAGAGCACGCCGAATAGCGTGTCAGCCGGTCGGCTGTGCAGTCTCCTCCCACATTCTCAGAACGGGGGCGAGGGTGTGCTCTACCGCGTACTCGGCGTCTTGTGGATCAGAACAGGTCGTCTGCCGGGCAGGGCCGCGAGTAACCAGGGACATCTGTCCTGCCCGGCGGCCGTCACGCGTCGCGGCGTAAACGGTGAGCGCTTCTAGCCGGTCCAAGCGGTCACGCGGCGGGATGAGTACGGTGCCGAGTTCCTGCTCCGTGCGCGTGGGTTTGGCGAACCATGATTCCGAGGTCACGACGACGCCGTCAGCCTTCAGCGCGTTCACCTGGTTCGCGAGCTTCTCGAAGGAGAGAATCTTCGTGCCCTGGCTGTCGAAGTCGAGATGGCCGAATTGCACCATCGTCTCTCCCCTGTAGAGGAAGACGAACATCGTGTGGAAACCGTCCTTCTCCATCAGCCGCCGGGCGTTGGCCATGTGCCAGGGCACCGAAGCGATCGGATCCCCGGGATGCGGCTCGGGTTGCTGGCCGTAGCGTTCGATCGCCAGCCTGGTGCCGTCCTCGTCGCGCTCGATGGTCAGGTTGTATGACTCGATCTGGACGCCCCTGAGTACGTCGAAGTGGGCTTCCAGGTCATCCTTGGCAACCAGCATGCAGTGCGGCCTGGTTCCCGACGAACTGAGGCGTGCCGTCACGCATTCCTCCTCACGTGCCGAAAGGTCGCACACCTGCACACCGGCTGCACGGTGTCCCTCGGCGAGCAGCGCGGCAAGCTGTGCGTACGCCTCCCCCGTCGCGTCCAGCAGCTCCCACTCAGGCAGCGCCGCGTCCACCCAGCGCCGTCGCACGGTCACAGTGCCGCCCGGCGGCCGGTACCGGCGGACGACATCGTCGAGGATTTCCTGGACTGACATCCGGGGCGGGAACTTCGCCGAGGCGCCCAGAACGCGCTGCAGCCAGTTCTGCTGCCAGACGATCTGCAGCTCGCTGTGCAGCTCCAGATCGGCTTCCTTGGTGATGCGGTTCCGGGACTTGACGACCCACCGCATGATCTCGCTGTTGCCGGACTGCTGTTGGAACCGGGGATACCACTGGTCGAAGCCCGCGAGCTCCTTCTTCTGCTTCTGCAGCAGCCATGTGACGTTCCGCAGGTTCGGGACCAGCGCGTTCAGCATGATCCTGAACCCGTGCGGATCGAAGTAGTCCTCGTGCAACCTGTGCCACTGCGCATGGCCGTCCATCAGCCGCCGATGAGCACCTGGCATCGGGCACTCCTGCGCGATCTCTTCCCCGGTCATGCACCGATGTTAGGCGGAACACTTTCCTGATATGACTGCTTTTTTGCTATCCCTCATGCAGGTGTACATCGGAGGCCCGGCCGTGCTGTGCGGTGGGGCAGCCAACCCTTGCCCCAGACCCACCCGGGCACGACCGTTCTGAACATCGACTTCGACCCCCTGCGGAGAGCCACCCGGATGACGAACGACCAGCAGCCCGCGGAGTCAAACGATCTGCAGGAGCGCGAGGCCCGGTTCGACTACGGGTTCCGGATGAAATGCGATTGCGGTGAACTGTCCGATCTCTCCGCCGCCGGTTACATCGAGCGCGAGTCACTCGACGCCCGGATTGCGTGCAGCCACTGTGGTACCTCGATCCATTACGGGCGCGCCGTCGCCGGGATCCGTGACCGACATGATCCCGCCCTCGACAACTCTGCGGTCGCCCGGTTCGCCTGGTATCACTCCAGTACATCGCCCGACTGGCCGTCGCCCGACTACACCAGCAGGTTCGCTGCACGGGTCCGGGAAGCTGAGCTGCGCCTCGGACACCGTTACGGAACCCACATCGAGCGCGCCAAGGCTCTCCACGTCGGCACATACGAGGCCGCCGTAGAGAACATGCTGCGCCGGATGCGCGATCAGGACGATGCCACGTCCTCGTTCTACCTGTACCGAGTCTCCCTCGGTATCAGCGCCGGGCGCATCAACGACGGCTACCGGGAGGAGAACAACGAGCCGGCTTCGCAGATCAGTCTGGACGAACTACAGGCTCTTGGGCTCGATGCCCTCCGCTACCTCAACACCCACGAAGCCATCGGCTCGCTGTCGCTCGCCATCCACCCGCGAGCAATCCGTTCGCTCCAGGTGGTTCCGCTTCCGGTCACCGACCTGGCAGCACCGCAACCACCGGCGCTGTCCCAGCGGCTCCGCGAACTGGAGGCTGAGCTCGACAGTCTGCAAGCGGCAGCACGCGAGCAGCTACAGGTCAGGGACAGCCCCCTGCAAGCTCTACGACGCAGGATGTCCGAACGTACCGGTGTCACACCGTCGACAACGGCCGTCGAGGGGGAATGGGCCCTGTGGGAGCAGGTCGTCGCCGAGCTCTCCGCGCACCACTTGCACGGCATCTCACCGCTCGTTCAGCGGGACTTCTGCCACGCCCTTGAAGACTGGCGGCGCAGTAGGGAAGCCGCCATGGACGAGTTCGCAAGCTTCTTCGCTGCACTCGCGGCGACCTTGACCCGGCCCTCTGACGTGATGCAGCGCCTGACCCAGGGGACGGGACCGGCTAACGGAAGCAGGGGCTCGACGAAGCTGTAACGCGGGACGTGAGGTCACAGTCGACGAGCCACCGCACGCACCACCCGGGTGGCCACCGCCCGCACCCGGCCGCCAGCGGCGAACGGCGTGCGTGGGGCAAGGGTCTGCACTGACACCGCCGTAGGATGCGGGCCGTCATCAACAACACTGGGCGAACCAGGACCGCCCGGGTGGCGGAAATTGGCCGATTCAGGTCGTACGCGCGAGCCGGGCACGCTTGACTGGAGCGCATGATCGACAGGCACCACCCGCCGGCATCCGGCGGCCCCGGTTTGCCCCCGCCACCACGGCAGATCGCGGGAGCGCACAGCGCTGCGGAGGCCGGTCCTCGGGCATCTGGTCCGGCGGGCGGAGGATGCGACCCGCTGCCGCTCGCGGCGGTCCGTGAGCCGGTTCGCGCGCCCGGTCGCTCTGCCGGGACGTCGGACGGGATGCCGGACGATGCTGAGGAGGCCGCGGAGTTGCCGGTCGGGATCGGCGACGGGCTGATAGCTCGGTTCATCGACCAGGCGGGGACCGAGCGGCGGATGCCGTGGGCGGAGGCCGCACGTGGTGTCTGCTGGGAGGAGTGCGGCCCGGTGCGCCGTTTCCCTGTGCGGCATGGCAAGCGGATGGCGCCGGGGTGGTGGTCGGCGACCGACGGGCGGCTGGTGCACTATGCGTCCGGGGTGATGCGGACCCAGGTGATGCTGCTGGACCATGACCCTCGCGTGGTGGCCATTGTGTGCCGCCCGGTGGAACTCACCTGGCGTGGGCGAGACGGAGGCTGGGTGCGGCACGCACCGCATCTGATGGCCCGGCTCGCGGACGGCAGGGGTCTGCTTGCGGACTGCGCAGGGCACGGCGACATCTCTCCGCGCCTGGCCTGCCGGGCGGCGGTGATGGAGGCTGCCGCCGCGGCGGTGGGGTGGCAGTACCGGGTTCTGCGGCCCCCGGATTCGGTTCTGGCGGCCAATCTGCGCTGGCTGGCCGGGTACCGGCACCCCCGCTGCAAGGGCGGAAAGCTGGCCAGGCGCGCGGCCGAGGCATTCCGGCTGCCGCGGCCCCTGATCGAGGGGGTGTATGAACTTGGCAACCCAATCCAGGTCTTCCCGGTGGTCTTCCACGCACTGTGGCACAGCGACTTGTCGGCTCCACTCGGCGTGCCCCTGCACGAGCGGGTGACCGTGACGGCGGTTGCCCGAGGGCGGGGGCAGGGATGAGCGGCACGGTACTGGAGCCCGGAGCTCAGGTGCGCTTCGCGAAGCGGACCTGGACGGTCGTCATGCTGGAAGGCCTGTCCGTAAAGCTGATCGACGCGGACAACTCCGTCGCCACGGTCCTGGTGAACTACCTCTTCGCCGACCCCGACTTCGAAGTGGTGGGCGCCCCGCGGCGCAGCGTGCCGCCGTTCGGGCTCCTGGAGGAACTGCCGGAGCACGTGCGCGAGCAGGCGTACGCCTGGGAGCGGCACGTGCGCGAGGTGGAGACCGGGTACCCCGTTCCGGGACAGGGCCAGGTGCCGCGGGCCGAGTACGATCCGGCCCGGCGCACCATGGCGAAGCGGGAGGCAACCAAGGCCGCCGAGCTGACGGCGGCCGGGCAGACGGCCAGTGCGGTAACGGTGCGGCGGATGCGGGCTCGCTACCGGGAGTACGGCCTGTGGGGGCTGGTGGACGGCCGGGCCGCCCGCCGCCGCTCACCAGTGGGACGCGCCGACGAGCGGGTGATCGCCGCGATCGAGCAAGCACTGCAGGCGCAGCGGAAACGATCGACCGGGACGCTGAGCCGGCTGCGGCGCACCGTCGGCTGGATCCTGGAGGACACCCACGGCGTGGGGGTGGTGAAGGTACCGCCAGCCTCGACGTTCAACCGGCTGGTGCACGCCCTCGCCGATCGCCAGGGACTGCTGGGGACGGCGGCACAGCGGCGCCGTCATTCCTCACGGCCGGCTCCGCCGTTCACCCCGACGGTGGCGTTGCGGCCCGGTGGGCTGGTGATGCTGGACAGCACGCCTTTGGACGTGATGGTGGTCCTGGCCGACGGGGTGGTGGGTAAGGCCGAGTTGACGATCGCGCTGGACGTGGCGACGCGCAGTATCTGTGCGACCGTTCTGCGGCCGATGGGCACAGGGTCGGTGGACGCGGCGATTCTGCTGGCGCAGATGGTGACGCCCATGCGGATGCGCCCTGGGTGGGAAGATGCGCTGGCGATGTCGCGGTCGGTCATCCCCTACGCGCGGCTGGTGTATCTGGACGCGCGGCTGGAGGGGGCGGCGGCTCGTCCGGTGATCATGCCGGAGACGGTGGTCGTCGACCAGGGCCGGGTGTTCGTCTCCGCCTCGTTCGTCGCGGCGTGCGACAGCCTGGGGGTGTCGGTGCAGCCGGCGCCGCCGGCCAACGGTCCGGCCAAGGGACATGTCGAGCGGATGTTCCGCACCATCGGCGACCGGTTCTCCCAGTACGTGGCCGGTTACACCGGCTCCGACGTCACTCAGCGCGGCTCTCACGTCGAGGACGAGGCGTTCTGGACGCTGCCGCAGGTGCAGGACCTGCTGGACGAGTGGCTGGTCGCAGACTGGCAGCACCGTCGGCACGCATCCCTGCGTCATCCTCTGGCCCCGAAGCTCGCGGTGTCGCCGAACGAGATGTGGGCCGCGCTGGTCGGCGTGACCGGCTATGTGCCGGTGCTGCTCAGCGAAGACGACTACGTCGAGCTCATGCCGGTCAAGCGGCTGGGCATCAACGATTACGGCATCCGCTTCGACTACCGCACCTACGACCACGAGGTCCTCAACCCGCACCGCGGGTTCAGTCGACGGCCCCGGACGGGATGTGGGAGGTGCACCACAACCCCTATGACCCCCAGCAGATCTGGGTGCGGCTGCCTGGCGGCTGGGAGGAGGTGCCCTGGATCCACAAGGAGCGGGTCAGCCTGCCCTTCACCGACTTCACCTGGCGGCACATCCGCGCGACCGTCGAGCGCCGCGGCGACCGCGACGAGCACGAACAACAGCTCGCCCAGGCCCTGGACCGCCTCCTGCGGCGGGCCGGCAACGGGGAAGGCACCCGCCGCGAGCGGACCATCGCGGCACGCGCCAGCGCCGCAGCCTCCCTCGCCGGGCCCGCCCCAAACCAGCAGGAGCCGCCCGACCCCCTCACCGCCCCGACCCTCTCCTACGGCTTGGTCGGCGCCTTCACCCCAGCAGGCCTGGATGAGCCTGACGATGAAGAGTTCGAGGACGGCTGGGACGAGGACGAAGACCCTCTCGGCACATCAGACGATGCCGGCGACGGCCCCGCCGGAGACGAACAGCCATCCGGGCGGGCCGCAGTCCCCCGCCCGTCGCGGATCTACGACGCCCGCCAGGAGGCAACCCAGTGGTAGCACTCGCCGAAGCCGGTCCCGTCCCGGACGAGGAGCAGCAGATCGCGGCGTATGCGCCGCCGACCACACGGGAGGGCTGGCAGCAGTTCGTCGGCACTCCCCCACTGCAGCCCCCGCCCACCGGGGACGAGGACTGGTCGCTTGAGGAACGCCTGGACTACCACTCCCGGTTCGTCGTCCTGACCACCCCGGCGATGCAGCGCATCTCGCTGTCGGTACGGCGGCTTATGCTCCTCAACCGCCGCCAACAGGGCACCGCGCGCCGCGGGCTTATCGTGTCCGGGCCGCCCACCACCGGCAAGACCACCACCCTGCTGGAAATGGGCCGCACCTTCGAGCTCGCCGAGCAGCGCCGCCACCCCGGCCGCACCGACCGGCTGCCCGTGGTGTTCCTGGCGGTGCCGCCCGCCTCCACTCCCAAGATGCTGGTATCGGAGTTCGCCCGGTTCCTCGGCATACCCATCGCGGCCCGGATGAACCAGGCGCAGATCACCGACGCCGTCTGCCACCTGCTGTGCCAGCTGGGCACCGCGCTGGTCCTCGTCGACGACGTCCACCTGCTCGACACCCGCACCCGGGCCGGCGCGGAGACCTCCGACCAGATGAAGCACCTCGGCGAGAGGATCCCGGCGACGTTCGTCTACGCAGGCGTCGACGTCGAGGCATCCCCCCTGCTGAACGGGCCGCGCGGCACACAGTTGGCAGGCCGCTTTACCCTGGTCCGCAACACCGCGCTGTCCTGCGGCAGCGCCGAACAGCGCGCGACCTGGCTGGACCTGGTCACCGACATGGAGAACGCCCTGCACCTGCGCCACCACACCGGGGGCACTCTGGCCCGGCACGCCGACTACCTCCACCAGCGCACCGGCGGAGTCATGGGAAGCCTCTCCCACCTCATCCGTGAAGCCGCCCTCACCGCCCTCCTCGACGGCAGCGAAAAGATCACCAAACGGCTCCTGGCCGGCATCCAGCTCGACATCCGCGCGGAGCAGCAAGCCCGCTCGCCCCGAAAGCGCCTCCCGCGCCCCCGCAACAACGGCACTGGATCCTGACGAGGCGGACCAGCGGTGAAGACCACCAGCCCTTTGATGGAACCTGCCGTCAAGGACCATGCGCAGCCACCCGAAC
>NZ_JAAXYC010000218.1 GCF_018619185.1 Streptomyces sp. McG3 | reverse complement strand
CTCGGAGATGTGTATAATAGACAGGGTCAGCCAAGCTCTCCCTCCGGCGGTGCGGCGCGCCCCGCCGCCGGAGGAGAGGACGTGCTAGGGTGTTTCCCGTTGCAGTTTTGGTACCCATGAACTTTATGTGCGCCTGACGGGAATGCTTCCTCAGGCGCTTTATTGTTTTCCGGCTTTCTCCGGGTGGGGCTCAATGCGGCGACTTGGAATCTGTAAAGTGCGGATTCTCGGCACTGCACCTCTTTTAGGAGAATGACATGGCTACTGGAACCGTGAAGTGGTTCAACTCGGAAAAGGGCTTCGGCTTCATCGAGCAGGACGGCGGCGGCGCCGACGTCTTCGCCCACTACTCCAACATCGCCACCTCGGGCTTCCGTGAGCTCCAGGAGGGCCAGAAGGTCTCCTTCGACGTCACGCAGGGCCAGAAGGGCCCGCAGGCGGAGAACATCGTCCCGGCCTAATTGCCGGACGCGTACCTCGCTGACCGGGGCCCGCACCGTGAAGGTGCGGGCCCCGGTTTGTGCTGTCCGAGCAAAAACCCGTTTCGTGCGCACATCCTGGGGGCGCATCACAGACGGTCGGGCCGGCACATCGCAGTAAACCCACTCGGCAGTTGCCCAGGAATCCCCCAGGAGGGCAATTCCGTATGACCAGCTCCGAACGCCAGGACCGCACCCCCCGCTCGCGACCGGCCCGTGGCCGAGGCCGCGGCCAGGGCGCCGGCACCCAGGCTCCCGCGAACGGCCGGGGCGGCGCACCCCGCTCCAAGGTCCAGGGCGGCTCCAAGCCCCCGGCCCGCCGTCGCGCCACCCCGCCGCAGGGCGAGTTCGCCCTGCCGGAGACCGTGACCCCCGCGCTGCCCGCCGTCGACGCCTTCGCCGACCTGGACATGCCCGCCGGGCTGCTGAAGACCCTCACCGCGCAGGGCGTCACCGAGCCCTTCCCGATCCAGGGCGCGACCCTGCCGAACTCGCTGGCCGGCCGCGACATCCTCGGCCGCGGACGCACCGGCTCCGGCAAGACGCTCGCCTTCGGCCTGGCGCTGCTGGCCCGCACCGCCGGACGCCGCAGCGAGCCGCGCGCCCCGCTCGCCATGGTCCTCGTGCCGACGCGCGAGCTGGCCCAGCAGGTCACCGACGCGCTGACCCCGTACGCGACCGCTGTGAACCTGCGGCTCGCCACCGTCGTCGGCGGCATGTCGATCACCAAGCAGTCCGCCACCCTGCGGCGCGGCGCCGAAGTGCTCGTCGCCACCCCGGGCCGGCTCAAGGACCTCATCGAGCGCGGCGACTGCCGCCTGGACGAGGTCTCCATCACCGTCCTCGACGAGGCCGACCAGATGGCCGACATGGGCTTCATGCCGCAGGTCGTCGCCCTGCTCAAGCAGGTCGAGACGGACGGGCAGCGGATGCTGTTCTCCGCGACCCTCGACAAGAACATCGACCGGCTCGTGAAGATGTTCCTCACCGACCCGGTCGTGCACTCCGTCGACCCGTCCGCCGGGGCGGTCACCACGATGGAGCACCACGTGCTCCACGTCCTGGACGAGACCGACAAGAAGGCCGTCGCCACGAAGATCGCCGCCCGCGAGGGCCGGGTGATCATGTTCGTCGACACCAAGCGTGCCGCCGACCGCTTCGCCAAGCGCCTGCTCGCCAGCGGTGTCAGGGCGGCCGCCCTGCACGGCGGGCGCTCGCAGCCGCAGCGCAACCGGACGCTCGACCAGTTCAAGAACGGGCAGGTCACCGCGCTCGTCGCGACGAACGTCGCGGCCCGCGGCATCCACGTCGACGACCTCGACCTGGTCGTCAACGTGGACCCGCCGACCGACCACAAGGACTACCTCCACCGCGGCGGGCGCACGGCGCGCGCCGGGGAGTCCGGCAGCGTCGTCACGCTGGTGCTGCCCGAGGAGAAGCGCGAGATGACCCGGCTGATGCAGGACGCCGGCATCGCGCCCCGCACCACGCGTGTCACCTCCAGTGACGCGGAACTGGGCCGGATCACGGGGGCCCGCGAGCCCTCGGGCGTCGCGATCGTGATCGAGGTGCCGCAGCCGACTCCGCCGAAGCAGCGGACCCGGTCGGGCGGTGCGGCGGGTTCCGGCGGGGGAGCGGTGCGCTCCGGCAGCCGGGGGCGCGGGCGGCGCGGATCCGGCGCGGGCGCCGGTGCCGGCGGTGCGGGTGGCGGCGCGGCGCGCTCGGGCGGTGCCACGCGCTCCGGTAACGGCGCGGCGCGCGCCGGCGGCGCAGGCCGCTCCGGCGCACCCGCACGGGGGCGCCGGGCCGCGTAGGGCCATCATTTCCAGCCGTCCGGCGATGGAGGGGCCCCGGGTCCCTCCATCGCCGGACGGCGGTTGAGGTCCTGGGCCACCTCAAACCGTCCGGCGATGGAGGACCGGGGTCCGGGGCAGAGCCCCGAAAGCCCCGGGCCGATGTGGCCGAGGTCTTGTCCTCAAACGCCGGACGGGCTGGATATGGGCCCGGGCCCGGGCCCATGCGGCTGGGCCAGGCCGGCCAGAAGCGCGCGAGCCGTCTCGGCCTCGGCCACGATCCGGTCCACCAGTTCCGCCACGCTCGGCAGGTCCTCGATCAGGGCCGCGACCTGGCCCGAGGCCATGATGCCGAGGTCCGTGCGACCGTCGACCATGGACGCCCTCAGCAGCATCGGGGTGTTCGCCGCCAGCAGCACCTGGCTCCAGCTCAGCCCCTTGCCGTGCCGCATCGCCAGGCCGTCGCGGACCATGCCCGGCCAGCTCAGGCCGGAGATCCGGCGGAAGCCGGACGCCCGGCGCAGCGCCCGGTACAGGGAGCGCAGCCGGCCCGCACCCTCCAGTTCCGCCACCATCTCCGTACGGAGCATCCGGTGCGGGAGGCCGTCCACCGCCCTCGTGAGGGTGATGTCCTTGGCGGTCGCCGCCAGATAGCGGGCCTTCACCGCGTCCGGGACCGTCGAGTCCGAGGTCAGCAGGAACCGGGTGCCCATCGCGACGCCCGCCGCCCCGTACGCCAGCGCCGCCACCAGGCCCCGGCCGTCGTGGAAGCCGCCCGCCGCGACCACCGGGATGTCCACCGCGTCGACGACCTGCGGCAGCAGCACCGTGGTGGCGACCTCGCCGGTGTGGCCGCCGCCCTCGCCGCCCTGCACGATCACCGCGTCCGCGCCCCACGCCGCGACCTTCTCCGCGTGCCGCCGGGCCCCCACCGACGGCACGACGACCACGCCCGCGTCCTTCAGCTCCGCGATCAGCTCCTTCGACGGGGCGAGCGCGAACGACGCCACCCGCACGCCCTCCTCGACCATGATCCGGACCCGCTCCCGGGCGTCCCCCGCGTCCGCCCGCAGATTCACCCCGAACGGCGCGTCGGTCCGGGACTTCACCTCCCGTACGGCCGAACGCAGCTGGTCCGGTGACATGGTCGCCGACGCCAGGATGCCGAGCGCCCCGGCCCGCGCGGTCGCGGTGACCAGGCGGGGGCCCGCCACCCAGCCCATTCCGGTCTGCACGATCGGGTGCCGGACGCCGACGAGGTCGGTCAGGGCGGTGCGCATCAGGACCGGACCTCCCGGTCCCGGGTGCGGGCCGGGTCGACGACCTCACGGATCAGGGCTAGTTCGGTGGGGGAGGGATCGCGGGTGTACGGGACGTCGTCCGGGACCGTGAGCGCGAAACCCGTCGCTTCGCGGACCTGGTCCACCGTGACGCCGGGGTGGACCGAGGCGAGGCGCATCGAACGGTCGGGCGTCGCGAAGTCGAAGACCCCGAGATCGCTGACGACACGGGGGATGCGGTGGAAGCGGGTGGCCGACGGGCCCGCCGCCCGCGCGCTGTCGTGGCCGACCCCGCAGATCATGTCGACGCGTTCGACGAAGACCCGGGGGGAGTGCCGGGGGATCCAGTAACTCACCGGGTTGTTCAGGGTGTTGACGGGTGCACCACGGACCCCGAGCAACTGGCGGGAGGGCTGGTCCCAATCGCCGATGCAGGAGATGTTCTGGTTGCCGAAGCGGTCGATCTGGCTCGCGCCCATCATCACGTGCCGCCGCCCGCCGGTCACCAGCGCCAGATGCCTGCGGTAGGGGAGCCAGCCCTCCGTCTCACCGTCCGGGCCGACGAGCGTCGCCTCGCCGTCCGTGAGCAGCAGGTCGGGCGCGAAGGTCAGCCGGGCCAGCCGTGCCCCGGCCGACGGCACGGCGCCCATGGGGCTGGCCAGGATCTCGCCGTCGCCCCGCCACGCCTCCGCGCACGCGATCACGCAGTGCTCGGCACGGGTGATGCCTCCGGTCGCGGACGCGTTCATTTCTGCTCCTCGTGCCAGGTGCGGACCGCCTGCCGGTAGCCCTTCTCGTCGCCGTCCGGCGGCAGGAAACGGGCGGCGAAATCAGCCCAGGCCGCCGGGTCCGCCGCAGCGGCCGCGTACGCCTTCTGGAACGGCTCGTCACGCGGGTGGTCGGGTACGCAGGACGTGAAGTGCGCCCCGCCCGGCGTCTCCACGACACCGGTGACCGAGTGCCGTTGGACGAGGAGGGTCTGCGGGGCAGTGGAGTTCTCGGTCAACTCCCCTGTACTCACGATGCGTTCGCAGGAGACGTAGGCCGCGTCCGCCGCTTCGCAGAAGAGGTCGTCGAAGTACGGGTCGGGGCCCAGGTACTGGCCGTTGCCGAGCCGGTCCGCCCGGTTGAGGTGGACCAGCGCCGCGTCCATCCGCAGGGCCGGCATCGCCACGAACTCCTCGCCGTCCTCGTACGGCGACGTCACCGTGCGCAGCTCGGGGTTGACCCGCATCACGTCCGAGCCGATGCCCGCGCGAACCGGCAGGAACGGCAGCCGGTTCGCCGCCGCGTGCAGTCCCCACATGAACATCGCCTCGTCGATCTCCGTCAGCGCGAACGCCCCGCGCTGCCGGGCCGCCCGGTAGTGCGGCTCCAGCGGGATGGAGTCGAGCGTCACGAACGCCGTGACCAGACGGGCGATCCGGCCCGCCGCGGCCAGCAACCCCACGTCCGGGCCGCCGTAGGAGATCACCGTGAGATCGGTGACGGGCGACCGGAGCAGCGCCCTGACCAGGGCCATCGGCTTGCGGCGCGACCCCCAGCCGCCGATCCCGATCGTCATGCCGCTGCTCAGCCGGTCGACAACCTCCTCGGGCGTCATCGTCTTGTCGCGCGGATGAGGGGGAGTGGTCACGGTTCAGGCCTCCTTGCCGAAGGTGTCGCGGACCCGGGCGGCGGTCCCGGCGAGGTTCGCCTCGAAGGTGAACCCCTGCTCGAAGCGGTAGCTGCGCTGGACGTCGACGGGGTCGATGCCGTTCAGTGCGGCCTTCGCGAGCCGCAGCAGATGGCCGTCCTTGGCGGCGATCTCGGTCGCCAGTTCCAGCGCCGCGTCGATCAGTTCGCGGGACGGGACCACCCGCCAGACCGCACCGTGGGCGAGCAGCTCGGCCGCGGTGACGGTGCGGGAGGTGTAGTACAGCGTGCGCATCAGGTGCTGCGGAACCAGCCGTGCCAGGTGGGTCGCGGCCCCGAGCGCGCCCCGGTCCAGCTCCGGCAGGCCGAAGACCGCGTCCTCGCTCGCGACGATCGCGTCGGCGTTCCCGACGAGGCCGATGCCGCCGCCCAGGCAGAACCCCTGTACCGCCGCGACGACCGGGACCTCGCAGGCGTACACCGCGGCGAACGCCTCGGCGCAGCCACGGTTGGCGCCGATCAGGGCCTCGTGCCCCGTATCGCGCTGCAACTCCTTGATGTCGACGCCCGCGTTGAAGCCGCGCCCGGCGGCGGCCAGGACGACACAGCGCACCTCCGGGTCGCGGCCCGCCGACCGGACCGCGTCGGCCAGCTCGTACCAGCCGTGCACCGGAAGGGCGTTGACGGGCGGCCGGTCGACGGTGACGACGCGGATGCCGTCGGCGGGACACGCGGTGGAGACAGTCATCGGAGGATCAGCTACCTTTCCACCAAACATTTGTTAGGTGGACGGTAGCAGTCGCATCCCTGTCCGCCAACCACAGCCACTTCCCAGGGGGTTGAGATGACCGCACCCACTGCCGGACTCTGCGCGGGCCGGGTCGTCGCCGTCACGGGCGCGGGCCGGGGGCTCGGCCGGGCCCACGCGCTGGCCTTCGCCGCCGAAGGGGCGCGCGTCGTCGTCAACGACCTCGGCGTCGCACCCGACGGGGACGGGGGCTCCGCCGGCCCGGCCAGGGCGGTCGTCGACGAGATAGTGGCGGCGGGCGGCGAAGCCGTCGTCCACGGCGGCGACATCGCCACGGCCGAGGGCGCGGCCTCCCTGGTCACCACCGCCGTGGACGCCTTCGGCCGCCTCGACACCCTGGTCAACAACGCGGGCTTCCTGCGCGACCGGATGCTCGTCAACCTGGACGAGGACGACTGGGACGCGGTGATGCGGGTCCATCTCAGAGGCCACTTCCTGCCCCTCAAGCACGCTGCCGCCCACTGGCGCGCCGAGACGAAGGCGGGCCGCACGCCGGCCGCCCGGGTGATCAACACCAGCTCCGGGGCCGGACTCCTCGGCAGCGTCGGCCAGGGCAACTACGCGGCGGCCAAGGCCGGAATCATCGCCCTGACCCTGGTCGCCGCGGCCGAGCTGGGCCGGTACGGGGTCCACGTCAACGCCCTCGCCCCGGCCGCCCGGACCCGGATGACCGAGCGGACCTTCGCCGAGGCGATGGCGGCCCCGGGGGCGGGGGAGTTCGACGCCATGGCCCCCGCGAACGTCTCGCCCCTCGTCGTCTGGCTCGGCTCCGCCGCGAGCGAGGGGGTGACGGGCCGTGTCTTCGAGGCCGAGGCGGGCCGCATCACCGTCATGGAGGGCTGGCGCCCGGGCCCCACCGACGACCGGGGAGCGCGCAGGTCCCCGGCCGAGGCGGGCGTAACGGTGCGCCGGCTGCTGGCGGACGCGGAGGAGCCGGGACGGGTCCACGGGGCGTTCTGAGGGCGCCCTGCCGGTCATGCCGGGTTCCCCGCGACCCGTGCCCTGTGCCGTTGCCCGTGCCCCGGGACCGCGCCCGCCGATCGCGTACGGCCCGCGTACCGCGGCATCGCGCCCAGCCCGTCCCGTACGGCGCGGGAAACCCGCTTGCGCACCCTCACGGGCGCCCGGTATCCAGCAGGGGACACCGGAGGTGCACACGATGACGCGGCACGGCCCGATGAACGAGTTCTGCTGGATGGACCTCAAGACCCGCGATCCGTCCGGCACCGCGGCCTTCTTCTCCTCGGTGCTGGGCTGGGACTTCGCCGTGGACGAGAAGGACTGGCGGCGGGCCGTCAAGATCTCGGCCGGGGGCGACCGGATCGGCGGGGTGAGCGATCTCGCCCAGCCGGTGTACCCGCCCGGTACGCCTCCGCACATCGCCTACTACCTCGCGGTCGACGACGTGGACCGCCGTACGGCTCAGGCGGTGGCGAACGGGGCGCAGGTCGTCGTCCCGCCGTTCGACGCGGGGGACCAGGGCCGGATCGCCACGCTGATCGACCCGGTGGGCGCCGTCCTCTCCCTCTGGCGGCCGCGAGGGTTCGCCGGGTGGCCGGTTTCCGCCACGGCGGAGGGCACGCCCCACCAGGCGGTCCTGGCCTGCGAAGACCCCGAGCGGGCCCGGGAGTTCTACGCCAGGACGACCGGCACGCCCCTCGGCCGGGCGGCCTTCCGGGAGCCCGGTCCCGGCGTGGCCGGCACCGGTGCGGACACCACCGGCGGCTCCGCACCCCGGTGGGAGCTGGCCCTCGCCGTGGACGATCCGGACGAGGTGATCCGCCGGGCCCGCGCCCACGGGCCGGACCTCGTCACCCTCGCCGGAGAAGGCGCCCGCCGCATCGTGCGGCTGCGCAGCCCGGAAGGTCTGACGTTCCTGATCCACGGCCGGGAACGGATCCAGCGCTTGGACCTGGTCTAGGCCCTGTCGTCAGACTGCCGCCTGCCCCGCGGCGCCACGCACGCGCTCCCGCCGCACCGGGCGCAGGCCCGGGTACGTCCGGTACGAGGACCCGCGCCCGGCACACCGAGAGCACGCACCTGGCCGCGCAGGGCCGCCCTCCGGGCGACAACGGCAGTTCGACGACAGGGCCCAGGGCCTCTCGCTTGGATCATGCCGGGCTCGCGTGGCCCGGCCCGGACCGCTGACACCCGCGCGCATATCGGGTGGCGCGACCCGGCGGCCGGCGGTGAGGATCGCCGTATGCGCACCTTCCTGGAGACCGACCGGCTCGTCCTGCGCCCGGTCACGGCCGCCGACGCCCCCGACCTGCTCGCCCTCGACAACGACCCCGCCGTCATGCGGTACATCAACGGCGGCCGGCCGACGAGCTCCGAGGACATCCGGGACCGGACCCTGCCGAGGCTCCTCCACGACCACCCGTGCACCGGAACCCGCGGCTTCTGGGTCGCGCGGGAGAAGGACACCGGAGCCTTTCTGGGCTGGTTCGAGCTCCGGCCGCTGGATGACCACGACCCCGCCGTCGCCGAACTCGGCTACCGGCTGAACCGGGCCGCCTGGGGCCGCGGTTACGCCACCGAGGGCGCGCGGGCCCTGGTCGACAAGGGGTTCGCCGACCTCGGGGTCCAGCGGGTCACCGCCAACACCATGGCGGTCAACACGGGGTCCCGGCGCGTGATGGAGAAGACGGGACTGACCCTCCTGCGGGCCTACACCGAGGACTGGCCGGAGGCCATCGAGGGCTCCGAGTACGGCGAGGTCGAGTACGTGCTCACCCGTGCGGCCTGGGAGCGCGGCCGGCCGGGAGCCCGGTAGCGACTACGACGGCCCGCCCAGCAGGGCCACGATCTCCCCGTGGCCCGTGTGCTGGTCCGCGCCCGCCGACGGCACCCCGTCCCGGAGCATTTCCACCGCCATCGTCTCCTCGCCGTCCCTGCGGTCGCGGAGCGTCACCGTCTCGATCTCCGAGCCGTACGACTCCTCCAGCCGCCGCCGCAACTCCCGCTCCGGATCGAGGGCGGCGATGCGCCGTGCCTCGGCCAGCGCGAGCGCGACCACGGACTCCTGCCCCGCCGCCCCCGCACCGTGCGCGAGCAGCGCTTGTACCGTCCGCCGAGATCCGCGCTGCGCCGCCAGGACCAGCATCGCCTCGCCCCGCGGGCCCGGCAGCAACGGGTCCGCGCCTCGGGCCAGGAGCACTTCCACCGTCGGGGCGTGCCCCAGACCGACCGCCCACCGCAGCGCGGTGAAACCGAACTCCTCGCGCAGATCCGGCCGGGCCCCGGCGGACAGCAGCGCCTCCACCACCTCGGTGTGCCCACCGCACGCCGCGCCGCACAGCGGCAGGTCGCTCGCCTCCGGGCCGCTCGCCCGGTTAGGGTCCGCCCCGCCGGCGAGCAGCAGGCGCACCGCCTCCAGCCGGTCCTGCACCGACGCCAGATAGAGCGCCGTCGTGCCCTCCTCGTCGCTCGACTCGGCCCGCGCGCCCGAGCGCAGCGCCCGTACGACCGCGTTCTCGTCCTCGTACAGCGCGTCGAACAGGCGTAGTTCGTCCCTGATCGGCTCGTTCGTCATGCTTCGATCCTACGGTGGCCGGAACGACGCTCAGGTGTCACATTCCAGGGCGGTCCGGCACAGCCCGCAGCGCGCGGTGAACCGGCCCCGGACGGGGACCCGGATGCGCTGGTGACAGGTGGGACAGGGGAACGAGACGCGCAGGTTCCGGCCTTCGGCCTCGAAGGCGTACGGGACGTTCGGGTCCGCGCCGGCGCCGGGGTGGTCCTGGGCGTACCGCCGGTCCTTGGCGTACCGGCGGCGGCCCGCCCAGCCCGCGGCGGTCAGCGGGGGTCTGCGCAGATCGTGCAGCGCCCGCTCCCGCCCCTTGGTGTACGCGGTGTACGCCTGGGGGCTGGTGAACCACGGGGAGGGGTCCTCGCCGAAGGCGAACGCCCGCTTGGCCAGGACGTATCCGAACTCCTCGGGGGTGAGATAGCCGAGCTTCTGCCGCGACGTGGCGTCCTCCCGGAACGCGTCCAGCAGCAGCCAGCCCGCGCCGAGGTAGGCCGTCGTCGTGTCGGTCAGGATCTCGTTGGCGCGGGTGCCGGGGAACTCCAGGCCGAGCCGGTGCAGCAGCACATGGGTGACCTCGTGCGCGAGCGCCGCTCCGATGTCCCTGCGGTGGGTGCGGAAGCGGTCGTTGAGCTCGATGAAGTACTCGGGTCCGGCGGTCAGTTCCACGCTCGCCGCGTGCTCCATCGCCCGGAAGCCGACGATCATGCGGGCCTCGGGCAGGTGGAGGTGCTGGACCAGGGAGCGCGCCACCCGCTGGGCCCCCAGGTGCAGATCGTCCTGGTCCCCGAACGCGGCGTCGGCGGGCGGGAGGCTGGCGGCATAGGCGTGGACGCCGTCCGCGGAGAGCCGCCGGTAGAGCGCGGTGATGGCGGAGCGGACCGTGTCCAGATGTGGAAAGCCATGGACGACGGGTGCGCCCGGAGGGCCGTTCGCCACGTCGGAACCCCCCATCCGTGACGGTCGACGGACCTCCACTGTATGCCGGGCCGGGGAGGGGGTCCCGAATGCGTCCCGACGATCTTGGCCGAAAAGTGCACCTTGTGGCAGCGGTCACCCGGCACCGATAATCGGATCGTTCTTGTCGGGTACATGACGAGTTCGGCTTGGGTGCCGGAGGTCGTCACCCGGCCGGGACACGCGTGCCGGACCGCGCGACCCACAGCACTTCCGTACCTCCGCACGACCGCATTTCTGTACGCCCGCACTTCCGTACGCCTGTACTTCCGCAGGACCCCACGCGGCGCCGCTGTGCGGAAACCACCGCCCAGCGCTTCGTACAGGGACTCCTGCACCGCAACGCGGCACGGCAACCTCCCACAGCAACCCCCCACACGAAATCCCCCCACGAAAGTAGGACTCCGTGAAGCTTCTGAGCGCGCTGAAAAGGTGTTCCGTCGCCCTGGCCGCCGTCGCCCTCGCGACCGTCAGCCTCCAGCCCGCCTCCGCGGCCCCCCAGCCGATCGTCGGCGGGGAACGCGCCGAGCAGGGCGAGTTCCCCTTCATGGTCCGGCTGTCCATGGGCTGCGGCGGTGCGCTCTACGCCCAGGACATCGTCCTCACCGCCGCGCACTGCGTGGACGGTTCGGGCAACGACACCTCCATCACCGTCACCGGCGGCGTCGCGGACCTCCAGTCCCCCGACGCCGTCGAGGTCCAGTCCACCAAGGTCCTCCAGGCTCCCGGCTACAACGGCACCGGCAAGGACTGGGCGCTGATCAAGCTCGCCCAGCCGATCGCCCAGCCCACCCTGAAGATCGCCACCGACAGCACCTACGACGAGGGCACCTTCACCGTCGCGGGCTGGGGCGCCGACCGCGAGGGCGGCAGCCAGCAGCGTCACCTGCTCAAGGCCGACGTCCCGTTCGTCTCCGACGCCGACTGCCAGAGCGCCTACAGCGACCTCGTCCCGGGTGAGGAGCTGTGCGCCGGCCTCCTCGACACCGGCGGCGTCGACAGCTGCCAGGGCGACTCCGGGGGCCCGATGTTCCGCAAGGACGACGCAGACGAGTGGATCCAGGTCGGCATCGTCAGCTGGGGCCAGGGCTGTGCCCGCCCGAACTACCCCGGCGTCTACACCGAGGTCTCGCACTTCGCGGGCGACATCGCCTCCGCGGCCGACTCGCTCTGACCCCGGTCCGAGCCCGGACCCCGGTCCGGGCCGGCCACCGGATCACCGCACGTCCGGCCGGTGATCACGGCTGAACCACCCCGGGGGCGCCCGTATCGGCGGGCGCCCCCGGACCCAGCTCCACACCCGGCTCGCCCGCGTCCTCCAGCTCCAGGACCCACACCTCGTTGGCGCCGTCGCGGAGCACCGGGCCCGGCACGTACAGGGTCCGCTGCGGGCCCGCCGACCAGTACCGGCCCAGGCAGAAGCCGTTCACCCAGACGAACCCGCGCGTCCAGCCCGGCAGTTCGAGCCCCGCGTGATCGACGCCGGAGGCACCGGGAGCGCTGGGGGCGGCTGAAGCGCCTGAAGGGCCTGAAGCGCCTGAAGTGCCCGTGGCCCCCTCGATGGTGAACGTCCCCCGGAACAGGCCCGTCCGCCCCGCGTCACCCGCCCCGGCGGCGGCCTCCACCGGCCCGAACGGGACCGCGGCCACCGCGTCCGCGGCCTCGAACGCGTCGAGCCGCAGCCCCCGGGCCCGTACCCCGTGCAGGTACTGCCGCTCGTGCAGCACCCCGCCCGTGACACCCTTCGGCTCGCCGAGGCGCGGCCCGTAGTTGACCCGGCCCAGCGACTCCACCCACAGCTCGACCTCCGCAGGACCCGCCACCGGCTCCGGCAGCGTGCCGGACTCCTCGGTCAGCACCCCGGCCCGGACCCCGTCCACGGACACCACCGCCCGGTCCCGCAGCCCCGAGGCCCCCAGCGGATACGCCTGGCGCGGCCCCGGCACCGCCACCCGGTAGCGCACCAGCCCCCGGTCCACGCCCAGCTCCTCGAACGTCGGCGGCACCCCCGACTCCGTCTCCGGATCGCCCAGCGCCGCCAGGACGTCCCCGAGCCCGGCCCACTCCACCAGCTCCACCCGAAACGGCCCGGCGAGCCCGACCGGCTCCGGCGGCAGCGCGGGCAACGGCCCCTCGGCGTAAGCCTCCAGGACCTCCCGGAAGAGCCGGAACTTCTCCGTGGCCCGCCCGTACTCGTCGACCGGCGCGTCGTAGTCGTACGACGTCACCGTCGGCCGGAACGACTCGTCCTGATGCGGGCCGGACCGGTTCGCCCCGGCCCAGCCACCGAAGTTCGTCCCCCCGTGCGCCATGTAGATGTTCACCGACGCCCCGCACTCCAGGATCTCCCGCAGCGCCCCGGCCGCCTGCCCCGGATCCCGGCGCACCGGCTCGGCCCCCCAGTGGTCGAACCAGCCGCACCAGAACTCCATGCACATCAGCGGACCCCTCGGCCGATGCCGGCGCAGCACCTCGAACCCCTCCCGCGCCCCCGAACCGAAGTTCGCCGTCGCGAGAAGCCCCGGCACCGAACCACCGGTCAGCATGTGGTCCTCCGGGCCGTCCGACGTGAACAGGGGAACCGTCACCCCGCACTGCCGCAGCAGCCCCGCCAGCCACTCCAGATACACCGCGTCGCTGCCGTAACTCCCGTACTCGTTCTCCGCCTGCACGAGGATCACCGGGCCGCCCCGGGACACCTGCCGCTGCACCACCTGCGGCAGCAGCTCCCGGAACCACCGCTCCACCACCGCCCGGTACGCCGCGTCCCGGGTGCGCACCCGGCGCCCGAACCGGCCCGTCACCCACACCGGGAGGCCGCCGTTCTCCCACTCGGCGCAGATGTACGGACCCGGCCGCACGATCGCCCACAGCCCCGCCCGCCCCGCCGCGTCCAGGAACCGGCCGAGGGCC
>NZ_JAAXYC010000217.1 GCF_018619185.1 Streptomyces sp. McG3 | reverse complement strand
GATGTACGGGCCGCGCGCCGCCTGCGACCATGACGTTCATGCCTGACGTCTCCGCGCCCGCCTCCGCCCCGCCGGCCACCTCCCGAATACGTCCCAGGACCTGGGCCGTCGTGCTCGCCGCCTGCACCGGCCAGTTCCTCGTCGTCCTCGACGTCTCCGTCGTCAACGTGGCCCTGCCCTCCATGCGGGCCGACCTCGGGCTGAGCGCGGGGGGCCTCCAGTGGGTCGTCAACGCCTACTCGATCGCGTTCGCCGGGTTCATGCTCCTGGGCGGACGGGCCGCCGACATCTACGGGCGCAAGCTGATGTTCCTCGTCGGGCTCGGCGTCTTCACCGCCGCCTCGCTCGCTGGCGGCCTCGCCCAGGAGGGCTGGCAGCTCCTCGCCGCCCGTGCCGCACAGGGCCTCGGGGCCGCCGTCCTGGCTCCCGCCACCCTCACCATCCTCACCGCGGCGGTGCCCGAAGGGCCGGCCCGGACGAAGGCGATCGGCACGTGGATGGCGGTCGGCGCCGGCGGCGGCGCGGCCGGCGGGCTCATCGGCGGGGTCCTCACCGACGCCCTCTCCTGGCGCTGGGTCCTCCTGATCAACGTGCCCATCGGCGCGATCGTCCTGGTCGCCGCCGCCCTGCGGATCACCGAGGGCCGCGCGGGCGACCGCCGCCGCATCGACTTCCTGGGCGCGGTCCTCGTCACCGCGGGCCTCGCCGCCGTCGCGTACGGCATCGTCCAGACCGAGGTCGAGGGCTGGACGGCCGCCGCCACCCTCGTACCGCTGCTCTCCGGGGTCGTGCTGCTGGCCGCCTTCGTGCTGGTCGAGGCGCGGGCCGCCGTCCCGCTGATCCCGCTGCGCGTGTTCTCCGTACGGGCCGTGTCCTCGGCCAACGTGTCGATGCTGCTCATGGGGTCGGCCACCTTCTCCATGTGGTACTTCATGACCGTGTACGCCCAGAACGTCCTGGGGTACACGCCGTTGCAGGCCGGTCTCGCGCTGATGCCGACCTCGGCCGCCGTCATCATCGGCTCCAAGCTGGCCCCCCGCCTCATGGTGCGCGCCGGGGCGAAGAGCCTCGCCGTCGCCGGGGTCCTGATCACGGCCGCGGGCTTCGGCTGGCAGTCCACGATGGGCGTGGAGGGCTCCTACCTCACCGCGATCTGTCTGCCCGGCGTCCTGATGATGGCCGGGGCCGGTCTCGCCTCCACCCCGCTCGCCACCCTCGCCACCTCCGGCGCGGACCCGGGGGACGCCGGACTCGTCTCCGGCCTGGTCAACACCTCCCGCACCATGGGCGGTGCGCTGGGCCTCTCGGTGCTCTCCACGGTCGCCGCCGCGCGCACCGCGGGTTCCGGTGAGGCGGCCGAGGTCACCGCCGGATACGCGCTGGCCTTCCGCACCGCGACCGGGGTCCTGCTGGCCGGGGTGGTCGTGATGCTGATCTGGCTGCCGAACCATCGCCGGCCCCGCCCGCCGGCGGACCTTCCGGTCGAGGCCCCGACCGCGGGGTGACCCGGACCATCGCATCGATCTGACGAGACGTCAGCAGTCTTCCCAACTTCCTTGGCCTGCGTTATACATGGGCCATCGGCTAGAACGCGTTCTAGAAGGGCGTGCCCTGCCGGTCACCGCACGACCTCGGTGCGGCCGGCGGTGCGGACGGCCGTGCCGAGGTCTTCCCACCGACCAGGACCATCAAGGAGCTGCTCCGTCATGCCCATTGATGCCCGGGCGGCACTCGCCGCCGAACCCCGCCGAGCCGAGATCGGCTGGGACCACAAGGACGTCCAGCTCTACCACCTGGGTCTCGGCGCGGGCAGCCCCGCCACCGACCCGGACGAACTGCGCTACACCCTGGAGTCCCGGCTCCAGGTACTGCCGAGCTTCGCCACCGTCGCGGGTGCCGGCACGGCCGCCTTCGGCGGCATGGGGGCGCAGGGGATCGACGTGGACCTCGCCGCGGTCCTGCACGGCGGACAGTCCGTCACCGTCCACCGCCCGATCCCGGTGACCGGCAGCGCCGTGCAGACCTCGAAGGTCGCGGCGGTGTACGACAAGGGCAAGGCCGCCGTCATCGTGCTGCGTACCGAGGCGAGCGACGGCGACGGGCCGCTGTGGACCAACGACGCCCAGATCTTCGTACGGGGGGAGGGCGGCTTCGGCGGCGAACGCGGCCCCTCCGACCGCCTCGCCCCGCCGGAGCGGGCCCCCGACCGCACGGTGGAGCGGGCCGTCCGCGAGGACCAGGCGCTGCTCTACCGCCTCTCGGGGGACTGGAACCCGCTCCACGCCGACCCCGCCTTCGCGAAGCTGGCCGGCTTCGACCGGCCGATCCTGCACGGGCTGTGCACGTACGGCATGACGTTGAAGGCCGTCACCGACACCCTGCTGGACGGTGACGTCTCCCGGATCACCGCCTACCGCACCCGTTTCGCCGGCGTGGTCTTCCCCGGCGAGACCCTCCGTATCCGGATGTGGACCGGGGACGGCCGCGTCCAGGTGACGGTCGCCGCCGCCGAGCGGGACGACGCGCCGGTCCTCGCCGACACGGTCGTCGAACACTCCTGAGCACAACAGAACCCTGATGTAGATCACGATGTGAGGGGAGCCGTACCCATGCGCGCAGCCGTACTGCACGAGATAGGCCAGGAGAAGCTCGAAGTCCTCGACGACGTCGAGGCGGTGGGATTTGGCCCGGGAAAGGTCAAGCTCCGCATCCGCGCCACCGGCCTCTGCCACTCGGACGTCTCCGCGATGAGCGGCGTCCTCCCGCAGCCCGCCCCCTTCATCCCCGGCCACGAGGGCGCGGGCGAGGTCGTCGACGTCGGCGACGGGGTGACCGGGCTGAGCGCCGGCGACCGGGTCCTCGTCTGCTGGCTGCCCGCCTGCGGGGACTGCCCGTCCTGCAAACGCGGCCAGACCCAGCTGTGCCTCGCCGGTTTCATGAACGCGGGCACCCCGAACTTCAAGCGCCCCGGCGGCGATGTCTTCGGCTTCGCGGGCACCGGCACCTTCACCGAGGAGGTCGTCGTCGGCGCGGGCTGCGCGGTGCCGATCCCCGACGACGTACCGTTCGAGATCGCCGCCCTGATCGGCTGCGGGGTCACCACCGGCCTCGGCGCGGCCATCAACACGGCGAAGGTGGAGGCCGGTTCGTCGGTCGCGGTGATCGGCTGCGGCGGCGTCGGCATCTCCACGATCCAGGGCGCGCGGGTCCAGGGCGCGGCGCAGATCATCGCCGTCGACCCGGTCGCCTCCCGCCGCGAGGCCGCCCTCCGCTTCGGTGCGACGGAGGCCGTCGCCCCCGACGGGCTGGCCGACGCCAAGCAGCGGATCACCGGCGGCGAGGGCTTCGACTACGTCTTCGAGGTCGTCGGCAAGTCCGCCACCGCCCGGACCGCCTACGAGAACACCCGCCGCGGCGGCACCCTGTGCGTCGTCGGGGCCGGGGCCATGGACGACAACTTCCAGGTCAACATGTTCGAGCTGTTCTTCGACGAGAAGCGCATCCTGCCCTCCATGTACGGCGGCGGGGACGTCCTGCGCTCCTACGAACGGGCCATCGCGCTCTGGCGGGCGGGCCGCATCGACCTGGAGTCGATGATCACCCACCGGGTCCGGCTGGACGGGGTCAACGACGCCCTGGACCAGATGCGCACGGGCGAGTCGCTGCGCACCTGCATCGAGCTCTGAACCCGCAGACCGGCCACCGACGTTGAGGAATCCCATGTCACTTCCCCTTCCGCTGGACGGACTGTCCGCGATCGTCACCGGCGCGGGCCGCGGCCTCGGCCGGGCCGAAGCCCTCGAACTGGCCCGCCTCGGCGCGGCCGTCGTCGTCAACGACTACGGGCAGCCCGGCCGCGACGGCTCCGGCGAGGCGTCCGCCGCCCCCGCCGAGGAGGTCGCCGCCGAGATCCGCGCCGCCGGCGGGCAGGCCACAGCCCACCTCGGCGACGTCTCCGACCACGAACAGGCCCGCGCGCTCGTCGCGTTGGCGACCGACACCTACGGCCGGCTCGACATCCTGGTCAACAACGCGGGCATCCTCCGCGACCGGATGGTCTTCTCGATGACCGAGGAGGAATGGGACTCCGTCGTCCGCGTCCACCTCAAGGGCCACTTCAACACCACGCACTTCGCCGCCGCCCACTGGCGCGCCCGCTCCAAGGAGACCGGCGGGCCGGTCTACGGGCGGATCGTCAACACCTCCTCGGAGGCGTTCCTCGCGGGCTCGGCGGGACAGCCCAACTACGCGGCGGCCAAGGGCGGCATCGTCGGCCTCACCACCTCCACCGCGCTCGCCCTCGCCAAGTACGGCGTCACCGCCAACGCCATCTGCCCACGCGCCCGCACCCGGATGACCGAGGACGTGTTCGCGGGCTTCCAGGAACCGGCGGACGGCACCCTCGACCCACTGGCACCCGAGCATGTGTCCCCGCTCGTCGGCTATCTCGCCTCACCGGCGGCGGCCGGGGTCAACGGGCAACTGCTCGTCGTGCACGGAGGAATGGTCGCCGTCGTCGAACGGCCCCGGGTGGCCGCACAGTTCGACGCGGTGAAGGAGACCTTCACCTTCGCGGAGCTGGACGGGCTGCTCACCCCGTACTACGCGGACCGGCCGCCGAACGAGACCTTCGCCGCCGCCGAAGTCCTCGGGCTGAAGCGGGGGTAGCGGGGAGGGCTGTACGCAGGAGGGCCCGGCCGGCTGTCCGCCGGTCCGGGCCCTCCCGTCGTGCTGAAGTGCGCCTGCCGAGCGGCTCTCAGGCCGCGCTGGACTCCTCGTCGGCGGGCCGACGGTGGCGACCGTGCGGCTGCGCCGACGTGTTCTCCGCCGACGCACCCCCTCGGTGCTTTCCGGAACCGCCGGTCCCGGCCCCCTCGTCCGCCCCCGTCGGGCGCTGCTGGTTCGTGTCGATCCGTGCTTCGGACATCTGGGAAGTCACCCCGTTGTGATCGCTTGATTGTGTCGCGCCTACGTGTGTCGCAAGCCCCGCCGCCACCATCCGACGTGGTCACCGTCGGTACCCGCCCGATACGGCCGCGTAGCCCAGGATCCCGATCCTAGGCCCCCCGGCGACAGTCGGATCGAGCGGCTCGGTGCAGGGGTGCCTGCCCCAACGGAACGGGCTTACACACAGCAGGAGCGGAGACGGCGGCGGACGGTTGCGTTCCACCCTCCGCGTCACCCGGACGGCCGGTCTCGCAAGAGGGTTCCACGTCCTGCGGCGCGTTCAGCATCGCCACGCCGCAGGACGTCGCCCCGTTCGTGTAAGGGAGACGCAGCACCCCGTCCCGGCTCCAGTACCCGGCCCCCGGTGCCCAGCCCAGCGGGGCCGCGAACTGGTGCAGCCGGCGCCCCGCCGGACGCCAGACCCCCAGCCAACTGCCCGCGGCCCCGTCGATCCGCAGGGCCACCGCGCAGCTCTCGGGCATCAGCGTCTGGCCCGGCTGCACCGCGAACGGCGTCACCGCCGCGTCCGCGAGGCGCAGGCACTCGGGGAACCTGACCGGCAGACAGCTCCCCAGCACCCCCCAGCCGAGCCGGTCGTGTCCCGGGGCGTCGGAGCGGATCAGCAGCAGCCCGCTGTCGGCGTCCGCGAGCAGCAGCCGGTCGTCGCTGCCCGGCGCGATCTGGAGCAGCGGAGTCACCTCGGCCCCCCGCCCCAGGTCGACGGCGACCGCCTTGACCGGTCCGCCGCCCGGCGCCCGCCGGTCCAGCGCCAGCAGCCGGCCCGCCCGGTCCAGCCACGCCCCGCCCGAGCAGCGCCCGGGGATCCGCGCGACCTCCTCGGGCCCGAACGCTCCGCCCGCCACCAGCCAGAGCGACGAGTGGTGGTCGCCGGCCGACAGGGCGTAGACGCACCGCCCGTCCGGCGACGGCGGCAACAGGGTCATCTCCGCGGACTCGACCGCGCCCAGCAGGAGTTCGCCGGTGCCGGGCCCCGTCGGGTAGAGCAGGGAGAACTGCTGCCGGTCCGCCACCTGCCGCCGGATCAGTACCCGCCCGTCGGCGAGCGGCGCCACCTGGGAGTCCGGCTCCTCGGGCTGATCGAGGGGGAGGGGCACCGCGTACGGCTCCGGCCCGTCCAGCGTCCACCGCTCCGGATACCAGGCGCGCTCGCCCGGCGGTCCGGGAGCCGCGGTGAGCCGGGCGGCGTAGGCCCCGTCCGCGGTGAGCGTGAAGCCGCCGGGCGGCGGCGCGTCACCGCCCGGCGTCGCCGGGCCGGCCGCGGCGGACGACGCCGGCGAACCGCCCTCGTCCGCGATGGATCCGGGCCGGCCGGGGGCGTTTGCCCCGGTGGACTTCAGGGGGTCGCCGGACCCCTCCGGTTCCGGTTCCGCTCCGGACTTCTTCAGGCCGGATTCCGATCCGGACTCCTTCAGGTCGGGTTCCGTTCCGGATTCCGCTTCGGGTTCAGCCGTCGCGGCGGCCCCGGCGGATCCACCCTCGATGGCACAGGCAGTCATGGACTCGTCACCTCCAGCTACGCAAGCTAGTTTTCGCACTTCCAGCCGAACAACACGAGCCACCTGACTTCACACATAAGGGTGGTGATGCCCGGATTCTCCTGTGGTGGCAGGGGTGGGTGTGCTGGTGGAGACGGCCGCGTCTATGGTTAGGCGGCCCTAACCGAGAACCCGTGCCCACACAGGTACGCGGACCATCTGGAGCAAGTGATGTCCCTTCGACCCCGCGCTACCGCCGCAGTCGCCCTGGCCGTGGCGGCCGCCCTCTCCCTGTCGGCCTGCGGGGGCGGTGACGGCGGGGACGCGGCGAAGTCCGACGCGGGGGGCGGCAAGAAGGCCGCCGTCGCCACCGGCGGCAAGGACTTCGCGGACGCGGCGAAGAAGACGGCGGCGTACGGCACCGACGCCGGGGCCGGCGAGTTCCCCCGTACGGTCACCCACGCCATGGGGAAGACCGAGATCAAGGCCGCGCCCGAGCGCGTGGTCGTGCTGGACGTCGGCGAGTTCGACAACGTCGTGTCACTGGGCCTCGAGCCGGTCGGCTACGCCCCCAGCGAGGGCGACGCGGCCATCCCCTCGTACCTGAAGAAGGGCGCGGGCGAGCCGAAGAGCGTCGGCACGATCAACAGCCTCAACCTCGAAGCCATCGCGGGCCTTGAGCCCGACCTGATCCTCGGCAGCCAGCTCCGCGCCGCGGACAAGTACGACGAGCTGTCCAAGATCGCCCCCACCGTGTTCTCCATCCGCCCGGGCTTCACCTGGAAGGAGAACTACCTCCTCAACGCCCAGGCCCTGGACCGCACGGAGCAGGCCGAGTCGGCGCTCGCCGCGTACGAGGAGAAGGCGGAGAAGCTCGGCGAGGACATCGGCCCCGACAAGCCGACCGTCTCGATGGTCCGCTACATGCCCGACCGCCTCCGGCTCTACGCCAAGGCCTCGTTCATCGGCACGATCCTCGACGACGTCGGCCTGCCGCGCCCGAAGAACCAGCAGATCGACGACCTCGCCGCCGAGATCAGCCCGGAGAGGATCGACGAGGCGGACGCCGACTGGATCTTCACCGGCGTCTACGGCGACCCGAAGGCCACCCAGCGCGACACCGCCCGGTCCAACCCGCTGTGGAAGAACCTGAAGGCGGTGGAGCAGGGCCGGGCCAAGGACGTCTCCGACGAGACCTGGTACCTGGGCCTCGGCGTCACCTCGGCCGGCCTGGTCCTCGACGACCTCCGCGCCGACCTGGTGAAGTAGCCGGCACCGGCGCCGGCCCGGTGGAGTGATCTCCTCCGCGTCGGCCCGTGAAGTAACGATTCGTGTCCGGCCGCCGGTCCTGGCGTACAGGTCCGGCGGCCAGGGGCGACGGACCACCCCGGACAGGTAGCCTTTCCCCCGTGCCCCGTCTGTCTGAAGTCATCGCCGCCCTCGACGCCCTCTGGCCCCCCGAGCGGGCCGAGGGATGGGACGCGGTCGGGACGGTCTGCGGCGATCCGGACGCGGAGATCGACCGGGTGCTGTTCGCCGTCGAC
The DNA here is from genome assembly GCF_018619185.1 of Streptomyces sp. McG3. GTDB lineage: Bacteria > Actinomycetota > Actinomycetes > Streptomycetales > Streptomycetaceae > Streptomyces. The sequence continues at coordinate 5,494 of NZ_JAAXYC010000217.1, read as the reverse complement.
CCGGTCCGCGAGATCGCCGACGAGGCCCTGGAGCTCGGCGCCCAGCTGATCGTCACCCACCACCCGCTCTATCTGCGCGGGACGACGACGGTCGCCGCCGACACCTTCAAGGGCCGGGTCGTCCACGCCCTCATCAAGCACGACATCGCGCTCCACGTCGCGCACACCAACGCCGACACCGCGGACCCCGGCGTCTCCGACGCCCTGGCCGGCGCCCTCGACCTGCGGATCACCGGGCCCCTGGTCCCCGACCCCACCGACCCCGGGGGCCGGCGCGGACTCGGCCGGGTCTGCGAGCTGGACCACCCCGAGACCCTGGCCGCCTTCGCCGCCCGGGCCGCCGCCCGGCTCCCCGCCACCGCGCAGGGCATCCGGCTGGCCGGCGACCCGGAGGCGCTCGTGCGCACCGTCGCCGTCAGCGGAGGCTCCGGCGACAGCCTCTTCGACGCCGTGCGCGCCGCGGGCGTCGACGCCTTCCTCACCGCGGATCTGCGCCACCACCCGGCCTCCGAGGCCGTGCAGCACTCGCCGCTCGGCCTCGTCGACGCCGCGCACTGGGCCACCGAGTGGCCCTGGTGCGAGCAGGCGGCCGCCCAGCTCGACGCGCTTTCCGACCGCCACGGATGGGACCTGCGGGTCCATGTCTCGAAGCAGGTCACCGACCCCTGGACCACCCACCATTCCTCTGGAGCCCCCAACTGAACGCCGCGCCCGCCGACCAGATCCGACTTCTCGACGTCCAGGCCCTCGACCTCCGACTCGCCCAGCTCTCCCACAAGCGCACCTCGCTGCCGGAGCACGCCGAGATCGAGCAGCTCGGCAGCGACCTCGCCCAGCTGCGTGACCTGCTGGTCGCCTCCACCACCGAGGAGAGCGACACCACCCGCGAGCAGACCAAGGCCGAGCAGGACGTCGACCAGGTGCGCCAGCGCGCCGTCCGCGACCAGCAGCGCCTGGACTCCGGCGCGGTCTCCTCGCCCAAGGACCTGGAGAGCCTCCAGCGCGAGATCGTCTCTCTCGCCAAGCGCCAGGGAGACCTGGAGGACGTCGTCCTGGAGATCATGGAGCGCCGTGAGGGCGCCCAGGAGCGGGTCGCCGAGCTGACCGAGCGGGTCGCCGCCGTCCAGGCCAAGGTCGACGACGCCACCGCCCGCCGCGACGCCGCGACCGCCGAGCTGGACGCCGAGGCCGCCACGGTGACCAAGGACCGCCAGGTCGTCGCCGAGGTCATCCCCGCCGACCTGCTGAAGCTCTACGACAAGCTCCGCGCCCAGCAGGGCGGGGTCGGCGCCGCCCGGCTCTACCAGCGCCGCTGCGAGGGCTGCCGCCTGGAGCTGAACATGGCCGAGGTCGGCGACGTGCGCGCCGCGTCCCCCGACACCGTCCTGCGCTGCGAGAACTGCCACCGGATCCTGGTCCGCACCTCGGAGTCGGGCCTGTAATGAGCGCCGCGCGCCACGTGGTGGTCGAGGCCGACGGCGGCTCCCGGGGCAACCCGGGGCCCGCCGGTTACGGTGCGGTCGTCCTCGACCCGGCCACCGGCGAACCCCTCGCCGAGGCCGCCGAGTACATCGGCGTCGCGACGAACAACGTCGCCGAGTACCGGGGTCTGATCGCCGGTCTGACCGCCGCGAAGGCGCTGTTCCCGGACGCGGGGGACGCGCTGCGGGTCCACGTGCGGATGGACTCCAAGCTGGTCGTCGAGCAGATGTCGGGGCGCTGGAAGATCAAGCACCCCGACATGAAGCCGCTGGCGGCCCGCGCCGCCGCGGTCCTGCCGCCGTCCTCGGTGACGTACGAGTGGATCCCGCGCGCGCAGAACAAGCACGCGGACCGGCTCGCCAACGAGGCGATGGACGCGGGCCGCGACGGCAGGCAGTGGGAGGCGTCCGCCTCGACGGCCGCCCTGGACGCCCCGGCACGCGGCACCGTGAGCACTCCGCCGCCCGCCCAGGGCCCGCCCGGCGACCAGGCCGGCGGCGCGGCCAGGGCCCGTGCGGCCCTCGCGGCCGCACGCGGCGCGGCCGCCCCGGCGGCCGACACCCTCTTCCCGGTGCCGGAGCCCGGGGTGCCGGACACCACGGCCCCCGCCGCGCCGGCCCCCGCGCAGCCGGCGGCCGGATCCTCGCGGCAGCAGCCCTCCGGAGTCCCGGGGACCGGCTGGGGATCGGCCCCCGACCTGGGCGCACCCGCCACGCTCGTCCTGCTCCGGCACGGCGAGACCGCCCTCACGCCCGAGAAGCGGTTCTCCGGCAGCGGCGGCACCGACCCCGAGCTCTCCGCCACCGGCCGGGGCCAGGCCGAGCGGGCCGCCGGGCACTTCGCCGCCCTGGGCACCGTCCAGGAGATCGTCAGCTCCCCGCTGCGCCGCTGCCGTGAGACCGCCGCGGCCGTTGCCGGCCGTCTCGGCCTCGACGTCCGGATCGACGAGGGCCTGCGCGAGACGGACTTCGGCGCGTGGGAGGGCCTGACCTTCGGGGAGGCGCGGGAGCGGTACGCCGACGACCTCACCGCCTGGCTGGCCTCCCCGGACACCGCCCCGACCGGCGGCGGCGAGAGCTTCGCGGAGGTCGCCGAGCGGGTCGCGGCCGCCCGGGACCGGATCGTCGCCCGGTACGCGGGCCGCACGGTCCTGCTCGTCACCCATGTGACCCCGATCAAGACGCTCGTCCGGCTCGCCCTGGGAGCCCCGCCCGAGTCGCTGTTCAGGATGGAGCTGTCGGCGGCCTCGATCTCCACGGTCGCCTACTACGGGGACGGCAACGCCTCCGTACGCCTGCTCAACGACACGTCCCACCTGCGTTAGCGGGACCGCGAGCCCGTGACCTGGTCGACGGGGCTGCTCGGGTTCGCCGCCGGGCTGCTGATCTCCGTGGCCACCGCGCCGGTCGGCGTCTCCGGCGCGGTGTTCCTGCTGCCGGTCCAGATCAGCGTGCTCGGGGTGCCCAGCCCGGCGGTCACCCCCACCAACCTGCTCTACAACGTGGTGGCGGGCCCCGGGGCCCTGCTGCGGCACCACAGGGCCGGCACCCTGCGGGGGCCGCTGACCCGGCTGCTCGTCCTGGGCACCGTTCCCGGTGTGGTCGTCGGCGCGGTGGTCCGGGTGTTCGCGGTGCCGGGCCCGACGGTGTTCCGGCTGCTCATCGCCGTCCTGCTGCTGCCGCTGGGAAGCTGGCTCTGCCTGCGCACCCTGCGCCGCGCCTCCCGCGCGGCCCCCGGCCGGGAGCCCTCGGCCCGTGCCGTCACCCGGCTGGCCATGGCGGTCGGGGTGGCCGGGGGGATCTACGGGATCGGCGGTGGATCGCTCCTCGGCCCGATCCTGGTGGGGCGCGGCATGCCGGTGGCGAAGGTCGCCCCGGCCGCGCTCGCCGCCACCTTCGTGACCTCGGCCGTCGGCGCGGGGACGTACGCGCTGCTGTCCCTGACCGCCACCGGCGACATCGCGCCCTACTGGTCCCTCGGCCTGGCCTGCGGACTCGGCGGACTGTGCGGGGGCTACCTCGGCGCCCGCCTCCAGCCCCGCCTCCCGGAGACGGCCCTGCGGCTGCTGCTGGGGGTGCTGGCCCTCGGCGTCGGGGGACTCTACGCCGTGCAGCTCCTGCGCTGAGGGCGTCGCCGGGCGCGGGACCCACGGGGCGGGGAGAGCCCGTGCGGGGTGCGAGGACGCCTTCGCCGCTACGCGCCGAGCGCCGCCGCCTCGGCCGCCAGGCGGGCCACCCGGTCCCAGTCCTTCGCCGCGACCGCGTCGCCCGGCACCATCCAACTGCCGCCCACGCAGCCGACGTTGGGCAGCGCGAGATACGACGGGGCGGAGGCGAGCGAGATGCCGCCGGTCGGGCAGAACCGGGCCTGGGGGAGCGGCGCGGACAGGGCCTTGAGGTAGGCCGTGCCGCCCGCCGCCTCGGCCGGGAAGAACTTCATCTCCCGCACCCCGCGCTCCAGCAGGGCCACCACCTCGGAGGTGGTCGAGACGCCGGGCAGGAACGGCACCCCCGACGCCTTCATCGCCTCCAGCAGCGCGTCCGTCCACCCCGGGCTGACCAGGAACCGGGCCCCGGCGTCGACGGTGTCGCGTACGTGCTCCGGCGAGATCACCGTGCCCGCGCCGACCACCGCTCCCGGGACCTCGGCGGCCATGGCCCGGATCGACTCCAGCGCGGCGGGCGTCCGCAGCGTCACCTCGATCGCCGGGAGCCCGCCTGCCACCAGGGCCCGCGCCAACGGCACCGCGTCGGCCGCGTCGTGCAGGACGACGACGGGGACGACGGGCGCGAGATCCAGCACGGAGGTGTCGGACGGGGCGGAGGGCGCGGCAGAGGAGGTCATGGGGTCATCCTGCCGCGCCCAGGGCAATATCTGCAACGAGCGTTGCGGAGCATGCAACGACACTCCGAGGGGTGCCGTCGAACCGTCCGCAACGGGGCCTCCCGGTGCCGGTCAGTGGATGTCCGTCACCACCACGTCCAGCGACCACGGCCGCCCGGCCCGTGCGGGGGCCTCGGCCTCCACCACGTACCCGAGGTCCCGCAACACCTCCACCAACTGCGCCGGACCCTTCGGCCGCGCACCCGCCACCAGCAGATCGCGCACCAGCCGGCCCTTGGTCGCCTTGTTGAAGTGGCTCACCACGGACCGCTTCTCCACCCCGCCCACCAGCTGCGAGTGCAGCACCCGCACGCTCGCCGTCCGCGACGCCACCTCACCCGCAGGCTTCCACGCCGCCGCGTACGCCGAGGACCGCAGGTCCAGGACGAGCCCGTTCCCGGCGGCCTCGGGCAGCACGGTCTCCATCGGGGTACGCCAGTACGCGCCGAGCGCGCCGAGACCGGGCAGCTTCACCCCCATCGAGCAGCGGTACGGCGGAATCCGGTCGCCGATCCGGACCGCGCCCCACAGCCCCGAGAAGACCAGCAGCGACTTCGCCGCCCGCCGCCGCGCGTCCGCCTCCAGCGAGGCCAGATCGAGCGCGTCGTACAGCACACCGGTGTACAGCTCCCCGGCCGGACGGGTCCCGGCGGTGCGCAGCTCGGTGTTCTTGCCGACCTCGCCCCGCAGCCCCACGCTCAGCCCCAGCACCTCACGGGCCTTCTCCTCGTCCGCCTGGCAGAGCTCGACCAGCTCGTCCAGCACCGCCGCACGGGCCGGGGCGAGCCCCGGCAGCGACAGCGACTCCGGCTTCAGCGAAGCCCCGCGCCCCGAGGCGGCCTTTCCTTCGGAGGGCGGCAACAGCACGAGCACGGCGGTTCTCCTTCGTACGTACGGCGCAAGCGCGGACCCGGTCGGCGTGCGGGCTCTCCGGGTCCTCGGCAAGGGTACGGGGACGGGGCGGCGGTCCCCGTACGGCGATGGCCGCGCTCGCCCCGCTCGCGCGGGACCGTGAGCGCCGCGGAGTCGCAGACGGTCTTGACGACGTCCATCTCGTGGGTGATGAGCAGGACGGTCAGGCCGAGCTGCTGGTTGAGGTCGCGCAGCAGTTGGAGGATGGAGCGGGTGG
>NZ_JAAXYC010000216.1 GCF_018619185.1 Streptomyces sp. McG3 | reverse complement strand
GTGGGGGAGAGGGAGGGAGCGGGATCAGTTCTCGGAGTCATCACGGATATCTCCTGCCGCAGTGGAAGGACGCGGCGTGTGGCGCACATTGGCCGCGGACAGATAGAGGGCGTTCTTGAGCTGGAAGGCCGTCATCCGCGGATGCGCGGACAGGACGCGGGCGCAGAGCCCGGCGACGTACGGCGTGGCGAAGCTGTTCCCCGTGGTGCGGATCGTCCGGCCGCCCAGCCACGGCACGGTCACGTTCTGGCCGGGACCGAAGAACTCCACCGGGGGCTCCGGGTTGTACAGGTGCAGTTCGGGGTCGTCCTCCTGGTGGCTGCCCACCGAGATCACCGACGCGAACCGCCAGGGGAAGCTCTCCACCGGGGTGTTGTGGGCCGAGGCGACGATCACCGTACGGGCGAAGTAGGCGCTGTCGGCCAGGCTGTGCAGCTCCTGCGCGAACTGTGTGCGGGTCGTCGACAGGCTGAGGTTGACCACGTCGAAGCCCTGCTCCACCGCCCAGCGCAGCCCGGCCATCAGGACGTCGCCGGTGCCGGAGAACCGCTCCCCGAGCACCCGCACGCTGTGGATCTCGCACTCCGGGGCGGTCCGGCGGACGATGCCCGCGCACGCGGTGCCGTGCCCGCAGGTGTCCCCGGTGGTCGTCGGCTCGACCGTGATCTTCCCGCTCTCCTCGTCCTTGACGACCACCCAGGAACCGGCGAGCGGGCCGATCAGCGGATGGTCCCGCTCCACGCCCGAATCCACCACGCACACGCGTACGCCGCGCCCGGTGGCGGGCCCGGCGGGGCGGCCGAGCGGTGGCCCGGGGTCCGCCAGCACCGGTACGTCCTCCGGGCCGCGCCCGCGCAGACTCCAGGTCAGCCCCTGCCCCGGGGCCCCGCGCGCTCCCGGGGCCGTCCGCGGCCGTTCCGGTTCCGTCCGTGGCCGTTCCGGTTCCGTGGTCGTCATCGGTCAGCTCCTCTCCCTCGTCGTGGCCATGGGCCGGGGCGGGTGCGCGAGGAAGCCGGAGACCCGGCGCACCCCCGGCAGGTGCCCCTTGCCCGTGAAGTGCGCCCCGGCCGACCGGGCCGAGGCCCCTGCCTCCGGCCACCGGCCCAGCGCGGCGAGCGTGTGCGCCCGGTCCAGCTCGGCCGTCGCCTGCACCAGCGGGGAGTCCGTGAGCAGCGAGGCCCGGACCGCCAGGTCCGCGTGTTCCGCCGCCTCCTCCGGGCGGTCCCGCACCGTCAGCCGGGCCCGCAGCCCCGCCAGGTCCACCGCGTCCGCACGGCTCAGCCCCGAGGTGTCGCCGACGCCCGCCAGCCGGGCGGCCGCCGAGGCCTCCCGGCCCGCGTCCAGCTCCAGGCGGGCCGCGTCCAGCGCCACCGCCGTCCGCATCCCGGCCGCCCCCGTGCGCCGGGCCGCCGCGTCCGCCCGGCCCAGCAGGTCCAGGGCCTCCGTCCCGTTGCCGAGCAGCCCCTCCACCGTCGCCCGGAACACCGGGAGGAAGACCTCCGCCTCGGCGAACCCCAGCTTCCCGGCCAGCCGTTCCGCCTCGGCCAGGCAGCGGTACGCCTCGTCGGGCCGCTCCTGGAGCGCGTACAGCACCGCCAGCGGGCAGTTGAGGGTGACCCGGACCGTGGGCCGGCCCGCCCCGTGTGCGGAGAGCAGCGACCGGCAGCGGACCACCGCGTCGGGCACCGGAACCGGCCCCCGCCACAGGGAGACGCCGATCGCGCCGAGCGCCCCGGCCCGCTCCGGCTCCGCACCGGCCAGCACCGCGTGCTCCAGGGCCCGCGCCTGGTCCCGCTCCGCCTCCTCGTGCCGCCCGGACCGCTGGAACTGCTGGGAGAGCCGCAGATGGGCCCGCGCCCGGCCGGCCGAGTCCCCGGCCGCCTCGAACACCGGCAGCACGGCCCGGGCTACGGCGGCGGGGCCGGGACCCGGGCCGCCCGGGTCCAGCACCGCGAGCGCGAGGCGGGCATGCGCGGCCTCCACCGGGTCGGAGCCCGAGTCCCTTACGAGGCGCAGCAGTTCGGCCCCCTCCCCGGTGCGGCCCAGCGCCACCCGTACCTCGCCGAGCCGCCGCGTCGCCGCCGGATCCCCGGGGCACAGGTCCACCGCCCGCTCCAGCAGGCCGTGCGCCCAGTGCAGGTCGGACCGGGCGGCGGCCTGCGCCCCGGCCCGGCCCAGCGCGGCGGCGGCCCGCTCGCGCAGCCGCCGGGCCGGATCGTCCAGCAGGCCCAGCTCCGCGCGATAGCGGTAGGCGCGCTCCAGATGGCCGCCGACCGCGCCGTCGCCGCTCCGCAGCACGCTGGGCAGCTCCGCCGCCCAGGCATGGCGTTCCGCCTTGGCCCGCTTGGACAGCGAGGCGTAGGCGACCTCGTGCACCAGGCCGCTGCTGAACCGGTACGGTGCCGACTCCCGGGCCCCCGGGGCCCCCGACTCCACCAGGCGGCGCCGGCCCAGCACCGCCAACGCCTCCTCGACGCGCCGCCGGTGCTCCGGGGCCGCCCCGGCCGCGCCCGTCGCCCCGGCGAGCTGCCCGGCGTCGTGGCCCTCCCCGGCCCGTAGCGACAGCTCCAGCCGGACCAGCTCCGGTGCGGTGAACTCCCGGCCGATCACCGCGGCCAGGTCCACCACCCCGCGCTCCGCCCGGGCCAGGGCCCCGATGCGCGCTCCCAGCAGGGCCTGGAGCGTGGGCGGCAGATCCTCCTCGGCGGCCGGTTCCCCCGGCCGGCCGGCGACCGCCGGGTCCGCCCGGTCGCCGATCAACAGCTGTTCCAGGTAGAGCGGATTTCCCCCGGCCCGCGCCAGGAGCCGGTCGTCCACCGGGGCCGGCCCGGCGTCCGGCCCCGCGAGACCGGCGGCGAGCCGCGCCGCCTCCGCGGGCGGCAGGCCGGTCAGCTGGAGGCGCCCCGCACCGGCGGAGGGCCCGCCCCCCTCGGCTCCCTCGCCCGGTCCGCCCGGTCCGCCCGGCCCCTCCGGACTCTCCGGTCCGTCGGGCCGCCCGGCGCAGAGCACCAGTACCCCCGCGCACCGTGAGCCGTCCGTCAGCCGGTGCACCGTGCGGACCAGCAGCGGGGCCGCCGCGTGCCAGTCGTCCAGCACCAGGACGACCGGGCGGGTCCGGGCGGCCCGCTCCAGGACCGCCGTCAGGGCCGCGCACATGTCCTCGAAGGGCGCGTTCGGCGTGCCGTCGCGCAGCAGTCCCCCGGACAGCAGGGCCATCGCGTCGTCGACCGCGAGACCACCGGCCGCGTCCTTCCCGTCGTCCGCGGGACCGGGCACCCGACCGGACTCAGGCCCGGACTCAGGACCGGAATCAGGCGCGGGACCGGCCCCGGACGTGGGCGCGGGCCCCGCCGCCACCAGCGCGCGCACCGCGTCGGCCAGCGGGGCGAGGGTGCCGTGGTCTCCGTAACTGCGGCACCGACCCGCGCCGTACGTGAGCGCGCCGGCCGCCGACCGCCGCGCCAGCCACTCCCGCACCAGCCGGGTCTTGCCGATGCCCGCCTCCCCGGTGACCCGCAGCAGCCCGGCCCCGCCGCCGCCAACGGCATCCTCCAGGGCGGCGTCCAGCGCCCGCCGTTCGGCGTCGCGGCCGACGAACGGCACGTCGAAGCGGCGCAGCAGCTCGGGGTCGTCCGCGCCCAGCGCCAGCAGCCGGTGGGCCTCCACGCTGTCCCGCTTGCCCTTCAGCCGCAGCGGCCCGGTGGGTTCGGCCCGCACCGTCGGGCCGGCGGCGAGCAGGGTCTCCGGGCCGATCAGGATCTCGCCGGGGCCCGCGTTCTGCTCCAGCCGGGCGGCGATGTTGACGGTCTCCCCGGAGACCAGGGCCTGCCGGGCGGTCGTGTCCGAACCCGCCACCACCTGACCGGTGTTGACGCCGATCCGGGTGGTCAGCTCGATGCCCAGGGTGGCGTTCAGCTCCTCGTTCAGCCGGGCCAGCGCCCGGCGCATCCCGAGCGCCGCCGCCAGCGCCCGGCGGGCGTCGTCGTCACGGACCACCGGTACCCCGAACACCGCCATCACCGCGTCCCCGATGAACTTCTCCGGGGTGCCGCCCCGCGCCACGATCTCCGCGCTCATCGCCTCGAAGTACCGCAGGGTCACCCCGCGCAGCGTCTCCGGGTCGAGCACCCCCGACAGCGCGGTGGACCCGACGAGATCGCAGAACAGCACGGTCACCGGCTTGCGTTCGTCACCGGGCGGTGCGGCGGGGGCCGGTCCGGTCCCGGCGGCCCCGGGGGTCGCGCACGGCGTCCCGCAGGACGAACAGAACCGGGCCGTCGGCGGCAGGTCCTGCTGGCACGAGGAGCAGTTCATGGCGGGTCCTTCTCTCCCGGGGGCCGTGCGGTCGGGGGCCGTGCGGTCAGGGGTGGCGGGCGGGCGCACCGGGCGCTCGCGCCCCGGCGGGTACGGGCCCGGCGGCGGTGAACCCGCCGCCGGGCCCGTAACGGTGATCGGTCACCGCCCGCCGGTCAGAACAGGGCGCCGCCGGCGATCTCGCCGTGCGCCTGGACCTCCGGCCCCACGGCGTCCAGCCGGCCCTTGACGTCCAGCAGCAGCGCCAGTTCCTCCGGCGTCAGCCCGCACAGCACCTCGCGCTGCTCCTCGGTGAGCAGGTCCACGGGGAAGCCCGCCTCGTACAACGCGGCGGGCAGCACGGGCCGTTCGCCGTTCTCGGGTGGTCCGGTCATGGTGTGACTCCCATCGGTGGGACGAGTCCGGCCCCCCGCAGCGACGGCGCCGGTGCGGAGCGCCCGAGCCGGACGAACAGCCTGGTGAGCGCGTCGAGGGAGTGCAGTGCGCTGATCGCCACGGCCGCTTCCGGCCCCCGGTCGAGCGGCAGCCGGTCCAGCAGCGCGTACAGCTCGTCCAGGTGCTCCGTGTCGATCACCGAGTGTTCCCGCACGGTCCGCAGCGCGGCGGCGGGGAGCCCGGTCAGCCGGGCGATGCGGCCGGTGAGACCGGGGGCGGGCGCGTAGCCCTCCAGTACGGCGATGTAGCCGAGCAGGGCGACCGGGTGGTGGTGCTCGATCCAGTAGTACTGGGACCCGACGAGCGAGGCGACCAGGGGAGAGGGCAGCGGACCGAGCGCGTCCCCGGGGGTCCCGCCCGCCGCCCGGAGGTCCTCCAGCAGCCAGGCGTCATGGCCCTCCTCCTCCCGGATGTGCTCCTCCAGGTAGGCGGCGAGCGGCTCCGCCAGCGGATCACCGGACGCGGCCAGGGAGCGGGCGCGGTCGAGAGCCAGCTCCATCAGCGGGACCGAGGCGCGGATGACGGCGTGCATCGTGCACAGATACGTCCGGTAGCGAGGCAACAGCCCCTCGGCACGCCACATGTGGTGCGTGGCGTCCCGGAACTCGGGCTCCAGCAGCAGGAGTTTGACCCGCAGCCGGGCTGAGGCCCCGGCGTGCCCGAGCCGCGTACCGTCGGTCGCGGTGCTCATCGGACGTCCTGCCCCTCGGTCTCCGGCAGCGGCGGCCCGCCCGTGACGACCAGGGGCGCGTACGCCGCGCAGCCGTGGCGGCGCACGACGCCCTGCGCGCCCTCCCGGGAGCCGCGCACCGCGGCCGTCAGGTCCAGCAGCGCCCCGGCCGCCCCGCCCGCCACGGCGAGGGCCCCGGCCGCCGCCGCCTCGTCGTCGCCCAGCGCCCGGCAGCCGTCGCAGTAGGAGCCCGTACCGGGGCCGGAGCCGTACCGGGCGGCCAGATGCGTGGGCCCGACCGTGCGGAGCATGCGCAGCACCGGGGATTCCAGCGCCCGGCCGCGTACGGTCGCCCAGTCGTCGACGCCGATGTGCCCGAGGTCCAGGTGGGCCGGGACGGGCCGCTTGTCGACGGTGTCCTGGTTGCAGCAGGCCAGCACGCGGCCGTCGAAGGCGACCACCGGCCAGGCGGCCATCGAGCACGGTGACGCCGCCGCCGGGTCGGGGCCGGTGCGGGCGGGTCTGGCCCAGGAGGCGGCCCGGCCGAACGGCCGCACCTCGTTGACCAGGCAGGGGACCCGGCCGCCGAACTCCTGCTCCACCGCCCGGGTGATGTCGGCGAGATACGGGTCGGACGCGCCGGTCCCGGTGAGGTGGAAGCTCACGGCCACGCCCTCGTCCCGGATCCGGTGCAGGGCGCGGAACACGTCGGCGCGCGGCACTTCGCGCTCGTGGTGGACGTCGAGGGAGGCCGAGAAATGGTCGACGGAGCGGATCGCGCGCAGGATCGCGGGGGGAATCGCGGCGCCTCGTGGGCGCCGGCGGCTCCCGGACCGGGCGAAGAACATGCCGCTGAGCAGCGCGGTACGGGATCCGGCGCGGCGCGCCAGCGTGCTCAGCCGTTCGGCGAGCGCGGGCAGCAGCAGGGGTTCCCCGCCGGTGAGCATGACGATGTCGGGGCGGTTCGCCTCGGTGAACGAGCCGACGAAGTGCTCCAGTTGACCGCCGTCCGGCTCCTCCCGGGTGAACAGGTCCGACCCGGTCGAGCAGTGCGCGCAGCTCAGCGGGCAGCGCCGGGTGAGGCCGAGGAGCAGACCGGCGGCCGGGAAGGGCCGCCGTGCGACGAGTTCGGCGAGTTCCATGCGGGCCGCCTCCTTCGGGGCCGGGGCGCGTCGGGCGCGTACCCAGGCTGCGCGCCACCGGTTCGGGGACGGTCCGGCGGTGCTTCGGGGGCGGTATGGGCCCAGGTCGGGGCGGGGCCCCGGGCCGCCGCCGAGGGCCGCGAACCGGCCTCCGTACGCCGTCAACTGGCCCGATACCGGCGCCATACCGCCGCCGAAGCGATCGCCAGGCGCGGCTTCCTAACTTTCTCGGCAACGGCAGGCACCGGCCGGCCGCACCGGACACCGAGGGGCGATCCCCGACGGAACCCGGCCCCGCTGTGACGAGTGGATGGAGACCACCATGTCCGAGAACACCAAGCCCGCAGCCGGCGACGCCGAGGAGACCCCCGAGGTCGAGGCGCACTCCGTCCTGGACCTCCAGGAGACCGCCAACAACCACGACATCATCGATGTCCCGGGCAACTGCGTCAGCACCGTGAGCCTCGTCCTGGGCTGATCGGACGGACCATCGGCCGTAGCCACGCCCGACGGGCCCCGAGTCCCGCGGCCGTGACGCCGGCCGAAGCCGGGGCGGCCTCCGCGCACCACGGAGGCCGCCCCGTCCCGCGCAGCCGAACGACCACCACCGACGGGAGCCCACGATGGCTGAGCCGCTCCGTTCCAACCGGGATTTCCGGCTGCTCTGGTTGAGCGGCCTCTTCGCCGTTCTGGGCGGCCAGATGAGCGCCATCGCGCTGCCCCTGCTGGTCCTCAAGGAGACCGGCTCCGCCGTGCAGGCCGGCGCCGTGGGAACGGTGGCCGTCTGCGCCGTGCTGATCACGATGCTGCCGGGCGGGGTGATGGCCGACCGGGTCGAACGCCGCCGTCTGATGCGGCTGTGCGACGTGGGCAGCCTGGCGGCCGTCACCGCCCTGGCGATCGCCGTGTGGAACGGGCACGCCCCGATGGTCCTCGTCCTGCTGGTCGCGACCGCCGGCGCCGTGCTGAACAGCGTCTACGCCCCCGCCGCCTTCGGTCTGATGCGCGCGGTCGTGCCGCCGGACCAGATGAGCACGGCGACCGCCCGGCTCCAGGCGCGCACCTCCACGGCCCGGCTGGTCGGCCCGCTGGTCGGCGGCGCGCTGTTCGGCGTGCACGAGGCCCTGCCCTTCACCGCCCAGTTCCTCGGGCTGTTCCTCTCCACCGTGTGTGTGGCGCTCGTGCGGACCCGCTCGGAGGCCAGGACCAGGGCGGGTTCGGTGTTCAGCCGCCGGGAACTCACCGCGGGACTCTCCTTCCTGTGGCAACTGCCCTATCTGCGTACGGTGCTGCTCGTCTTCGGGCTGGGCATGAACTTCTCCTTCGGCGCCCTCACCTTCACGGCGCTCGCGGTCTTCTCCGACGGCGGGCGCTCCGGCCTCGGCGGCGGGTTCGTCATCACCTGCGTCTCGGCGGGAGCCCTCGCCGGTGCGCTGCTCGCGCCCCGGTTCGCGGCGGAGCGCCATGTCCGGACGCTCATCGTCCTCACCTGCTGGAGCTGCGTGGGGACGGCCGCCGTGCTGGCCTGGCTCAGCAGCCCACTGGTGGCCGGACTGCTCTGCGCGCTCTGCATGTGCCTCTCGACGGTCGCCAGCATCGGCTTCCTCTCGACCCTGCTGGTCGTCACTCCCGAGGACCGGATCGGGCGGGTGCAGAGCGCCGCGGGCTTCCTCTCCTCGATGGTCCAGCCGTTCGGACCGCTCGTCGGCGGCTTCCTGCTGACCACGCTGGACAGCAGCGCCGCCTTCGTCGTGATCGGCTGCGTGCTGGCCGTCTCGGCGGCCGTCGTGACGCTCGCCCCCTCCGTCCGCGCCGGGGCGGGCGCCTCCCGGGAGAAGCCGGAGGCGGCGGCCGGGGAGCCGGACAGGGCCGGGACACCGGCGCCGACGGAAGAGACGTCGATGCCGCAGACGCCGCAGACACCCGAAGCGCCGGACCCGGCACCGGCCGGAACCGTCTCCACCCGCCCGGCGACCGTCCCGGAGCGGACCACGGCCGGGCCCGCCCCCGACGCCGCGGGTCCCGGCGCACCCTGAGGAGGAACCCCGTGCCCGGTCTCCAGCAGACCCAGCTCTACTGCCTCGCCGACCGTACGTACTACGAGACCCCCGCCCGGCTGAAGGACGAGAGCAGCCGCTACCCGCTGGACTCCGAGCCGCCGGCCGACGGCTGGCGCCGGGTCGCCGGCGGCCTGTGGACCTCCCTGCTCCCCGAGGGCCGCGAACCGGCCGGGCAGGGCTGGAAGATCCATGTCTCCACCGTCCCGGAGGAGGCCGAGGAGACCCTGCTCGACACCGCCCGGATCTGCCGGGCCCACGGGGTGCCGTTCAAGTTCCTCCGCAGCGAGCGGGCACTCCTGCTGATGTCCGGCAAGTACATGTCCCGGGCGGGCGCCGGGAAGTTCATCACCGTCTACCCGCCGGACGAGACCGTCTTCCTGCGGGTGCTGGACGCGTTGACCCGCGCCCTCGCCGGCCGCCGCGGCCCCTACATCCTCAGCGACCTGCGGATCGGCGACGCCCCGGTGTACATCCGGTACGGGGCGTTCGTCTCCCGCTGGTGCCTCGACGAGAACGGTGAACGGGTGCTGGCCCTGCGCCACCCCACGGGCGAGCTGGTGCCCGACGAGCGCGGGGTGGTGTTCCGGGTCCCGCCGTGGGTCACCGTGCCCGACGAACTGCGCCCGCACCTGGCAGCCCGTGCCGCCGCCGGGGACACCGCGTTCCCCTACGACGTCTCCGAGTCCCTCCAGTTCTCCAACGCGGGCGGCATCTACCTGGCCCGGCACCGGGAGACCGGCCGGCAGGTGGTGCTCCGCGAGGCCCGGCCGCACAGCGGGCTGGACGAGGCGGGCGACGACGCGGTGACGCGGCTGCACCGCGAGCACCGGGCCCTGACCGCGCTGGCCGGGCTGGACTGCGTTCCCGAGGTGTACGGCGTACGGACCGTGTGGGAGCACCACTTCCTGATCGAGGAGCACATCGAGGGCACCACCCTCCTGGAGGAGATCGTCGGCCGCTTCGCCCTGCTCCACAGCACCGGCACGGCCGCCGAACTCGCCCCGTACATCGCCTGGGTGGAGTCGGTGACCGAGCGGCTGACCGCGGCGCTGGCCGCCGTCCACGGGCGCGGTCTGCGCTTCGGCGACCTCCACCCCTCCAACATCATCATCCGCCCCGACGGCCGCGTGGCCCTGATCGACTTCGAGTACGCCACGGCCCTGGACGACCGGGACACCCCGGTGGCGGGCGCCCCTGGGCTCCAGGCGCCCGCCGGGACCATCGGCGCGGAGGCCGACACCTACGCGCTCTGGGCGACCTGGCTCTACATGCTGATGCCCATCATGGAGATGGCCGGCCACGACCGGGCCAAGGCCCTGACCCTGGAACGGTGGGCCCGCCGGAGGTACGGCCTCGACGCCGGAGCGGGACCGCGCCGGCCCGCGGCGCTGCGGGCGGCGGAGAGCACCGACGGCCGCGAGAGGGAGACCGCCGCGCTGCTCGAAGGACCCGGGCCGGACTGGGCCGGGCTGCGGGACCGGCTGCTGCGGGGCATCCACGCGGGGGCGACGCCCGAGCGCACCGATCGCCTCTTCCCCGGGGACCCCAAGGTCTTCTCGAACGGCGGGAGCGACGTCGCGCACGGGGCGGCCGGGGTGCTCCACGCCCTGCACCGCACGGGCGCCCCGGTGCCGCGCGTCTGGACCGACTGGCTCGCCGACACGGCCCGGCGACAGGACCCCGCGTCACCGGGCGGCCTCTACGGCGGGCTGCCGGGCACGGCGGTGGTGCTGTCCGCGCTGGGCCGCCGGGAGGAGGGCCGGGAACTCTACGAACGGTCCGCCGCCGCGCCCCCGTCCGCCTCGGCCGACCTGATGAACGGCCGCGCGGGCATCGCGCTCGCCGCGCTGCGCCTGGCCCGGCCGGACCGCGCTGAGGACGGATCGCCCGAAGCCAAGATCGACCACGACCTCATCGACGCCGCGGCCCGCACCGCCCACGACCTGGACCGGCTGGTGCGGGGCGAGTCCGTGCCGGGGCTGCGCGCACCCGCGTCGGCGGGGCTGCTGCGCGGGCTGAGCGGTGCGGCCCTGCTCCACCTCGAACTGCACGCCCTGACCGGCGACGAGCAGTTCCTGGCGGCCGCGGGCCGGGCCCTGGCGGCGGAGGCGGCCCACTGCGTGACCATGCCGGACGGCACCGTCCAGGTGAAGGACGGCCGGCGGCACTTCCTCTACCTGGACCAGGGGAGCGGTGGCTTCGCCCTGGTGGCCCGGGCCTATCTGGCCCGCCGCGACTCCCCGGATCCAGCGTCGCGTCCGCCGGGGTTCGCCCCGCCGCGACGCCCGGAACCCACGCTCGTCGCACCCGCCGAAAGCCCGAGTACGTCCGTTACGGGGGCTTCCGGCCGGTACGCCGAGAGCACGCACCCGACGCCGCTCCTCACCGGGCGAACCCTGGCCGACGCGGCACTGGCCGCCCTGCTGCCCGGGGTGGCCAGGGGCTGCGCCTTCGAATTCGTCCGCGAGCCGGGCCTGTTCACCGGCCGGGCGGGGCTCATGGCCGTGGCGGGCGCCCTGTCGCCGGACGGCCGCACGGCCCCCGGGGTCCTGGCCTCCGTACGCAACCTGTCCTGGCACCTGGTCGCCGACGAGGACCGGCTGCTCGTCCCGGGGGCGGGGCTGCTGCGCTGCTCCGCCGACCTGGCCACCGGGGCGGCCGGTCTGCTGATGTCCCTGCACTTCCTGGCCGGCGCGGAAGCCGACGGACCCTCCTGGGGGACCCCCGCCGGCGACCGGCCGCACGAGCTGCTGGAGCTGCTCACCCTGGGATGAGGGCGGAATCCTCCACGCCCGGCCGGTCCGGAGCCTGCCGCCCGGCCGGAACTCCCCGGCGGCCGGTGGTCTCCCGCCCGGCCGGTACTGCCCGGCGGCCGGGGGTCTCCCGCTCGGCCGGCACTCCAGCGAGGTCCGAAGCCTCTCGCTCGCGGGCGTACAGGCCGAGCAGCCTCGGCACCTCGTACAGCGCGGCGTGCGCGGTGACCTCCCCGGCGGGAGAGGTCACCGCACCGGCGTCGATCAGCGACTCGACGGCCCGGATCGCCGCCCGCTCCCCGCAGCCGAGCGCCGCCGTGGCCCGGTCCAGGGTGAAGCCCCCGTCCTCGGCGAACCCCGCCAGCCGCCCCAGCACCCACCGGTCGCCGTCCGCGAGATCCCGCCAGCCGGACGCGATCCGATCCCGTACGGAGACGTCCCCGGCGACCAGTTCGTCCAGCGCGGCCGACGGGTCGCCGAGCCGGGCCGCGTACTCCGCCAGCGGCAGATGCCGCAGCACCGCCAGCCGCATCCCGCTCACCTCCACCGCGAGCGGCAGCGCCCCGCAGGCCCGGACGATCCGTAACGCCGCCCCCGGGTCGGTCCGCAGCCGCCCGGCCCCGATCAGCTTCCCCAGCAGTTCCAGCGCCTCACCGTCCGCCAGCGCGGGCAACGCGATCCGGTGCACCGGGGCGAGACCCGCCAACTGCCCCCGGGCGGTGACCAGTACGGAGCACTTCCCGGACCGGGGCAGCAGCCCCCGTACGGCCGCCTCGTCCGGCACGCCGTCCAGGACGACCAGCGCCCGGTGCCGGGCCAGCCACCCCTGCCAGGCGTCCGCGAGGGCCGCTGTCGCGCGGGCATCCGCCGGCCCGTCCTCCGGCTGTGCGGGGGCGGATCCCGCCACCCCGCACAGCCGCCCCAGCTCCGCCAGGACCTCCGTCCGGCTCCGCGCCGTACCGTCCTCCCGGCGCACCCGGACATGGACGCGTCCGTCGGGGAAGCGGTCGGCGAGCAGATGCGCCGCCCGGACCGCGAGCGCCGACTTCCCCGCCCCGGCCGGGCCCGAGACGACGACCACCCGCTCCTCGCCGCCGCCCAGCACGTCGAGCAGGTCCCGCAGCTCGTCGCGGCGGCCGGTGAAGGCACCCGTACAGGCGGGCAGCGCCCCCGCGCTCCCCGCCTCCCGGGCGGCGGCGGGCCGCCGGGCCTCGCGCCCCCGGCCGAGCATCGAGCGGTACTGCGCCGCCATCGCCGGGCTCGGCTCCAGCCCCAGCTCCCGCGACATCAGCTGCCGGTAGTCGTCGTACACCGCGAGCGCCTCGGCCTGCCGGCCCGACTGGTGCAGGGAGGTCATCCAGGCGGCCCGGAGCCGCTCCCGCAGCGGATGGCGCTCCACCAGATCCCGCAGCCCGTCCACCGCGACGGCGGCCCGGCCCAGCTCGATCTCGGTCTCCGCCCAGTCCTCGAACACCGTCAGACAGCGGGCCTCCAGCCGGTCGGCCTCCTCGGCGACCCCGACGGAGTCCCGCAGATCGTTCAGCGGCGGCCCCTCCCACAGGTCCAGGGCCTCACGCAGCAGCCGGGCCGCGCCGGGCAGATCGCCCCGCCCGGCCGCCGCCCGCCCCGCACGGGCCAGCGCCCCGAACCGCAGGGTGTCCAGCTCACCCTCCGCGATGCGCAGGAGGTAGCCCCCGCAGCCGTGCACCACCCGGTCCCGGCCCCCGTCCCCGGCGGGCCCCAGGAGGGTGCGGGCGGCACTGACGTAGACCTGGAGGTTCTTGCGGGCGGTACGGGGCGGGTCGTCCGGCCACACCGCGTCGGTCAGCACGCCGACCGGTACGGGGGTGTTGGGGCGGGCCAGCAGCGTGGCGAGGACCAGGCGCTGCTTTCGCGGGCCGAGCGGCAGCTCACGGCCGTCCAGCCGGGCCGTGAGCGGGCCGAGCAGGGAGACGTACACCGCACCTGCAAAACCGGTACGGGCGGGAGGTCGGGTCATCAGCGGGCCTCCGGAACGGGGACGGGCGGCGGACTGGGCCGTACGTACGCCCCGATCCTGCTGCCGCCCCGGCCCCCGCACATCGGGGCCCCGCACGCATTTTCCGCCCGGCCACCCGACCGAAACCGCCCGGCGCCCCCATGTTG
>NZ_JAAXYC010000215.1 GCF_018619185.1 Streptomyces sp. McG3 | reverse complement strand
CCCCGCCCCCCGGCGTCCACCGCGTCCACGTCCGTACGCCGGACCACCGCCGCGCCACGGCCACCCTCGTCGTCGCCCCGGCCCGAGTCCCGCAGCCGCCCGAGCGCTCCCACGGCTTCCTGGTCCAGCTCTACTCCCTGCTCTCCGCCCGCTCCTGGGGCATGGGCGACCTCGGTG
Organism: Streptomyces sp. McG3; assembly: GCF_018619185.1. Taxonomy (GTDB): domain Bacteria; phylum Actinomycetota; class Actinomycetes; order Streptomycetales; family Streptomycetaceae; genus Streptomyces. Next base: position 13,363 of record NZ_JAAXYC010000215.1, on the reverse strand, counting down.
ACCTGGCCGACCTCGCCGCCTGGTCCGGGCGGACCCTCGGCTCCGGGTTCGTCCAGGTCAACCCGCTGCACGCGGCCGTCCCCGGGCACCCCACCGACCCGTCCCCGTACCGCCCCTCCTCGCGCCGCTTCCCCGACCCGGTGCACCTGCGCGTCGAGTCGATCCCCGAATACGGCCACGTCCGCGACCGGGCCGCCCTGGACGACCTCCGGCAGGAAGCCGCGGCCCTCAGCGAGGCCGTGCTGAACAAGGGCGCGCTGATCGACCGGGACGCCGTCTGGGAGCTGAAGCGGCAGGCCCTGGAGCTGGTCGTCGAGGTGCCGCTGACCCCCGGCCGCCGCGCCGCCTACTGCGACTTCCTGGCCGAGCGGGGCCAGGCGCTGGAGGACCATGCCCTGTGGTGCGCGCTCGCCGAGGTGCACGGCCCCGACTGGCACGCCTGGCCCGAGGCCCTGCGCGACCCCCGCTCCCCGGGAACCGCCCGCGCCCGGGCCGGGCTGCTGGACCGGGTCGACTTCCACTGCCGCCTCGCCTGGCTGACCGCCACCCAGCTCGCCGCCGCCCAGCGGGCCGCCGAGGACGCCGGGATGAGCGTCGGGATCGTCCACGACCTCGCCGTCGGCGTGCACCCGGCCGGCGCCGACACCTGGGCCCAGCAGGAGGCCTTCGCCCACGGCATGTCCGTCGGCGCGCCCCCCGACGCCTTCAACGCGCGCGGCCAGGACTGGGGCCTGCCGCCCTGGCGCCCCGACGTCCTCGCCGCCACCGGCTACGCCGCCTACCGCGGCCTGCTGCGCGGACTGCTGGCCGACGCCGGAGCCCTGCGGATCGACCACGTCATGGGCCTGTTCCGGCTCTGGTGGGTGCCCGAGGGCAGCCCGCCCACCGACGGCACGTACGTCGCCCAGGACGCCGAGGCGATGCTCGCCGTCCTCGTCCTGGAGGCCCACCGGGCCGGGTCCGTCGTCGTCGGCGAGGACCTCGGCACCGTCGAGCCCGGGGTCCGCGAGGCGCTCGCCCGGCGCGGCGTGCTCGGCACCTCGGTGCTCTGGTTCGAACGCGACTGGGACGGCGACGGACGGCCGCTCGCCCCGGAGCGGTGGCGCCGGGACTGCCTGGCCACCGCCACCACCCATGATCTGCCCTCCACCGCCGCCCGGCTGACCGGCGACCATGTGACGCTGCGCCACCGCCTCGGCCTGCTCACGCGCTCCCTGGAGGAGGAGCTGACCGAGGACGTCACCGACACCGCCGAGTGGCTGGCCCTCCTGGCCCGGCTGCGGATGCTCCCCGAGGGCGACGGCGACGAGGAGGCCGCCGTCCGGGCCGTCCACCGCTTCCTGCTGCGGACCCCCGCCCGGATGACCGGTGTCTGGCTCCCCGACACCGTGGGCGACCGCCGCCCGCAGAATCTCCCCGGCACCTGGGACCAGTACCCCAACTGGCGCCTCCCGATCGCCGACGCCGAGGGGCATCCGGTCACCCTGGAGGAGATCGCCGCCTCCCCCCGGCTGCACGCGCTGATGGACGTCCTGCGGCCCCGAAAGCCTCATACGGCACCCCCGGGCGAGCGCCGTCCCTAGGCGTTCGCTACGTTGGCACCGTGGACAAGAAGAACGCTATGCGCGCCGGCGTCGTTGCGGCCGGGACGACGCTGATGATGCTGCTCATGTCGAGCCCGGCGCTCGCGCTCACGCCCGACGACGGTGACGACCCGGCTCCGCGCCTGAGCGCGATCGAGACCATCGGTCTCTACGTCGTCGCGCCCATCGCCCTGTTCGTGGTGATCACGGCCCTGGTCATGGTCCTGGACAAGTCCAAGAAGCAGGTCTGACCCGCACACGTACGCCATGCGCGAAGGGTGCGCCGCCGGTAGCGACTACCGCGCGGCGCATCCGTGCGTCCGGCCCCGTACGTGTGCACGGCCCGGGGCGGGAACGCGGCCCACGCCGGGCCGGTAGGTTGCGCCCATGACCGAGTGGGACGTCAAGAAGCTCCGTATCCTGCGCACCCTGCGCGACCGGGGCACGGTGACGGCGACCGCCGAGGCCCTCCTGATGACCCCCTCAGCGGTCTCCCAGCAGCTCACCAACCTGGCCAAGCAGCTCGGCGTGGACCTCCTGGAGGCCCAGGGCCGCCGCGTCCGTCTCACCGACGCCGCCCATCTCGTCCTGCGCCACGCGGAGGCGGTCTTCGCCCAGCTGGAGCGGGCGGAGGCCGAACTGACCGGCTATCTGCGCGGCGAGGCGGGCGAGGTCAGGGTGGCCGCGTTCTCCACCGCCGTGCCCGCCCTCGTCGTCCCCGCCGTCCGGCTGCTGCGCGCCGAGGACCGCCCGGGGCCCGACGTACGCGTGAGGGAGGCCGAGGCCGCCCAGGCCTACGAGCTGCTCACCGCGGGAGAGGTGGACCTGGCCCTGTCGCTGGCCGCCCACGCGCCCACCGCCCGCGACCCCCGCTTCAGCCTCTTCCCGCTGCTCGTCGACCCGCTGGACGTGGCGCTCCCCGCCGGCCATCCGCTGGCCGGCGCACCCGCGCTGCGGCTCGCGGACCTCGCCGCCGACCGCTGGATCTTCGGCGGCTCGGGACCCTGGTCCGAGATCACCACCGCCGCCTGCGCGGCGGCGGGCTTCGTCCCCGAGCAGGCCCACAGCGCCGCCGGGTGGACCGCGATCCTCGCCCTGGTCGAGGCGGGCATGGGCGTCGCGCTGGTCCCCCGGATGGCCGCCCGGGAGCGTCGCGAGGGCGTGGTGATGCGGGTGCTGGAGGCGGACCGGCCGCGCCGCCACGTGGTGGCGGCCGTCCGGCACGGGGCTTCGAGCGGACCGGCGGTGGCCCGGGTCCTCACGGCACTCACCAGCGTCGCCACATCATTCAGCTGAGCTGAAAGATACCTGCGAAAACTTTCGATGGACCTGATGGGTCCGGTGGCGCGAAGGTAGGAGTCATGACCTTCGACGCGAGCGAGACCACATTCCAGGACCCCGACACCGACCCCCACGCCAATGACGCCGCGCCCTACGGCGGCGGCGACCCGTATGCCGACTACCGCGAAGCCGGAGACCTCCCCTTCACCGAGCTGGTCGACCTCGCCGACCGCCGCCTCGGCGCGGGCGTGATCGCCGCCAACGACGAGTTCTTCGCCGAGCGCGAGAACCTGCTGATCCGTGAGCGCGCCGTCTTCGACCCCGAGCACTTCGGGCACAAGGGCAAGATCATGGACGGCTGGGAGACCCGCCGCCGCAGGGGCGCGGGCGCCGAGACCCCCTTCCCGGCCCCCGGGGACCACGACTGGGCGATCGTCCGCCTCGGCGCGCCCGGGATCATCCGCGGCCTGATCGTCGACACCGCCCACTTCCGCGGCAACTACCCGCAGCGCGTATCGGTACAGGCCACCTCCGTCGAGGGCGCCCCGAGCCCCGAGCAGCTGCTCGCCGACGACGTGAAGTGGGAGGAGATCCTCCCGTCCACGCCCGTACGCGGCCACGCGGCCAACGCCTTCGAGATCACCGGCGGCCGCCGCTACACCCACCTGCGCCTCTGCCAGCACCCCGACGGGGGCATCGCCCGCCTCCGCGTGCACGGTGAGGTCGTCCCGGACCCGGCCTGGCTCGCCGCGCTCGGCACCATCGACCTGATCTCGGTGCTCAACGGCGGTACGTACGAGGACGCCTCCGACCGCTTCTACTCCTCGCCCACCCAGATCATCCTGCCGGGCACCTCCCGCAAGATGGACGACGGCTGGGAGAACCGCCGCCGCCGGGTCCGCGACACCAACGACTGGGTCCGCTTCCGCCTCCCCGCCCAGGGCGCGGTCCGCGCGATCGAGATCGACACCGCCTACCTCAAGGGCAACTCCGCCGGCTGGATCGCCCTCCAGGGCCGCAACGGCGACACCGGCGAGTGGTTCGAGATCGTCCCGCGCACCCGCCTCCAGCCCGACACCCTCCACCGCTTCGTGCTGCGCGCCCAGGCCGTCGTCACCCATGTCCGCCTCGACGCCTTCCCCGACGGCGGTGTGGCCCGGATGCGCCTGCACGGCACGCTCACGGAGTCCGGCGCGGCCGAGCTGACCCGCCGTTACGAGGAGTCGGGCGCGTGACCTCGTAACCCTCGGGCCGGCACCCCCCAGTTCCCGCCCGGCGGACGGTTGCGCTCCTGCGCCCGCCCGCCGGGCGGTTTCCACACCGGGCGGCGGCTCAGGCGACGTACGCGGAGAAGCGCAACGTCTTCGCCAGCACCCGCCAGGTCCCCCAGGCGAACACCCGGTTCACCGTGTTGCAGAAGGCCTCGCCCGTGCAGTCGGTGGGCCGGTCCTGCCAGGCCCGGACCGTCAGGGAGTGGAAGCCGAGGGTCCGCGAGAAGGCGAAGCGGATGTGCGTGCCCCGGCCCAACTGGTGCCCCGGCAGCGTGTTGATCTGGAAGAAGTCGTTCCCGATGTACTCCACCTCGACCGGATTGCCGCCCAGCAGCTCGCAGCGCGCCCCCGCCCGGATCCGCCCCGCGCAGTCGCCGCTGACCGGGAACAGCCAGAAGTGGTCGGTCAGCTGCTCCCGGACCTCGTCCGCGCTGGTGAACGGATGCAGCCCGAGGCTGTAGCCGTACGTGTAGAGGCCGTAGCAGCCCGCCGGACCCGCCCGGCAGTCCGGCCGGCCGGTCACCTGCGCGGCCGGGCCCGTCAGCAGACCCGCGCACAGCGCCAGCGCGACCGGCACGGCGGCGAAGCCGGGCATCCGAACCCTCCCGTGGCCTGCGACCGAAGCTTCCTGCGACGACCCTTCGGACCGTAGGCCACGGGAGCCCCGGCAGCGCGCCGGCGGCAGCCGAACGGGCGGCGCGCGCGGCACGGGCTAACCTGCGGCGTTCGCACCCGATACCGCACTCCCCGGGGGAAATCGGAGGTCACCCTCGTCCTGACGGCGCCCGCCGGGAGTCCGGCGGAGGAGGCCGTGGCGCTGGTCCGGTCTGGCGAGGACCGGCCCCTGGTGGTGGCTCCCCGGCCGGAGTAGGCACAACCGCGAAGGGGCGCCCCCTCCGCCGCGACGAAGAGGACGCCCCCAGGGCCGTACGTGCTGCCGCTACGCGGTGGCCGCCGCGTCCGCCGCCCGGGCCTTCAGGGCGCGCTCCACACCGGACCTCGACTCCGACATCAGCCGGCGCAGGGCCGCGCTCGGCTCGGCCGAGGCCAGCCAGGCGTCCGTGGCGTCCAGCGTCTCCTGGGAGACCTGGAGGGCCGGGTAGAGGCCCACCGCGATCTGCTGGGCCATCTCGTGGCTGCGCGAGTCCCAGACGTCCTTCACCGCGGCGAAGAACTTCTCCGTGTACGGGGCCAGCAGCTCGCGCTGGTCCGTCTGGACGAAGCCGCTGATGACCGCTTCCTGGAGCGAGTTGGGCAGCTTGTCGGACTCCACGACCGAGGCCCACGCCTCGGCCTTGGCCTCCTCGGTGGGCTGGGCCGCCCGCGCGGAGGCCGCGTGGCGCTCGCCCGCCGCCGTCCTGTCGCGCTCGTACTCGGCGGCGATCTCCTCCTCGTCCAGCAGCCCGGTGGCCGCCAGCCGCTGCACGAACGCCCACCGCAGCTCGGTGTCGACGGCCAGGCCCTCGATGGCCTCCGTGCCGTCCAGCAGCGACTGGAGCAGGTCCAGCTGCTGCGGGTTGCGGGCGGTGGCCGCGAAGGCGCGGGCCCAGGCCAGCTGGTGGTCGCTGCCCGGCTCCGCCGCGTGCAGGTGGGCCAGCGTGGCGTCGGTCCACTGGATCAGCGCGGCCTCACGGGCCTCCGGCGCCGCGTACAGGTCGAGTGCCATCTTCACCTGGCGGTGCAGCGACTGCACGACCCCGATGTCCGACTCCTTGCCGATGCCCGAGAGCACCAGGGAGAGGTAGTCGCGGGTGGCCAGCTCGCCGTCACGCGTCATGTCCCAGGCCGAGGCCCAGCTCAGGGCGCGCGGCAGCGACTCGGTGAAGTCGCCCAGGTGCTCGGTGACGACCCGCAGCGACTCGGGGTCGAGGCGGACCTTCGCGTACGAGAGGTCGTCGTCGTTGAGCAGGACGACCGCCGGGCGGGCCTTGCCCACCAGGGCGGGCACGTCGGTGCGCTCGCCGTCGACGTCCAGCTCGATCCGGTCGGTGCGCACCAGCTTGCCGTCCGCGGCATCGTCGATGGAGTAACAGCCGATGGCGATGCGGTGCGGGCGCAGCGTCGGCTCGCCCTTCGCGCCGGCGGGCAGCGCGGGGGCCTCCTGGAGCACGGTGAACGAGGTGACGCGGCCATCGGCGTCGGTCTCGATCTCCGGGCGCAGGATGTTGATGCCCGCCGTCTCCAGCCACGCCTTCGACCAGGTCTTCAGGTCGCGGCCGGAGGTCTTCTCCAGCGCGCCCAGCAGGTCGGAGAGACGGGTGTTGCCGAAGGCGTGCGCCTTGAAGTACGCCTGGACGCCCTGGAAGAACGCGTCCTTGCCGACGTACGCCACGAGCTGCTTGAGCACGGACGCGCCCTTGGCGTAGGTGATCCCGTCGAAGTTGACCAGGACGTCGTCCAGGTCCTGGATGTCCGCCATGATCGGGTGCGTGGAGGGCAGCTGGTCCTGCCGGTACGCCCAGGTCTTCATGGAGTTGGCGAACGTGGTCCAGGAGTGCGGCCACTTCGAGCCCGCCGCGTCCGCCTGGCAGGCGATCGAGGTGTAGGTGGCGAACGACTCGTTCAGCCAGAGGTCGTTCCACCACTCCATCGTCACGAGGTCGCCGAACCACATGTGGGCCAGCTCGTGCAGGATGGTCTCGGCCCGCACCTCGTACGCCGCGTCCGTCACCTTGGAGCGGAAGACGTACTGGTCGCGGATGGTGACCGCGCCCGCGTTCTCCATCGCGCCCGCGTTGAACTCCGGGACGAAGAGCTGGTCGTACTTGGCGAACGGGTACGCGTAGTCGAACTTCTCCTGGAACCATGCGAAGCCCTGCCGGGTGACGGCGAAGATGTCCTCCGCGTCCAGGTACTCCGCGAGGGAGGGGCGGCAGTAGATGCCGAGCGGGACGGACTGGCCGTCCTTCTCGTAACTGCTGTGCACCGCGTGGTACGGGCCCACGATGAGGGCCGTGATGTACGTCGAGATGCGCGGCGTCGGCTCGAAGGTCCAGACGTCGTCCTTCGGCTCCGGCGTCGGGGAGTTCGAGATGACCGTCCAGCCGGACGGGGCCTTCACGGTGAACGCGAAGGTCGCCTTCAGGTCGGGCTGCTCGAACGAGGCGAAGACGCGGCGCGCGTCCGGGACCTCGAACTGCGTGTACAGATAGGCCTGCTCGTCGACCGGGTCGACGAACCGGTGCAGGCCCTCACCGGTGTTGGTGTACGAGCAGTCGGCGACGACCTTCAGCTCGTTGGCGCCCGCGCGCAGATGCGGCAGGGCGATCCGCGCGTCGCGGAACACGGCGGCCACGTCCAGGTCCTTGCCGTTCAGCACCACGTCGTGGACGGCCGGGGCGACCAGGTCGATGAACGACTCCGCACCCGCCTCCGCGCAGTCGAAGCGCACGGTGGTCACGGACCGGTAGGTGCCGCCCTCCTGCGCCCCGGAGAGGTCGAGATCGATCTCGTACGCGTCCACGGTCAGCAGGCGCGCCCGCTCCTGTGCCTCTTCGCGGGTCAGATTCGTGCCAGGCACGCGGTCATCTCCTAGGTGTGCGACTTGATAAGCGGCGTTTCGGCCCATCCTTCCACGCACGTGCTCCCAGCGCGATGTCCGTTTTCCGCCGGACGCGGACCGCTCACCGGGACACGCTCGGACCATGACCGGACACCAGCCACGCGCCATCGACCCCGCCGCTCTCGCCGGACTCCGCGCCACCGACGACGCGGGCCGGCCCTGCCGCCCGTACACCGCGACCGAGGGCGGCCACCCCCTGCGCTGCTGTCTGCGCGGCAACGCACCGGGGGAGCGCATCGCCCTCGTCTCCTACGCCCCGCTGCGCCGCTGGGCCGCCGCGACCGGGGCGAGCCCGGGGGCGTACGACGAGCAGGGGCCCGTCTTCATCCACGCCGAGGCGTGCCCGGGCCCGGAACCGGAGCGGGCCGGGTACCCCTTCGCGCGGGCGGGCGCGCTGCGCGCGGTGCGCCGCTACGACGCCCGGGGGCACATCGTGGGCGGCCGGCTGCTGGAGATCCCGGCCGACCCGGAGAAGGGTGTCGACGCGGCCCTCGACGAGGCGTTCGCGGACCCGGAGGTGGCGTTGGTGCACGTGCGGGCCGTGGAGTACGGCTGCTTCCACTTCGAGGTGCGGCGAAGCTGAGGCGGTACGGGTACGGGTACGGGGAAGGGGCGGGCACCGGACACCGGTGGCCGCCCCTTCCCCGTACGCGTGACGCCGCGGGTCAGCCCTTCAGCTCGGCCGCCACCAGCTCCGCGATCTGCACGGCGTTCAGCGCCGCGCCCTTGCGGAGGTTGTCGTTGGAGACGAACAGCGCGAGACCGTGGCTGACCGTCTCGTCGACCCGGATACGGCCGACGAAGGAGGCGTCCTTGCCGGCCGCCTGGAGCGGGGTCGGGATCTCCGAGAGCTCGACGCCCTCGGCGTCCTTCAGCAGCTCGTAGGCGCGCTCGACGCCGATCGGACGGGCGAAGCGGGCGTTGATCTGGAGGGAGTGGCCGGAGAAGACCGGGACCCGGACGCAGGTGCCGGACACCTTCAGCTCCGGGATCTCCAGGATCTTGCGGGACTCGTTGCGGAGCTTCTGCTCCTCGTCCGTCTCGAACGACCCGTCGTCCACGATGGAGCCCGCCAGCGGCAGCACGTTGAAGGCGATCGGGCGCTTGTAGACGGCCGGCTCGGGGAAGTCCACGGCCTCGCCGTCGTGGGCCAGCTTCTCGGCCTCGGCGACGACCTTGGCCGCCTGGCCGTGCAGCTCGGCGACACCGGCGACGCCGGAGCCGGACACGGCCTGGTAGGTGGCGACGGTCAGCGCTTCGAGGCCGGCCTCGTCGTGCAGCGGGCGCAGCACGGGCATCGCGGCCATCGTCGTGCAGTTCGGGTTGGCGATGATCCCCTTCGGGCGGACCCGGGCCGCGTGCGGGTTGACCTCGGAGACGACGAGGGGGACCTCGGGGTCCTTGCGCCAGGCGGAGGAGTTGTCGATCACCACGGCGCCCTGGGCGGCGACCTTCTCGGCCAGCGCCTTCGAGGTCGCGCCGCCGGCGGAGAACAGCACGATGTCCAGGCCCGTGTAGTCGGCCGCGGAGGCGTCCTCGACGGTGACGGCGGAGCCCTTGAAGTCGATCGTGGAGCCCGCGGACCGGGCCGAGGCGAACAGCCGCAGCTCGTCGACCGGGAAGTCCCGCTCGGCCAGGATCCTGAGCATGACTGTGCCGACCTGACCGGTGGCGCCGACGATTCCGACCTTCACGAGGACTCCTCTGTTCTGCACGTCCGGCGGCTGCCCGCCCGTGCGGCTGTGCGGCCCGTTTGCCGCTCCATGATGCGTATGTCCTGGCCCGCCTTGTCCAATCCATTGTCCGACCTGCGGACTCTTCGCGCGAGGACCGCAGATTCTGCAACGTCCGTGCGCGCGGGGGGAAACATCTGCGGCGGCGGTCGGGGGGTGTGACGAGGAACACGCACAGCGGGGCGGGTGCCCGTGAGAGCGCCCGCCCCGCCGTCGTGACGAGGGGATCCGTACGGTGGAATGCCTTCCGTTACGGCCCGATGGGACCCGCTACGGCGTGACCTTCTCGATCACGACGCTGCCGGTGCCCGCGGCGGTGCCGCGCGTGTTGACCAGCTTGACCTCGCCGAAGAACTGCCGGCCCTCGGGAGCCGCCCCGGCGACCACGACCTCGGCGCCGACCTGGGCGGACGCACCGTTGGCCAGGTTCACGGCCTTGGTGGAGTCGACCTTGAGCGTGCCGAGCGACGCCGAGTAGAAGACGTCGCGGTAGTCGTACGTGGTGGTCCCGGACGGGACCGAGTAGCCGTCGACGACGACCGTGTAGGTGCCCGCTGCGGGCTTGAGCAGGCTGACCGTCTCCTCGGAGCCGGCGCTGGTCGAGCTGCCGACCTGCGTGGCGCCCCGGAAGACGAGCAGGTCGATGTCCGCGTTGGTGTCCGAGGTGCCGCCGATGGCGATGTCGAGCTTCTCGACACCCGCGCCGATGGTGACCGTGGTCTCACGGGTCTGGCCCGTCGAGATCGACGGCTTCGCCACCTTGGCCGAGCCCAGCGAGCCGCCCTGGAGCTTGCCCTGGAGGGCGGCGGCGCTGTTGGTGACCGTCCAGTTCACCGGTGCGGGAGTGCCGATCTTCGCCTCGGCGATGGTCTGCACAGCCGGGTCGAAGGTCGTGCCGAGCAGCGAGACATCCAGCTTGTACGGGTTGTCCAGCAGCGGCGACGTACGACGCGCCTCGACCTCGATCTCCCACACGCCGGGCTGCGGGTCCTTGTAGGAACGCGCGTCCGGGCGGCAGGTGTTGGCCGGGTTCTCGTAGTTCGGGTAGCAGAACGTCGTCGTGGTCGGGTCGACCGGCGTCCCGTACGGGTGCAGGGAGACGAACCGCGTCTGGCTGCCCGAGCGCAGGGCGCTGAGGGCGACCTCAAGGGTCTTCGCGCCCTCCGGCACGTTGACGAAGTACGACGTGGTGCCGTTGCGCTGGACCGAGCCGGACGCCTTGTAGGCGTAGCCGGGCTGCTGCAGCTCGTGGGCGACGACGACCGTGGTCATGATCTGGTGGTCCACGCCGGAGGTCTTCTTGTCGTCGACCCGCAGGATGGCGCTGTGGACGCCGGCGGACTTCGCCTTCGCCTTGACCTTGAGCTTGACCGGCGTGTCGAGCGGCAGCGAGACGTACTGGGGGCTGCTGAGCTCGAAGGTGCCGTCGTTGTTCTTCCAGGACAGCTTGTGCTGGACGTTGCGGTCCGGGCCCGTGGTGCGGGTGACGACGACGTCGTAGACCTTGGTCTCGCCGGTCTTCAGGCCGCCCTCGCGGTCGTAGAGGCCGGTACCGAAGCCCGGGTCCTTGAGCGCGAAGTCGATCGCGGTGTCGACCGGGGCCTTCACCGAGAACTCGTGCGCGGGCTTGCCCTGCTTGGCGATCTGCTTCCACGCCTTGACGATGTTGATCAGACCGGAGCCCTGGGCGTGCGCGGGCACGTCCTCGATGTGGGTCGCGGTGCTGGTCAGCGCGGTGCGCAGGTCGGCCGGGGGAAGCTCGATGCCCTGCTGCTTCGCCGCCGACAGCAGCAGCGCGGCGGCGCCCGCCGCCTGCGGGGAGGCCATCGAGGTGCCCTGGAGCATGGAGTAGCCGGCCGGCAGGTCGTAACCCGCCTCCTTGACCGGACCGCCCGGCGCCCAGGTCTGGGTGGTGTTGATGGACGCGCCCGGCGCCGCGATGACCGGCGTGAAGCCGCCGTCCTCACGCGGACCGCGCGAGGAGAAGGGCTGCATGTCGTACTTCTTGGTGACGTTGGAGCCGTAGTTGGCCGCCCACGTCTCCTTGGAGATCGACGCGCCGACCGAGATCACGTGGTCGGCGACGGACGGGTCACCGATGGTGTTGAGCCCCGGGCCGCTGTTGCCGGCCGAGATGACCAGCTGAACGCCGTAGATGTCGATGAGCCGCTTGTACAGCTCGGCGCGCGCGTTGTTGCCGTCGTTCAGCGGCGGCAGGCCGCCGATCGACATGTTGACGATGTCGACGCCGCGGTTGACGACGAGGTCGATCATGCCCTCGGTCAGCGCGATGTTGGTGCAGCCGCCGGACCAGGTGCAGGCACGCGAGGAGACGATCTTGGCGCCGGGGGCGGCGCCGTTCATCTCGCCGCCGAACAGCCCGTTGGCCGCGGTGATGCCCGCGACGTGGGTGCCGTGCGCGCCCTCGATGACGCCGATGTTGACGAAGTCCGCCTTCGCGCCCGAGGCGTCGAGGACCACGCCTCTGCGGGTCTCGACGACGAACGGGATGCGCTCGACGACCTGGGTGCGCGGGTCGTCCTCACCGAAGTAGGAGACCTGGAACTTGTCCTTGTACGGCTTGAGGACCGTGTCGTCGGAGAAGTCCGCGTTGTTGTTCAGGTCGACCCGGGTGGTGCCGGTGACCGGGTCGTACAGCACGCCCCAGACGTCGGTGGTGTCACCGTCGCGGTTGAGGTCGCCCGCCATCTCGCCGCCGGTGGTGGCCGCCTCGGCGAACGTGGCGAACTTGTAGCTGCCCGCCGGCGCTGAGTAGGTCTTCCCGCCGGACGTGAACGTCGGGCCGGCCACCGACTGGGACATCTCCAGCCAGGTGCCGTCGCCGTCGTTCACCGGGTCGGTCGCGGTCACCCAGTCGACGATCTTGCGCTCGCCGGTGGTGGTCTTCTTCAGGGCCGGGTGACCGAGGTCGACGCCGGAGTCCAGGACGCCGATGGTGATCCCGCGACCGTCGGCCGTCGGGTGCTTCTCGACGAAGTCGACCGCGCCCGTCTCGAACGACGGGTTGTACGGGTTCTTCGCCGGGGTCTTCTTGTTCGGCGCCGCGTAACTGCCCGTGGCCTTCGGCTGCTTTGCTCCGGCGGCCCGGTCGCCCTTGGGCGTCGGGTCGTCCAGCTTGATCTCCTGCTTGAGATCGATGCCGAGGACGGAGGAGAGCTTGGAGGCCGCCTTGATGGTGGACTCGGCGCGGCTGGTCGGGACCGTCGCCCGGACGTAGCCGAGCTTGTCGTAGGTCCGGCCGAGCACGGAGCCCTCGACGGCGTCCAGCTGCTTGCTGACCTGCTCGGTCGCCCCCGGGGTGGTGGCGACCATCATGGTGACGCTCTTCTCGCCCTTGGCCTCGGCCTTCGCCAGGACATCGGCGTCGGCCTTGCCGAGCTTGTCGCCCCGGTCGCTCGTGGCGGCCGGTTTGACGGGTGCCGGTGCCGGGTCCTCGGCGGCGAACGCCGGAGCGGCGCCGGAGGCGGCGAGTGCGGCCGCCAGTCCGGCAGCGGCCGCGATACGTGCCGCGCGTCTGGCCCCGGGTATGGAGCTGGGGGATTCCTTGGTCATCAGCATCCCTGTAATTGAAAGAGAGAGTCCGGAATTCGGTACCGGATGACCGCTCAGCCTGTCGTAAATGACAGGGGTTTGTGGAGAGTTGACGGAGGCGAGTCAGGGACATGGCATAGATCCGCCACGGGGCGCGATATGCCACGAGGGATGAATGAGGCCAAACGGTGCGTTCGTGGCGCCCGGCGACGCGGGTGGCGGCGGCCGTGGTCCGGACCAGAGGCGTTCATGGCCGAGGCCGGACGGGTCGGTGGCCGGGAACAGCCGTGACCCTGCGGCCCGGGGGCGGCGCACCCGGGCCCGGCCGGGGCGCCTTCCCCTCTTCCCGGGACCGGTCCCCCCGGGGCCGCCGCGCCCCGC
>NZ_JAAXYC010000214.1 GCF_018619185.1 Streptomyces sp. McG3 | reverse complement strand
CTCGTGCAGCACCCGTGCGGTCTCGGGCCCCGGCTCGTCCTCGCCCCGCGGCCCCCTCGGCATCCGGCCCAGCACCCGGAACGAGTCGCGCGCGATCCTGTCCACGACCGGCCCCACCTGCATCAGCCGCAGCGTCGCGCTCACGTAGACGACGAAGAGCAGCAGGCTCAGCCCGAGCATCACCAGGATGAGCAGGCTCTGCACCAACGGGACCGAGACCACCCGGCGCGGATCGCTCTCGCTCTCGTACGAGGAGAGCACCAGCAGCGAGAAGAGGAACGTCGCCAGGAACACCGTCAGCGTGAGCTTGCTGATCCGGCTCCTGACGAAGATCCGCACCACCCGGGGCGTCAGCTGGCCGCTCGCCATCTGCACCGCGACCAGCGAGATGCTGAACACGACGCCGATGAAGGTCATCATCGCCGAGCTGATCGTGGTGACGATCGTCTTCGCGTCCTGGGAGAACGCCATCAGGTCGCCCAGCTCGTCGTACGCCTCCTCCCGCTGGAGCAGCGTGACGATCGCGTCGTCCAGTTCGGTGGCGACCAGCCACAGCACGAACACGCAGACGAACCCCATGGTCGGGGCGAACCAGAACGTGTCGCGCAGATGCTCGCGCAGAGGGGACAGCGGACGGGGCCGGCGGTAGCCGCGATCACTCATGGACGCGAAGGTAGCCCCGGGACCTCCGAGGACCGGGGAGGCCGAGGTCCCACCGGCACGCCGCACCGCACTGACCACCGGATATGCGGGTGAAGGGCGCGCCGAACCCCTGGTATTGTTTTCCATGTCGCCGCGGGGAACACCCCGCGAACGACAGACACCTTGTCCGGGTGGCGGAATGGCAGACGCGCTAGCTTGAGGTGCTAGTGCCCTTTATCGGGCGTGGGGGTTCAAGTCCCCCCTCGGACACCACGGTCAACCGACCAAAGAGGCAGAGTTCGACCGCCGAGCCCAAGCGGCGGCGGTCGAGTCCCGATCGTGCGAACGTCTGCGCGATACGGTGGCAGCCTGTGCTGCTGGGATTATCCCACTGGGCCGAGCCGCCTGAACTGCTCCGTGATCCTGGCCATCGCTCGAGCAGCGACGGATACACATCACTGCAGGCGCCCCGGGGCCGGAGCCCACCGGCCGCCCCCTGCCCTCCGGTTCCCGCACGCCAGCTGACTTTCGGGCGCCTCTTCAACCCGATCGCTGTGGGGCGGGCTGTGTTCACCCCTTCCCGGCCGGACCGTGTGAACGACCCGGCGGTGAAGAGGGTGCAGGTCCTTCGAACGATCGTCGGTCTGGTCGCGGTGTCCTGGATGCTGCTGTCCTACGGGGTGGCGGCGGACGCCGACGCGGTCGTGGACGATCGCTTCGCCAGATCCGTACCACCCTCATCGTGCTCGGGGTGACGTTCCCGCTCGCCGTCGCCGTCTTCATTGCCGCAGCTCGCCCGCCCCACCGACGCCTGTTCCTGCGCAGGGTCGCCAAACCCGCCGGCGCGCTCCTCGCGCTGCTCCTCGCGCTCGGCGCCCCCAGGCTGATCACCGGGCTGGGACTGGTGACCGAAGAGACGAACTGGACCGCCTCCGCGGGGCGGGTGGTGCTGCTGTTCGCCCTGGGTGCCTTCCTGTTGTGGCTCGCTCCCTTCGCTCTCCACGGCATGGCGCAGTCGCTCGTCCACGTCTTCCGGACGGCAGACCTCCACGAGACGGTTCCGCCGTTGCCTCCCACACTCCTGGTGTGGGAGGCAGCCCTCTTCGAGGTCTTCCGGGGCACCTACGACGGCGTGCCGTTGGGGGCGCGGCTGACGTTCCTTCCGGGAGCACCGCTGACCGTCACCGCAGTGGCCATGGGGGAACTGCGCCGTCTGCGCACGCGGCACGGCATCACGGTGCGCGCCGCACTTCTTCGCCGAGTGACACGGCTGGGCGTTCACACGTTCCACAGTTGTCCTGGTACCAACGGAATCAGCCGCGCCTGCAATGCTCCCAGTAGACGGCCGGTCAGCTTCTGCGGTTCGGAGCGGCTGGGTTGAGGGGTGATGGAAGCGCGCTGCGTCCAGGTGTCGCGACGGACCGTCGGGATGAGGCGGTCGCCCGCAGGCCGCGCTATCCGCCGCCTCCGACGAGAACACGCACCTGCTGGAACTCTCCGCCGTCCAGCACGACCAAGGCCCCTGCGTGGACTGCTACGAGACCGGCAAGGCCCGAGCCAACATCGAACTGCACGACCCCGCGGACACCGGCGGCTGGCCCGCCTTCGCCGAACAGGCCCGCGACAGCGGCTTTCAGACCAGCCACGTCTTCCCGCTGCGCCTGCGCAGCCGTGCCGTGGGGGCGATGAACCTCTTCCACACCAGTGGGCAGCCCCTGAGCCCGCAGGACGCCTCGCTCGCACAGGCGCTCGCGGACATCGCTGCCATCGCCCTGCTCCAGCAACGCGACATCGGACAGGAGCAGCTTGAGAAGAGCCAGTCGCAGCGCGCCCTGTCCAGCCGCATCGCCATCGAACAGGCCAAGGGAATCCTCGCCGAACGCCGGAACGTGACCCCCGACAACGCCTGCAACGCTCTGCGCGCCTACGCCCGCAGCCGCCAACTCCGAGTCTCCGACTCCGCACGGCAGATCATCGACCAGAGCCTCGACACCGACCAGATCTCACTCCCGTAAGAACTGGTGATCAACGCGAACTGGCCCAGCCCAGTGGGCGGTGCCGATGGAGCTCGCCGAGATGGTCCGGGATTTCTGCCACCGCGCACGCTGCGGGCCCCCGAGGTCGTCCGCAGGGCCGTCCCGTGCGCGGATGGCCGAGCAGAGGACAGAGATCTGGCGGTCTGGCGCGTCCGAGTCCGGTTCCCGCCGGTGGACGCAGATACGGCAGTGCGCTCGTTGGGTGGCTTTGCCCAGGCTTGTCTCCGACCTTGGTTTGCCGGGCACGGCGCGGGCACGTGGCCGCTATGGCGATCACGTGAGACGCTGGTCCGGAATGACCGATCTCCGCTGGTGAAGAGCACCACCCTCGATCGGCATCAACGGCACGAGCCCGCCGGCTCGTCCGTAGACGCGACAGCACCCCTGCCCCCGGTGCTATTCGCCCGACATTATTTGGGGGCCACACCCGTGACGCAGTCGACCGGCTCCGGCCGGCACCAGAATCCGGATCCCGCGGTTGCTCGGGAGCATCAGGACGCCGAACAGGAAGTACTCCATCTTCGCCACGAGGTGGAAGGGTTGCGCCGGGCTCTTGAGACCCGCCCGAAGATCGATATCGCCCTCGGCATGGTCATGGCCGCCGAGAGGTGCTCGGAGAAGCAAGCCTGGCAGATCCTGGCGAGCTTTTCCCAGCGGACCAACATCAAGGTCCGTACGCTCGCGCAGCACCTCACGGAAAACGCTGCGGACCCACGGTCGCTCATCGCTCGGCTCAGCGCGGCGCTCGCCTCCTCCGAAAGCAGCGTGATACGCGAAGACGGGCGCGGAATTTTCGCCATGCCGGTGCAGAAGACCGAGTCGGGGAACGACGGGTACTCCACTTCCGACGAGGTCTCATCCCGGCCGAATACGTGAACTCCGCGGAACGTCAGGTGTTTACCGATAGGAGAGGCTGCCAAAGCGGCCGTGGCCGGTTCCGGAGGACCCGGTGGCAGGTGCGCGGATCGCGACGACGCGCCTGCACGATCAGACGCTTCCGTCGCTGAGCGTCAGCGTCGCGAGAGCTAGGGCAGCGGTGGATCCCGTCTTCAGGAGCCCTTTTTCCTTCTCCGCAGAGACTGCGGTTTGTGAACAGCGGTGCGGCCGGACTTCTCACTTTCGACTTCATACTGCGGTTCCTCTTCCGAGGCTTCGACCGTGCGTCCCGCGACCTCGCCGCGCTCCGTGATCTTCTTTTTCACCTTGCCGGGAACGGTCTGCCCGTGACTGTTCCAGGAGACGGGATCCCCCTGCTTCAGCTTCTTGTCTTCTGCCATGGTGTGCACGCTCCCTGATCCGCTCCGCCCCTTGCGGCTGGACGACCCTGTGCCTCGACGATCTCCTGGACATCCTGCGCGATCTGGCCGCCGAGGCCCGGCTGATCGCCCGTCCTGGTGACGGCCAGGTACAAGTGCGGGGGTCACGCTGGACGGCGCCGACTCCGCAGACCGGCCCGCCGGAGCCGGCGCTGTAGCCCTGCCCAGCGACCGCCCTGACCCCAGCCTCCCTTCTCTGCTCGGATTCCGCGACGGGGCGGTCCTGTCGCCGAAGGGCACTGGCCATGTACACCTCCACGATCGAGGGCGCGTGGCTACGGGCGGGTGCGCGTCATCGACCCGCGGTGCTCTCTCGCCGCCGGAGGGCCGGTGGTTCACTGCGGTGGTGCGGGCGAGACGGGTGACCATGCGCCGGCCGAAGCCGCCGGTGGCACCGGTCAGGTCAGGGGTGCGCGTATGCGGGGCCCGTGGGCTGGTGTCGTCGACGGCCACCTCGATGAGATCGGGGTGGGCGCTCAGCCGGAGGGTGCAGGTGCCGCCGCCGTGCCGCAGAGCGTTGGTGACGAGTTCGGAGACGACCAGGACCACGGTGCCGGCCGCTTCCGGGGTGACGGCCGGCACCCGGATGCCTCATCACCCCCTGCGCACCCGCGGCGGCCACCGCCGCAGCGGCCAACGCCTCCACCGAGCTGGGTGCAACCGGCTCGCACCACTTCCGCGGCCGGCGATGGCCGTAAATGCCCGGCCCGGTATCGAACAGCGACGCGGCGCCAGTCTGTGCTCGGCCAGCGTGTTGCCGAGGCGTTCTCACTCCCTCGCGGCGGCCGCGGCGCACAGCGCTCCCCATGCGACGGCGAAGCCCGCGACCTTCAGGCGCCTGGACCAGCCGGTGAGCGCTGTGCCGAACAGGGCTGCATCGGACAGGTCGGCAGTGACGCGGCAGGCAGTCGCGGTCCGCAGAGAACGGGAGTCGGGGGCGAGGAGCATGGCTGCGCCGACAGCGGCATCGCGTGCCCCGATCGCCCGAATGAGCAGAGCGGTCCCCACCGGCACTGTGCCATCGGCATGGGTCAAGCCGCACGGCTTGGCCAGCAGGACCGGACGGACCATGATCGCGACGCTGTAGGCCGCGGTTGCGGCCCCCAGCACTCGTGGCATCGCGTTAGGCATCTCAGCGTCCTCTCGTCGTGGCGGACCGGGTACCCACCCCCAGAAATACATGCATCCGACCTCCGCGCGACTCACGCCGCCCTTGCCAGGAACCCGACTGCAGCGGCAAGCACGCACCGGCTCCGGGTTCACGCCCTCCGGCAGCCGGCCGCAGGTCCGCCGGCTCATCTGCCTGCTGCTGGCAGCCCTCGGCGCCACTGTGCTGCTCGCCGCGCGGGTGGATCGCCGGGCGTCCCGGCTGCTGGCGCCCTACCTTCTGTGGGCCGGCTACGCAGCAGCTCTCAACCTCGCGCTCTGGCTGACCAACTGAGGCGACCGTCTCTCCCAGCCGTCCCGAGCCGACTGCCTCGGACATCGAAGCGGACCGGGCCCGCGCCTGTCCGGACTCTTCGCATCCGGCCCGCCCACGTCGCACCGCTTCGCGCCCCGTGTTTCATCTGCTTGATCATCTGCTGCCTGCGTTTCTGTCCCTACCTCCATTCGCGCGTGGTCCGGGTATCCCGTTCACCCCGGCGTGGAACAGAGAGAGGGGACACACGGGCGTTGCCGGCTTCTACGACCGTCGTCCTTCCACGATCAATCCTGTGTGGCTGTGGGACCGAAGGTGTTTTGCTCCTGGTGAGAGGGGCACAGAGAGAGGCCGTCGCTGTGGGGCGCGTTATGCAGACCGGGGGTCGAGACATCGTGGGAGAACCGGCTCCGCCGGACCTGCTCGTCATTCGTGAAGGAGTCCGAATCATGCCAGTTCCTGCTCTGACCGTCGAAGCGGCAACGGTGGCGGAGGAGTTCGCCGACACGGTCAGTCGCATCGAGAACGGGCAGCTGGGTTTTCCACTGCCTGGCTCCGGGCTTACCAGTGAGCGGTTCGCGGCTCTGCGGGGCGTCGCCGAGTCCGGTCTGTGTACGGCGCGCCTGGTCGAGGGGCATGTCGACGCCACAGCCATCCTCGCGGAGCTGGAGGGATCACCGCCGTCACCGGGCCAGCTGTGGGGTGTGTGGGCGGCCGAGCCTCCGGGCGAGGGCCTCACCGCCGTCCAGAAGGGCGCGGGCTGGGTACTGAACGGACTGAAGCAGTATTGCTCCGGCGCGCACAGCTGCACCCACGCCCTGGTCACCGCACGGGAGGGCGAGTCGCGGCGGCTCTTCGCGGCCCGGGTGGACCAAGCCGGCTGCCGGCCGGTGGAAGGCACCTGGCAGGCCGTGGGCATGGCGGGCAGTGACACCCCGGACGTGCGGTTCACTGACGTCCCGGCAGCCCCGGTCGGCGGGCCGGAGGCATATGTGCGACGGCCGGGGTTCTGGCACGGGGGGATCGGGGTCGCCGCGTGCTGGCACGGTGGGGCGGTGGCGGCTTCCCGGGTGCTGCGCGAGGCAGCCGCAGGAAGGATCGAGCCGCACACCGATGCCCATCTGGGGGCCGTGGACGTCCAGCTGTATGCGGCCGGGGTGCTCCTGGAGCGGGCGGCCGAGGAGATCGACGCGGACCCCCTGGACGGGCGGGGAGAGGCCCGGCTGCGGGCGATGCGGGTGCGTGGGTTCGTCGAGTCCGTGTGCCGGGAGGTACTGGATCACGTGGGCCGGGCGACCGGAGCGGGGCCGCTGTGTCATGACACTGCGCACGCCCGCACCGTGGCCGACCTGAGCGTGTACATCCGGCAGCACCATGCCGAACGCGATCTGGCCGGGCTCGGCGCGTTCCTGGCCAGGCCGGAGGGCGAGCGATGACAGGCACCTCGAACGACGGTTTCGCCGATGCCATTCAGGCGCCCGGCACCCCGGAGGCGGCATGGCAGGCATGGCCGGGCTGGGCCGCCCTTCCGGAAACTCCTCTGGGGCCATTCGGCCGTGTTGTGGTGGTCGCTGCTCATCCGGACGACGAGGTGCTCGGTTTCGGAGGCGCGATCGCGCTGCTCTCCGCCTCCGGTACGGAAGTGACCGTGGTGGCCGTCACCGATGGTGAGGGCTCCCACCCGGGCAGCGATGTGATGACCGCGCGCGACCTCGCTGAGCTGCGCACGGCCGAGACGCGGGCGGCGCTGGCCGAGCTCGGGGCCACGGACGCGACCGTCGTACGGCTGGAAGTCCCCGACACCCGGGTGGAGGCGTACGAGGACGAGGTCGCCGCCCGGATCGCGGGCCTGGCGGCCGGTGCGGACCTGGTCGTCGCGCCGTGGACCGGTGATGTGCACGGCGATCACGAGGCGGCCGGGCGGGCAGCCGTGTGCGCGGCAGCTTCAGCGGGCGTCGCCCACTGGCTCTATCCGGTGTGGATGTGGCACTGGGCCGCGCCGGACGACCCCAGGGTGCCCTGGCGGCGCGCCGCTCTCATCCGGTTGTCTCCGCAGGTCTTGGACCGGAAGCGGGCCGCGGTGAGGCAGTTCGTCAGCCAGATCGCGCCCCTCGGCCCGGGCGAGGCCGACGCGGCGGTCCTGCCTCCGGAGGAGCTGGCGCATCATCTGCGCGACCGGGAGGTGGTGTTCCGGTGAACGACGCACGGCACGCACCGGACGTCTCCGGGACAGCGGGCACCCCTGCCGCGTACTTCGAGGGCATGTACCGCGACGCTCCTGACCCCTGGCACCTTGCCGAGCGCTGGTACGAGCGCCGCAAGTACGACCTCACCGTGGCGAGCCTGCCCCTGCCCCGCTACCGTCGCGCCTTCGAACCTGCCTGTTCCGTGGGCGAGCTGACGGTCCGCCTGGCCGAGCGGTGTGACCAGGTGGTGGCCTGCGACCGGGTGGCGTCCGCGGTCGCCACCGCACGCCGGCGCACGTCCGCCCTCCCTCATGTGGACGTGCACCATCTGACCGTTCCCGGCCAATGGCCGCCCGGCCACTTCGATCTCGTCGTCCTGTCCGAGCTGCTCTACTACTTCGACACCCCCACCCTCCAGAGCGTCCTGGGCCTCGCGGTCGACGCCCTGGAGCCGGGCGGCACCCTGGTCACGGTGCACTGGAACCACCCGGTGCCCGACCACCGCGGAACTGGTAGCACGCTCGCCCGTACCGTCGGCTCGGTTCCGGGGCTGACCCTGACGGCCGACCACCGTGAGGACGACTTCGTGCTCCAGGTGTACGAGCGCAACAGCCCCGACGGCACCGCTGCACCTTCCCCCGCCGCCCGCGAGGGCCTCGTATGACGGCACCGCGCGGCATCGGAGCGATCGCCGTCGTGATCCCGGCCCGCGACGAGGAGATACTGCTGCCGGCCGCATTGGAAGCGGTGGGCGCGGCGGCCGAGCATGCCGGCATCGGGTCATTGCGCGTGCTCACGGTGGTCGTGGCCGACTGCTGCGCGGATGCCACCGCCGCTGTCTCCCGCGCCGCGGGCGCTCACGTCCTGCCAGTCCGCTACCGCAACGTCGGCCGGGCCCGAGCCGCAGGCGTGCGAGCCGCGCTCAGCACGCTCGGCGACACCTCAGGCGGTGTGTGGATCGCTTCCACCGACGCCGACAGCATGGTGCGGCCGGACTGGCTCGCCCATCAGGCGGCTCGCGCCGCCGAAGGCTGGGACGCCGTCGTCGGCACCGTGACCGTGGACCACTGGCCACCTCACATGACCGATCTGGCCGTCCGCCACCACCGCCTCTACGAGATGTCCCGCCCCCCGGCAGGCCGCCCGTGGCAGCACCCGCATGTTCATGGTGCGAATCTCGGCGTCAGCAGTCGAGCCTACGCAGCGGCAGGCGGCTTCCCGGCGGCCCCGCTCCATGAGGACCGCCTCCTGGTCGCCGCACTGAAGAGCACCGGAGCGCGCATCCTGCGCACCGCCGACTCACCCGTCACCACTTCGGCCCGCAGGACACCGCGCGCACAAGGCGGCTTCGGTGACCACCTGATCGACCTGAACCGTACGCGACTCACCACGTCAGGAAACGAGGCGTAGGCCGTCTTCACGAGGATGCGGTCCGCACCTACCAGAAGACATCGTTCACTGAAGAGGAAGGTACGGAGAGAAGGGGACGGCCGGAACGACGCCCGAGCCTCCGCGGCCGGCGTTTCGACAGGAAGCCGGCCTCTGAGGCCACATGTTCGCCTTCCTCACCGACGTGCGGAGGACGGAGACCGCCGCGTTGGGGAACCGGGCGGCTGGGGCGCCGCCTCCGGTCGTCCCGCAAGGAAGCAAGCAGGTGCCGCCATACCGAGGTGGCTCGGAAATGAACGCGCTGACGGAACCCCGTACGCCGTGCTCGCCGCCAACGCCGTGGCCGCGCTCCCGCATGGGGTCGGCCGCCCCGGAGGGCGAGGAGGTCTGCGTACGGCCTGCTGGGAAGGCCATGACCAGGACCCATCCGGTGGGCAATGATCCCGGCGCCACCCGCGAAAGCCTGAACGCCGAGTCTGCCGGGCGTGGGCGCCGCCCGGATGAGTCGCGAGGCGCGCAGAGGTCCGATGCATGAATCTCCGGGGGTGGGTACCTGGTGCGCAACGACGAGGGGACGCCGAGATGCCGGGAGCGATGCCACGAATGCCGGGTGCCGCAACCGCGGCCTTCGCCTTGGCCGGAGTCGCGGCTCCTGGACGGTAACCGTGCGTGGTGCTTCTGGATCACCCGCACCAGCAGTACGTAGGGAAGGGTGCCGCCCAGGCCTCGCAGGGGCGCAACGGCCTCGCGCTCCTGGCGCGGTCGGTGAGCCGGTGCCGGTGGGTTCCTCCGCGTGGCCGGCCACTTCTCTCCGCTTTCATCCACGGTCGGAGGCGGTTGGCCGTGGTGCTGTTCTCTGTCCCTTCCCGGGGCACGAAAATCGGAGCAGTTGATGCGACAACGCTCGAGAGGGAATGGCGTGGCGCGGGAGGTGCGGTGGATGGCCGCTTGGCGGTGGGCGGGTCTGGAGTGGGCGGAGGTGCGCCGGTCGGTCCGCAGCTCGTGTGTCGAGGCCGGTCCGGAGCGGGACACGCTCATCCAGTCGCTGAAGGCAGCGGGGGCGGCGATAGCCGCGTGGGCGGTGAGTGGGTGGTGGTTCCAGGCGCCGATGGCCCTGTTGGCTCCCTGGACGGCGATCGCGATGGTCGGCAGCACGGTATACCAGTCGGTGCGTACGGGGATCCAGCAGTTCGCCATCATCGCCCTGGGCACCCTGTGGGCATCCGCGGCGATGGCCTTCACACGTGATCAGACCATGACCGCCATGCTGCTCACCTTGCCGTTCATGATGTTGCTCGGCAACTACCGGCGCTTCGGGAGCCAGGGCATCTACGGTGCCACGACAGCGCTCTTCGTCATCACCGGTGGGGTCTCCAGCACGTCCACGGTGGGGCACCGGCTTCTGGAGACGCTGATCGGTGCGGTGATCGGTTTGCTGGTCAGCGCGTTCGTTCTCCCGCCGGTTCACCTGCGCAGCGTTCGTGACCGTCTCGTCCGTCTCGTGCGCGAGACGGCGGACGTGCTCGGTGCCGTGGCGGAGGGACTCCGTGAGGAGGACGGGCTGGAGAAGTCCGAGCGGTGGCATCACTCGGCCGGCGGCCTCACTGCGTCGCTGCAGCATGTGAGCGAGGCTCGCCGCTGGGCCATGGAGGGGGCGCGCTGGAACCCGGGAGGCCGGCTGCGGCGCACGGGCCCGACGCCTCCGCCGTTCGCCGAGGACACCCGGTGGGGTCGTGTCTGCACCTGCGTCCTGGCCCTCACCCGCACGCTCAAGACGATCAGCGACGACACGGAGCTTCCCCCGCCGTCGCCGGACTTTCTCCGGCTGCTGTCCGAGGTGCTGCGCCAGGCCGGCCACATCTGCGCCATCGAAACCGGACGGCTCTCCGGCTCCGGGACCGGAGAGCTGAGCGAACGCCGCGAGGCAGCGTTCAAGGAAGCCTGGAGCACTCTCGGCTCACTCACCGACACCTTCCACCGCCAGGAACCGTCAGCGGCGGCCGTCGGGGGCGAACTGCTGCTGGAAGCCCGCCGGCTGATGACGGAACTCGCCCCCTCTGCCTGAGTCGCCGGCAGCCCACCTCACCTGCGTCGCGTGGCTGGGGGTTCCGGACCGCTCTGTGTGGCTCGATGGGACGGTCATGCTCGACTCGGCGGGAAGCCGGGGTTTGTCAGGGGGCCGGGTTGTCACCGCCGCTGGGAGCCTGGCTCAGATCGCGTGCGCCGATGCCGACCAGTCGTCGGACCTCTCGTCGTTGCTCCTCGGCTGTGTCCGCGAAGGGATCGAAGTGAAGGCCGGGGCGGGGCTCGGGCGGGGAGGGCTGTGCATCAGGCCGAGGGCCGGGCCCTTGCCGTCTCGGTGTCCGTGGGTGCGCCACGTTTCGCTGTGCCACTGCGGGGAGACGTCCAAGTGCAGCGCTGCGGTCCCGAAAGCCGCTGCGCGGGCAACGTCTGTGACGCCCAGGACAGGAGTTCCGGTTCTCAGTATCGGAAGGCCACTGTCGTTCGTCGGATCGGGGGTTGCTTGCGCTGCCTGCTTGATGTGCGGGCGGCCTGCCTCGTCGACGCTCGTCGACATTTCTGTGCCAGCCTGCCGGGGCGCGCCCGTTCCTGCGGTGGAGCCTGTTCGAAATCGGGCACCGAGCAGGCGTGGTCCCTCGCCACGTCCCTACACGGTGCCTCATGCAGAGCCCCGAGCGCCGTTCTTCACGCGGCTGTCGGCAGGGTGTCTGTGCGCAGTCGCTCGCAGCTCTGCCTGAGCAGCCGGGAAACGTGCATCTGGGAGATGCCGAGCCGCTGCCCGATGCTGGCCTGGCTCATGTCGCGGAAGTACCGAAGGTACAGAATGGTGCGCTCACGCTCCGGCAGCTCGCGCAGTCCGGGTTTGACGCTCTCACGCTCCAGGACGGTCTCCAGAGCGCGGTCCCGGGAGCCCAAGCGGTCGGCCAGAGAGGTGCCGCCGTCGAACCCTGCGGGTTCCGCGTCCAGGGAGATTGCGCTGTAGCTGCCCATGGCCTGCATCCCCAGGTTGACGTCCTCCACGCTGAGTCCGGTGTCCGCCGCGACGTCGGCGGGGGTCGGCACGTGCGCGCCGGACCTCTGGGAGAGGTCGCGTTGCGACAGACGGACCTGGTTGCGCAGATCCTGGACCCTGCGGGGCACGTGGACATCCCAGGTGTGGTCGCGGAAGTGGCGCTTGAGCTCGCCCGTCACCGTCGGAATCGCATAGACCTCGAAGGCCTTGCCGTGGACGGGATCAAATCGGTCGACCGCCTTCACCAGCCCCATCGCGGCCACTTGGCGAAGATCGTCCATGGGCTCGCCGCGGTTGCGGAACCGGGTGGCCAGCCGGTAGGCCATGGGCAGCCACCTGTCGATCGTTCTAGTGCGGCAAGCCCGGCGCTCCGGCCCCGGGGGAAGAGCACGCAGTTCGCGAAACGCTTGATCCGCCGACGGGGAATCCTCGTCGGAGTCCGTCCCGGAAAGCTGTGAAGTGGGCATGTGATCGCTCCTCGGCGAAGGTGCCGGCCGCCGCGGGAGTGCGCCGTGCCGCACAGACGGCACCCGGTGCTCCCACGGGTGCGCCTACGTCCAAAGCGCAAGGGGCTCTTTCCCGGCACAACCCTGGATAAACCACCTGCGCTTCTGGTGAGGGGGCCGCTCCGCCGGCTTCGGTGTTGCGCGGCGGCCGGACCGTTGATCAAGTGGTCGGCGGCAGCCGTGTTCGCGTTCTTGTCCGCACCAGCGCGGCCCGGCTCGGGCGTGAGGCAGGAGCGCCTCCTTGAGCTGGGCCGCTCCGGTCGCAGCAGCATGGTCGATGAGGACCCAGCCGTGCCGGTAGGAGTAGAGGGCCGGAGGGCGGGTACTCCCGGTGTGCAACGGTCAGGAAGCGGCTGTTCCCTCCTCCTTCTGTCATCAGGGGAACTGATGCTCTTCCTGCCTGTGCTCCGCCGCCGAATGGCGCGCCTGACAGCTCTGCTGGGCCGCCGAGGGCCCCGCGACCGGCCCCTTGGCGGGGCCGATCGCTCAGACGTGGAGCACCCAAAAGGATCCACGGTGTCCCGGGCAGGCGGCTCCGGCAGGCCGGACACTCCTCTGTCCTGCGTTCCCGTACTGCTGAACGTCACCGAGGAACAGTGGGTGCCGGTACTCATGGAGCTCCGCTACGAGCGCGAGGACCCGTTCGCCGTGGAGCTCGCGTTTCATGGACCGGTCGGGGGCCTGGCCCGGTGGAGGTTCTCCCGCGATCTGCTGCTGGGTGGCATGCGCGGGAGTGTGGGGCAGGGCGAAGTGATGATCTGGCCCTCCGAGGAGAACAGAGTCGGCAGCGCCCTGTTCCTGCAACTGGGCCCGCAGGAGTGCCCTGCACTCCTCGCCGTGCGCCGTTCACCCGTGAGCCACTGGCTCTCCCACACGCTCATGACCGTTCCGGTCGGCCACGAGATGGCAGAGGTCGACTGGGACGAGGAACGGCGACAGCTCTTCCGCGACGTGTAGGCACATGCGCTGCCTGTCCCGGCCGGAGGCATGCGAGCTTCCCGCCTCGGAGCGTCCCGCCCGACC
>NZ_JAAXYC010000213.1 GCF_018619185.1 Streptomyces sp. McG3 | reverse complement strand
GACCCCGCCCGGCGGTCCGGGCGGCGTCCCCCGCTCAGCTCACGATCGAGCGGGCGAATCCGAGCTCCAGGAGATCCTGCGGGCGCAGCCGCAGCTGGTCGGCGGTGGCGCCGGTCTCCGACGGCGGCCGCTTGAGGATCGCGGCGGCCGGTTCCGGGGCGATGACGGAGAAGTAACTGTCCGCCGTGACATGGGTGTTGTCCGGTGCCGCGAGGGCCAGCGCCCCGCCCGAGCCGCCCTCGCCGATCACCAGCGTCGTCACCGGCACCCGGGCCGCCGCGACGGCCGCGAAGGCGTCCGCGATGGCCGCGCCCGCGCCCGCCCGTTCCGCCTCGGCGTCGTTGGCCGCGCCCGGGGTGTCGATGAGGGTGAGGACGGGGACGCCGAGCCGGTCCGCCAGCCGGATGGTCCGGGCCGCCGCGCGGTACCCGGCCGGGCGGGTCGGCGTCCCGCACTGGGCGACGTACGCGACGGGCCGCCCGTCCGCACGCAGCCCGAAGCCGCACAGCAGCCCCGGGTCCGTACCGCCGCACCGGTCCCCGTGGAGCGGGAGCCGGGCGTCGAAGTAGTCGGCCAGATACGCCTCCGCGCGGGGCCGCCGAGGGTCGCGGGCCGCCGCCACCGCCTCCCGGCCGGTCTCCGGAAGCCGGGCCGCCGACAGTGCGCGGGGCAACGGCGCGGCGGGGAGCGGGGCGGGCACGTCGGCCCGGGGCGTGCCGGCCGCCGCGTGCGGGTCGGACCGGGGCGCCTCGGCCACCGCGTGCGGGCCGAGCGCGCGCAGCCAGTGCGTCAGCGCCCCGGCCAGTTCGCCGGGCGGGACGACCGCGTCCACCTGGCCCGCCGCGAACTGCCCCTCGGCGCTGTACGCGTGAGGATCCGCGTCCGCCGGCCGCACCCGGGACCCGGCGAAGCCGATCTGCGCGCCCGGCAGCGCCAGCACCACATCGGCGCCCGCCCCCACCGTGGCCCAGCCGCCGCCGGTCGTCGGGTCGCGGACCACCGCGATCTGCGGGAGCCCGGCCGCGCGCAGCCGGGTGGAGGCGGCGGCCACCCGCTGGAGCTGGGTCAGTGCGACCATGCCCTCCTGCATCCGGCTGCCGCCGGTGGCGACCAGTGCGAGCAGGGGCAGCCGCCGGGTCAGGGCCAGCTCGTACGCGGCCGCCAGCCGGTCACCCGTCAGCCGTCCCAACGAGCCGCCCAGGAAACCGAATTCGAAGGCGAGCAGTACGCACGCGCGGTCGCCGACGACACCGGTGCCGTACACCACGGACTCCTCCTCGCCGGTCCGTGTCCCGGCCCGCTCCCGCGCCGCGTCGTACCCCGCCCAGCCGAGCGGTCCGTCCGGCGGCAGGGGGTGCGACGGCGGGCGGTGCTCGGTGAAGCCCGCCGCGCCGGTGAGCAGCGCGATCGTCTCCCGGGCCGTCGCCCGGGCGGGGGAGTCAGCCGGCACGGAGCGACCTCTTCATGATCTTGCCCAGGTCGTTGCGGGGCAGGGCGTCCAGATAGTGCACGGTGCGCGGGCGCTTGTGCGGGGCCAACTGGGCCGCCACATGGTCCGCCAGCTCCTCGGCGGCGGGCGGGGAGCCGGGGTCGGCCGCGACCACCCAGGCCACGACCCGTTCGCCCAGGTCCGGGTCCTCCTCGCCGGTCACGGCCGCTTCCCGGACCCCGGGGTGGGCGAGCAGCACGTTCTCGATCTCGCCCGCGCCGATCTTGTAGCCACCGCTCTTGATCAGGTCGGTGGCCTTGCGCCCGACGATCGTGACGTACCCGTCCTCGTCGACCGTGCCGACGTCCCCGGTACGGAACCAGCCGTCCGCCGTGTGCGCGGCGGCGGTGGCGTCGGGCCGGTTGAGGTAGCCGCTGAACAGGTTCGGGCCCCGGACCTGGATCTCGCCGATCGCCCCGGGCTCGCCGAGCACCGTGCCGTCCTCCTCCGCCAGGCGCAGCTCCACCCCGGCGAGCGGCGGGCCCACCGTGCCGGGGCGCGGGGCGCCGTCCGCCCGGATCCCCGTGTTCATCAGGGTCTCCGTCATCCCGTACCGCTCGATCACCCGCCGCCCGGTCGCCGCCGCGATGCGTTCGTGGTCGTGCACGGGCAGGGCCGCCGAGCCGGAGACCAGCAGCCGGGCCCCGGCCAGCGCCCCGGCCAGCGCGTCCCGTCCGGTGCCCGCCGGGGAGCCGCTCCCGTCCGCCGGGGAGTCGTGTCCGCTCCCGCCCGCCGGGCCGTCCAGCACCTCCGCCAGCCGGTGGTACATCGTCGGCACCCCGAACAGCATGGTGCCGCCGGAGGCCAGCTCACGGGCCACGCCCTCGGGCGAGAACCTCCCCAGGTGGCGGACGGAGCCGCCGCGCCGCAGCGGGCCGAGGACGCCCAGGATCAGCCCGTGCACATGGAACAGCG
Source organism: Streptomyces sp. McG3 (assembly GCF_018619185.1). Taxonomy (GTDB): domain Bacteria; phylum Actinomycetota; class Actinomycetes; order Streptomycetales; family Streptomycetaceae; genus Streptomyces. The sequence continues at coordinate 11,207 of NZ_JAAXYC010000213.1, read as the reverse complement.
GCAGTGCGTGGACCAGGACGTCGTCGCCGGTCCACCCCCAGGCGTCCTCCAGCGCGTCCAGCGACGCGGCGACGGCCCGCCGGGGCAGGACGGCGCCCTTGGGCGGGCCGGTGGTGCCGGAGGTGTAGACGATCAGGGCGGGGGACTCGGGGTTCTCCCCGGCCGGAAGGGCTCCGCCCGCCGTGTCCTCCGCGAGAGCGCCCGCCGCCCGCGCGTCCACGGTCACGCGCCGCAGCTTCTCCAGCGCGGGCGGCAGCACGTCGTCCGCTCCCGCGAGTACGGCGGTGGGCGCGCTGTCGGCCAGGATGTGCGCCAACTCGCTCTCTCCGGTACGGGGGTTGAGCGGCACGGCCGGGACTCCGGCCCGCAGTGCCGCCACCACCGCGATCACCGTCTCCGGCGTCGGGGTGGCCCAGACGGCGACCCGGCCCGCGTCCGCGACGCGGGCGGCGAGCGCGTCGGCGGCCTCGGCGAGCCGGCCGTAGGTCAGGGACAGGTCACCGAAGCGGACGGCCTCCCGGGAGGCCGCCGGACCGGTGGAGGACTGAAGCGCGGGGAGAAGGAGGGTCACGCCGCGAAGCCTAGGGCTTTCGCCCGGACCTCGCCCGGACCCGGATGCCGATGAGGGCAGCGTCACCCCGGGTCGGTTTCCGGACAGCTCGTCCCGCCCACCGCATCGCTGCACGGAGCACCCAATCGCAATTTTGACACGACCTTGACAAATTAATTTTGCGTTGCCAGCATGCAAAAAGCCTCCCCGCTGGGGGAGTTGGAGCGCTCTCTCCAAGAAAAAAGCTGCCTGCGCCCGTGCACCGGCGCAGTCGTCGCACGCCCGCACACCGCATGCCGTACGCCCCGCGCGCCGGGAACCGTACGCCGCAAAGCGCGACAGCGCCTTGCCTGAGGGACCCCACGTACCGTCAGGAAGGAACGACCATGTCACCCGCACCCCCACGGTGGTCCAGATACGCCACCGCGCTCGCCGCACTGCTCGCGACCACGCTCGCCGTGCCCGCCGCGGGCCCGGCCCTCGCCGCCGACCCCGAGGCCCGCGCCCCACGCGTCGCCGCCGACATCCCGGCCGCCGACTATCAGCAGGTCCAACTCGCCCTGGGCGGAGCAGAACTGGGCGAGGCCATGTCGCTCGCCGTGCTGCCGGACCGGTCCGTGCTGCACACCGCCCGCGACGGCACGGTCCGGCTGACCGATGCCGCCGGGGCGACGAAGACCGCAGGGAAGCTCGACGTCTACACCCACGACGAGGAGGGCCTCCAGGGCATCGCCGTCGACCCGGGCTTCTCGGCGAACCGCTTCGTCTACCTCTACTACTCGCCGGTCCTGAACACCCCGCCGGGCGACGCCCCCACCACGGGCTCCGCCGCCGACTTCGAGGCGTGGAAAGGGCATCTGAACCTCTCCCGCTTCGTCCTCAAGGCCGATGGCACCCTCGACACCGCCAGCGAGAAGGTCGTCCTGGAAGTCGCGAGCGACCGGGGCCAGTGCTGCCACGTCGGCGGCGACATCGACTTCGACGCCGCCGGGAACCTCTACCTCACCACCGGCGACGACACCAACCCCTTCGAGTCGGCCGGCTACGCCCCCATCGACGAACGCGCCGACCGCAACCCGCAGTTCGACGCCCAGCGGTCCTCGGGCAACACCAACGACCTGCGTGGCAAGCTGCTGCGGATCAAGCCCACGGCCGACGGCGGCTACACGGTCCCGGCGGGCAACCTCTTCGCCCCCGGCACCCCGGACACCCGCCCCGAGATCTACGCGATGGGCTTCCGCAACCCGTTCCGGATGTCCGTCGACAAGAAGTCCGGAGCCGTCTACATCGGCGACTACGGCCCCGACGCGGGCGGCACCGACCCGGCCCGGGGCCCCAGCGGCCAGGTCGAGTTCAACCGGGTCACCCAGCCCGGCAACTTCGGCTGGCCGTACTGCACCGGCACCAACACGCCCACGGAGACGTACGGCGAGTACGCCTTCCCCGGCGGCCCGTCCGCCGGGAAGTACGACTGCGCCTCCGGCCCGGCCAACAACTCCTTCCGCAACACCGGCCAGGACACGCTGCCCCCGGCCCGGTCCGCCTGGATCCGGTACGCCGGTGACGCCGGCTCCCCGCCGGAGTTCGGCGGCGGGTCCGAATCCCCGATGGCCGGACCCGTGTACAACTTCGACGCGAACCTCGACTCCGCCGTGAAGTTCCCCGCCTCCCTCGACGGCCGCTTCTTCGCCACCGAGTACGGTCGCAAGTGGATCAAGCCGGTCGAGGTCGAGGCCGACGGATCGCCCGGGACCATCGACACGTTCCCGTGGACCGGCACCCAGGTGATGGACTCCGCCTTCGGACCCGACGGCGCGCTGTACGTCCTCGACTACGGCACCGGTGCGAACAACCAGGCCCTGTACCGCGTCGAGTACCTCGCGGGCAGCAACCGCTCCCCGGTCGCCGAGGCCACCGCCGACCGGACCTCCGGGCCCACCCCGCTCGCGGTCTCCTTCTCCTCGGCCGGCAGCGCCGACCCCGAGGGCGGAAGCCTCACCTACGCCTGGGACTTCGGCGACGGAGCCACCTCCACCGAGGCCAACCCCAGCCACACCTATACCACCGCCGGGACCTTCAACCCGACCCTGACCGTCACCGACCCCGAAGGGCTCACCGGCTCCGCGAGCCTGGTCGTGACGGCGGGCAACAGCGCACCGGCCGTCACGCTCAACACCCCGGCGGACGGCTCCCTGTTCTCCTTCGGCGACTCCGTCCCCTTCACCGTGAGCGTCAGCGACCCCGAGGACGGCACGATCGACTGCTCCAAGGTCAAGGTCACCTACCTCCTCGGTCATGACAGCCACCGCCACCAGATCACCTCGAAGAACGGCTGCTCCGGCACCATCGACGTCCCCGTCGACGGGGAGCACGACACCGCCGCCAACATCTACGGGGTCTTCGACGCCGAGTACACCGACGCGGGCGGACTGACCACGCACAGCGACTCCATCCTCCAGCCCCGCCACCGCCAGGGCGAGCACTTCGCCGCCCAGAACGGCATCGAGCTCGCCCCGCACGGCCCCGCCGAGGGCGGCGCGACCGTCGGCTACACGGACAACGGCGACTGGGTCTCCTTCAAGCCGTACGTCCTGTCCAACGCCACCTCCATCACCGCACGGGTCGCCTCCGGCGGCGCGGGCGGCACCCTGGAGGTGCGGGCCGGCTCCGCCACCGGCACGCTCCTGTCCACGCTCACCGTCGCCCCGACCGGCGGCTGGGAGAACTTCGTGAACGTCACGGCGGACCTGAACAACGCTCCCACCGGAACAACCGAGCTGTTCTTCGTCTTCAAGGGCCCGACGGGCCAGGGCAGCCTCTTCGACCTGGACGCCTTCACGTTCGACACGCAGGGAGCGCAGGTGGACCACCGATGAGACGATCCCGCGTCCGCCGCCTCGCCTGCGCCGTGGCCCTCACCCTCGGGGCGGCCTTCCTGAGCCCCGGAGTGCAGAGCGCGGCGGCAGCCGACCCGTACCAGGTCCTGGTCTTCTCCAAGACCGCCGGATTCCGCCACGACTCCATACCGGCGGGCATCACCGCCCTCCAACAGCTCGGCGCAGCGAACGAGTTCACCGTGACCGCCACCGAGGACGCGACCGCCTTCACCCCCGCGAACCTCGCCGAGTACGAGGCCGTCGTCTTCCTCTCCACCACCGGCGACGTCCTGAACGACACCCAGCAGAGTGCCCTCAAGGGGTACGTGGACGGCGGCGGTGGGTTCGTCGGCGTGCACGCGGCCGCCGACACCGAATACGACTGGCCGGAGTACGAGGACCTCGTCGGCGCCTGGTTCCAGAGCCACCCGGCGATCCAGGAGGCCCGCCTCACCACCGAGGACCACGTCCACCCGGCGACCGCGCACCTGGACGACACCTGGACGCGGACCGACGAGTGGTACAACTACCGCTCCAACCCCCGCTCCGACGTCCACGTACTCCAGTCCCTGGACGAATCCAGCTACAGCGGCGGCGAGATGGGCGGCGACCACCCCATCACCTGGTGCCACCCGCAGCAGGAGGGCCGCTCCTTCTACACCGGACTCGGCCACACCATCGAGTCCTTCGCCGACCCCGACTTCCGCCAACTCCTCCTCGGCGGAGTCCAGTACGCGGCCGGCGCCGTCGAGGCCGACTGCGGTGCGGGCGGCCCGGGCCCGGGCCCGGGAGGCGACAGCGCGGAGGCGGAGGCGTACACCTCCTCCTCCGGCGTCCAGAGCGCCGCCCACGGCTCGGCGAGTGGCGGAGCGACCCTCGGCTACATCGACCACGGCGACTGGGCGGGCTACTCCACCCTCGGCACCGCCGGGGCCACCTCCTTCACCGCCCGGGTCTCCTCGGCCGGCGCGGGCGGCACGATCGAGGTCCGCTCCGGCTCCGCCACCGGGCCGCTCCTCGGCTCCGCGGCCGTCGCCCCGACCGGCGGCTGGGAGACCTTCACCGAGGTCACCACCACCCTGACCGCCGGGACGGGCCCGCTGTTCCTGCGGTTCACCGGGGGAGCCGGCGCCCTCTTCGACGTCGACCGCATCACCCTGGCCCGCGCCCCGGCCACCGAGGACGAGGGCTCGTCCAACGTGCACCTCTTCTACTACCCCTGGTACGGCACCCCCGACGGCTCGGGAAGCTGGCGGCACTGGCAGCAGGGCGGTCACACCCCGCCCGATGCCATCGGCGCCGACCTCTACCCGAAGCTCGGCCCGTACGACTCCGGGGACATCGCCGGAGCCGTCGACCAGCACATGAAGTGGGTCCAGCGGTCCGGCGCGGGCGTCATCGTCTACAGCTGGTGGGGGCAAGGGGGGTACGAGGACTCCCTCGCCGGTGACGTCATGGACGCCGCCGCCCGCCACGGCATCGAGGTCGCCTGGCACATCGAGCCCTACGGGGGCCGCACCGCCGAGTCCGTCGTCGACGACATCGCCTATCTGGAAGGGAAGTTCGGCGACCACCCCGCGTTCTACCGGGACGCGGCGAACGGCGACCGCAACGCCTACTACGTCTTCGAGAGCCTGAGAATCCAGGACTGGTCGGCGCTGGAGGCCGTCAAGGACACCGCCATCGTCCTCGCCCAGACCACCGACACCAGCAAGGTCGACCACTTCGGCGGGATCTACACCTACGACGGCATCGCCGGGGCCACCGCCCCCGGCTGGAAGAACGCGGGCGACTACGCCAAGGCCAACGGCCTGGTCTGGGCCCCCTCGGTCGCCCCCGGCTACCTCGACGACCGGGCCGTCCCCGGCAACACCACCCCCACCCTGGGCCGTGAGGACGGCGCCTCCTACGACCTGGAGTGGAACAACGCCCTCGACCCGGCCATCGGCGGCGACCCCACCTGGGTCTCCGTCACCTCGTTCAACGAGTGGCACGAGGGCAGCTCCATCGAACCGGCCTCCTCCAGCCCGCCCCCGGGCCACGGCTACGAGACGTACGAGGGGGCGTACGGCAAGACCGGGGAGGCCGCCGAGACGGCCTACCTCGACCGGACCGCGTACTGGGCGGACCGGTTCGAACAGCAGCTCCGCAAGCGCGGGTAGCCGCACCGGAGCCCGCACACGGACGGCCGCGTTCCGGCGGGAACGCGGCCGTTCTTCCGTACCCGGAGGTCTCACTCCTCGCGCTGGATGGTCCGCATCCGCCCGTACGCGTACACACACCCCGCCAGCGCCAGATCGGACAGCAGCATGAAGCCGATCGCGTAACTGTCCTTGGCGCTGTAGATCGCGCCCATCACCAGCGGCGGCACGAAGCCGCCCAGCCCGCCCATCGCCCCGACGATGCCCGTCACACTGCCCACCTTCGGCTGCGGCGTCACCTGCGAGACCAGGGCGAACACACTGCCGCTCGCGGTGCCGAGCCCGGCCGCCATCGCCAGCAGCGCGATCGTGCCGACCGGGTTCAGCGGCGGCTCGAAGGCCTGCACGATCGCCATCAGCGCGGCCAGCAGCAGGGCCACCGAGGTCACCAGAGCCGGGTGCGCCCGGTCCGAGAGCCAGCCGCCGATCGGCCGGAAGACCACTGTGACCAGGGCGAACCCGGCCGCCTTGGTCCCCGCCTCGGTCGGCGACATCTCGTACCAGGTCTTCAGGTACGTCGGCAGATACACCCCGAACGCCACGATGCCGCCGAAGCCGATCGCGTACAGCGCCGACAGCTCCCAGGTCACCCGCAGCCTCCCGGCCTCGCCGAGCCGGTGCGTCAGCGTGTCCGTGGGGATCTTCCGGCCGGGGTGGTCGCTGACCAGGACGGCCGCCAGCAGCGCGTACACCACCAGCGCCCCCGCGACCACGAGGAACGGCAGGTTGTCCCCGTGCTTCGCGATGCGCGGGGTGAAGTAGCCCGACAGCGCCACCCCGCCCATGCCCATCCCGAACACCCCCAGGGCGAAGCCCCGTTTGGCCGGCGGGAACCACGAGTTGACCAGCGGAACGCCGATCGCGAAGGTCGTCCCGCCGAGCCCCAGCAGGAAGCCGACCGCGAGCATCGCCCCGTAGGAGTCCTTCGCCGGGATCAGCAGCAGCACCGGCACGATCGTCAGCGCCGAGATCAGCGGGAACATCAGCTTCGCGCCGTACTTGTCCGTCAGCGCCCCCACCGGGATCCGGCCGAGCGACCCCACGAGCACCGGCACAGCCACCAGGAACGACTGCTGGAACGAGCTGAGCCCCAGCCGGTCCTTGTAGTCCCCGGACATCGGCGCGATCAGGTTCCACGCCCAGAAGGTCAGCGCGAAGCCGACCGTCGCCAGGACGAGATTGCGGTACGCGGCCGCGGGCGGTGCGGCTGCGGCCGGGGCGGGCGGCTCGGGAGACTGCTCGACGGAGGTGTCCACACCAGCCAGTCAAGGGTGCGGGGCACCGCACGGCCCGCCGGGCTGCGCCGACCGGGGGACGGCGGGCGCCCTCGGCTCCCGGGGGCTTCCCTCAGCCGATACCGCCATGAGCTGGGACAATCGCGGTATGGATCGGCTGGACAGGGAAATCCTCGGCATTCTCCAGGAGGACGCCCGGATCTCGTACCGGGATCTGGGCGTACGCGTGGGGCTCAGCGCCAACGCGGCGGGCGACCGCGTCCGCCGGATGCGCCGCGACGGGGTCATCCGGGGCTTCACCGTCATCGTCGACCCGGCCGCCGACACCCGTTCGGGCCTGGTCGTCTTCATCGATGTGACGTTGCGCCTCGACACGACGAACGAGGAGTTCGAACGCTCGGTGCTGATGCTGCCCGGAATCACGGAGGTGGTGCACGTGACGGGCGGCCACGACTACCTCGTACGGGCCACCGCCGCCGACCCCGGGGCGCTGGACACCCTGCTGCGCCGGCTGAAACGTGAGGCGGGCATCGCCCACTCCAACACCCGGATCGCCCTGCGGGCGGCCCCGAAGCACTGAGCCGCCGCACCCCCGGGGCGGACCGGCTCAGACCGGGGCCTGCCAGGTCACCGTCGTCGGACGGCCGTCCTCGCCGCGCCCGTCGTCCGCGACCACCAGCCGCACCCCGGTCCGCCCGTCCGGCAGCCGGACCGTGGCGTCGACCTCCACCTCGATGGCCGACACCCCGGGCCTGCGGTGCGCGGCGGCCAGCGCCCCGCGCAGGGCGGCCAGCAGTTCCCGCCCCGTCTCCTCGCCCACCAGCGCGTCCACCGCCCCGGCGAACCGCACCGATGGCGGGAACCCCAGCAGGGCCGCCGCGCCCCCGGTCTCCCGCAGCACCCGGCCCCGGAAGGTGCTCGGGGCCCCGGCCGGCGGCTGCTGGAGCGCGAAGATCGCGGTGCGGACCTCCTGGATGGTGGAGTCCAGCTCGTCCACGGCCCGCCCCAGCAGCTCACCCGTCTCCGCCTCCCCGCCGCCGGCTGCCGCCTCCCCGCTGCCGACGGTCTCCTCCGACGCGGCCCGGCGGCGGGTCGACTCCAGCATCATCTCGGTGGCGAAGAGCCGCTGGACCACCAGATCGTGCAGGTCACGGGCGATCCGGTCACGGTCCTCGTACACCGCGAGCTGCTCCCGGTCGGCCTGTGCGTCCGCCAGCACCAGGGCCAGCGCCGCCTGCGAGGCGAACTGGGTCGCCAGCAGCCGGTCCATCTCCGTGTAGGGCCGCTCGCCGCGCCGCCGGGGCAGGGCGAGCGTGCCGATGAGCCGGCCGCCGCTCTGCAACGGCAGCATCATGCTCGGCCCGAAGCGGGAGCGCACGCCGGTGGTCATCCGGGGATCGGTAGCCGAGTCCTCGATGAAGACCGGTTCGCCGCCGAGCAGCTGCACCAGCACCGCGGAACCGGGCTCGATCACCGTGCCGACGATGCCCGCCGGATCGTCCAGCGTGGACGCGGTGACGATCTCCATCCCGCCCCGCTCCGTCGGCTGGAGGATCACCCCGGCCGACGCACCCGCCAGCACCCGGGCCCGCTCGGCCACCGTCATCAGCGCGTCGGCCGCGTCGGTACCGGTCAGCAGGGCCGTGGTGACGGCCGCCGCTCCCGCGATCCAGCGCTCGCGCTGCCGGGCCGTCCCGTACAGCCGCGCGTTGCCGATCGCGATGCCCGCCTGGGCGGCGAGGACCCGCAGCAGGGCCCGGTCCGTCTCGCCGAACGGCCCCGACGGCTTCTCGGCGAGGCAGAGGTGCCCGAAGACCTCGGAGTGGACCAGGATCGGCGCCCGCAGGAAGCCGCGCGCCGGGGGACGGCCGGAGGGAGGGTCCTGCCCGTCCTCCTCGACCGGGGCTGCCGGACCCGTGGACGAGTCGTCCGGGAAGAGGCCGGGGCGCTGCCGCTCCGCCTCCGTCATCCTGGCGGTGTACAGCTCCTCGACCCGGTCCCGGTCCGGGTCCAACACCCCGAGCTCACCGTGGCGGGCCCCGGTGAGGGCGGTGGAGGTGTCCACGATCTGCTGGAGGGTGGAGCCCAGCTCCAGGTCGCTGCCGACGTTGAGGACCGCCTCCAGGAGCATCGGCAGCCGCCCGGCGGCGGCCGGGCCGGGCTCCACGGGCCCCTTCACCCGCGCCGTCCGCGTCGGCCGTTCCACCGCCCGGTCCGTGCCGACGGGCTCACCCCGCCAGCGGGTTGAGGACCATCGGCTGGATCTTGCCGTCCAGCATCGCGCCCAGGCCGAGCACCGAGCAGACGTCGGGACGCTCGGCGATGTGCACCGGCATCCCGGTCGCGTCGCGCAGCATCTGGTCGAGGCCCGGGAGCAGCGCGCTGCCGCCCACCATCATGATGCCCCGGTCCGCGAGGTCGGCCACCAGGTCCGGCGGGCAGTCGCGGAGCACCTTGCCCACCCCGTCGAGCACCGCGGTGAGCGGGGTGTGGATGGCCTGCCGCACGGCGGCGGTGTCGACCTGCACCGACCGGGCCAGCCCGGTCGCCACGTCACGGCCGTGGATCTCGGTGAGGGCGGGGCCGGTCAGCTGGAGGCCGTTGCCGTGCAGCGCCAGCTGGAGCGGGCGCACGGACTGGCTCGGGAGCAGCAGTTCGTGGTGCTGGCGCAGATGCTGGATGATCGCCTCGTCGATCGCGTTGCCGCCCACCGGGATCCGGACGGCGGTCACGATCGAGCCGAGCGAGAGCACCGCGATCTGGGTGGTGGCGGCCCCGCACACCATGATCATGGTGGCGGTCGGCTGCTCGACCGGCAGCCCGCAGCCCACGGCCGCCGCGATCAGGGTGTCCACCAGCTCGACCCGGCGGGCGCCGAGCCCGACCAGGGTCTCCACCGTGGCGCGCTGGGCCAGCGGGTCGGCCTCGTGCGGGGTGCAGGCGGCGGCGCGCAGCCGGGGCTTGCGGCGCAGTTGGCGGCGGAGCTTGTCGCCCAGCAGATGGCGCAGCATCCGCTGGGCCATCTCGATGTCGACGACGGTGCCGCCGGAGACCGGGCGGGCCACCCGGATGTACGCGGGGGTGCGGCCGGTCATCTGCTCGGCGAGCGCGCCGACGGCGATGAGGGAGCCGGTACGGGTGTTGACGGCGGCGACGCTCGGTTCGTCGACGACGAGGCCGAGCCCCTTGACGTACACCCGGGTCCTCGCGGCCCCGAGATCGACGGCGACGTGGCAACGCTGCAACTGCTCAAGGCTGACGGTCACGGCGAGTTCTCCCGAGAGCGCGGATGGGGGCACCGGCGGCAGCCGGTCTCTCCTTGCATGGTCGCGCTCTCCCGCCCGTCGCGCGCGCTGAGCTGCGCCGTAAGGGGGCGGGAGCTGACGGTTTCTCAGGTCAGCTGGCCGGAAGCAGCCGCTGGAACAGGCCCCAGGTGAACTCGGCGACGCGTTCCCCGCCGGTGGCCGGGTCGGTGACAGCCAGGGACCACCGGGTCGGGGCGCTGCCCTCCATCGGCCGGGCCGGGGGAAAGGCGCGGGCCGCCTCGTCCACGGTGCACGACCACGGGAGCAGCGCGTCCGGAGAGGTCAGCTCCGGTCCGGCCGCGTCCGGGGCCCGCACCAGCCACTCGTTCCACACGGCCCCGCCGGGCCCGGCCATCACCTCGAACCGCAGGTCCGGCCAGAGCGGCACCGGCCACAGCAGCGCCTCGCACTCCAGGTCCCCGACCCGGCGGGGCAGGACCGCATCCGGTTCGCCGAGCACCGAGCGGTAGCGCCGCAGCGACCCCCGTCCCCCCGGCGCCCGGACCATGGCCTGCCAGCGCCGGTTGGCCTCCCGCATGTCGGCGAGGGACGCGCTCAGTTCGTGCCGGGCCTCCTCGACCAGGCCGGGCTGGTGGTCGGCCATCCGGCGCAGCAGGACGAGCTGGAACTGGAGGGGGCCGAAGGGGGCGGGAGCGGTCATGCCGCCCATCCTCCCGCGTGTCAGGCGTATCGGGCCGGCCGTCACCGGAATCCGGGCTTCGTCACAGGATCCTCACCTGTGCGGCTTCCCTGGTTCTTCCGCGCACGCCTAACCTGCGGGCGCCATGGATTACTGCCACCCGTGCCGACGGCATCTCAACGGAGCCCTGGCCTGCGCCGGGTGCGGTACGCCCGCCCAGGCGCTGGGTCCCTTCGCCGTGCCCGCCCCGGACGTGCGTGACGCGCCGGCCGGGGCCGCACCGCCGGACGGGACGGCCGCGCCCGTCGACGTGGGAAGCCCCCGGCGTGACGCCCGGCGTGGCAGCCGACGCGATGCCCGGCTGGACGCCCGACGTGATGCCCGGCGCGGTGCCGGAGGC
>NZ_JAAXYC010000212.1 GCF_018619185.1 Streptomyces sp. McG3 | reverse complement strand
GAGCGGGGTGTTCTGGGTCATGTCCCGGGGTTTCCCGCCCGTGGAGGGTGCCCTAACCCCTGTTACACGTCCGTCGACAATCCCGGACAACGCCGTCCTAAAGCACGGACGTTCGACAACCGAAAAGGGCCGTCGCGCCGGGAATCGGGGGAGGGGCGACTCGGGCGGGTGTACGAGCGCCGCTTTCACGTCGCACGCACGTCCCGCCCGAGCGCCCCCTCATTTCACGCCGTCCGCGCCGCGGCCCGGTCGCACTCCTGGCCGCGCAGTGCCCGCGCGAGATCGTCCCGGGCCTCCAGCACCAGCCGCCGCAGCGCCGGGGCGGCGTCCTCGTGCTCGCCCAGCCAGGCGTCGGTCGCCGCGAGGGTCGCGGGGCTGTCCTGGAGGCCGGGGAACATCCCCCGCACCACGTGCATGCCGATCTGGATGGACCGCTCCGCCCAGATCCGCTCGATCACCTCGAAGTAGCGGCGCGCGTACGGGGCGAGCAGCTCCCGCTGGGAGGGCTGCCCGAAGCCGGCGATCGTCGCCTCGACCAGGGCGTTGGACAGCTTGTCCGACTCCACGACCGCCGCCCACGCCTGCGCCTTGACCGCCTCCGAGGGGCGCGAGGCCAGGCACCGTACGTGGTGACGCTTGCCGGAGGCCGTGTCGTCGCGGGCCAGCTCGGCGTCGATCGCCGCCTCGTTCGCCACCCCGTGCGAGGCCAGCGGGGAGAGGAAGGACCAGCGCAGCTCCTGGTCGACGTCGAGACCGTCGATCCGGGCCGTGCCCTCCAGCAGCCCGCCGAGCAGCTGGAAGTCCGCCTCGGACGAGGCGACCGCCGCGAAGAAGCGGGCCCAGGTCAGCTGGTGCTGGCTGCCCGGCTCGGCGGTCCGCAGCTCGCGCAGCGCGCCGTCGGCCAGCGCCCGGCCGCCCTCCTCGCGCCAGTCGGGGGCCGCGTAGTTGACCAGCGCGGACTGCGCCCAGGCGTGCAGCATCTGGAGGACCCCGATGTCGCTCTCCCGCCCGGCGAACGCCATCACCAGCGCGACGAAGTCGCGGGCCGGCATCAACGCGTCCCGGGTCAGGTTCCACAGGGCCGACCAGCACAGGGCACGGGCCAGCGGGTCCGTGATCTCGCCCAGGTGGTCGCGCAGCGTGGCCAGTGACCCCTCGTCGAAGCGGACCTTGCAGTACGTGAGGTCGTCGTCGTTGACCAGGATCAGATCGGGCCGCTCGGAGCCGGCCAGGGCCTCCACCACGCTCCGCTCACCGGCCACGTCCACCTCGGCGCGCGCGTAACGCGTCAGCTCGCCCTCCGGCGTACGCCGGTACAGGCCGACCGCGACGCGGTGCGGTCGCAGCTCCGGGTGCGAGGCGGCGGCCTCCTGGACGACGGCCAGCTCGGTCAGCGTTCCGTCCGCGTCGTACGTCGGCACGGGGGTGAGCACGTTGACGCCCGCCGTCTGGAGCCAGGAGCGCGACCAGGCCGTCATGTCGCGGCCGGACGTCTCGGCCAGCACCGACAGCAGGTCGCCCAGGCGCGTGTTGCCGTAGGCGTGGCTCTTGAAGTAGCGCCGGGCGCCTTCGAGGAACGCGTCGCGCCCCACGTACGCCACGAGCTGCTTGAGCACGGAGGCGCCCTTGGCGTACGTGATCCCGTCGAAGTTCAGCTTGGCGTCCTCCAGGTCACGGATGTCCGCCGTGATGGGGTGCGTGGAGGGCAGCTGGTCGGCGCGGTAGGCCCAGGCCTTGCGGTTGTTGGCGAAGGTGATCCAGCCGTTGGTGAAGCGGGTCGCCTCGACCATCGAGAAGGAGCCCATGAAGTCCGCGAAGGACTCCTTCAGCCACAGGTCGTCCCACCACTCCATGGTGACCAGGTCGCCGAACCACATGTGCGCCATCTCGTGCAGGATGACGTTGGCACGCCGCTCGTAGGCGGCCGAGGTGACCTTGCCGCGGTAGATGTACTCCTCGCGGAAGGTGACCATGCCCGGGTTCTCCATGGCGCCGAGGTTGTACTCGGGCACGAACGCCTGGTCGTACTTCCCGAAGGGGTACGGGTAGTCGAAGTGGTCGTGGAAGAAGTCCAGGCCCTGCTTGGTGATCAGGAAGACGTCGTCCGCGTCGAAGTGCTTGGCGAGCCCCTTGCGGCACATCGCGCCGAGCGGGATCTCCAGCGTGCTGCCGTCGCCCAGGGTGCGGCTGTAGTGATCGCTCACGTAGTGGTACGGACCGGCGACGACGGCCGTGATGTACGTGGAGATCGGCTTCGTCTCGGCGAAGGTCCACACCCCGTCCTCCCGCGACTCCTCGGCCCCGTTGGACCAGACCCGCCAGCCGTCGGGGGCGGCCACCCGGAAGCGGTAGGGGGCCTTGAGGTCGGGCTGCTCGAAGTTGGCGAAGACACGACGGGCGTCGGCCGGCTCGTACTGCGTGTAGAGGTAGACCTCGCCGTCCTCCGGGTCGACGAAGCGGTGCATGCCCTCGCCGGTCCGGCTGTACGCGCAGCGGGCGTCGACCACGAGGACGTTCTCGCCCTCGACGAGCCCGTCCAGCGCCACCCGCGTCCCGTCGAACACGACGGCCGGGTCGAGGGCCGTCCCGTTCAGCGTCACCGCGTCCACCCCCGGGGCCACCAGGTCGGCGAAGGTCGAGGCGCCCGCACGGGCGGAGCGGAACCGGATCGTGGTGAGCGACCGGAACGTCCGCGGACCGCCCCCGTCGCCCCCGTCGGCCCCCTCGGGCTCGCCGACGGCGGACCGCAGGTCGAGTTCGACCTCGTATCCGTCGACGGTCAGCAGCTCGGCCCTCTTCTGGGCCTCGTCGCGGGACAGGTTTTCACCGGGCACGGGCACTCCTTCGTGACGCGCGTCATGTGTCGTGTTCGAACCCATTGATCCTTGCATGTGTCTCCGAGGGGTGGCATTCAGGGAATGGCTGCCCGTCCGGAGGCGTTCTCGCCCGCAGGTGCAACACGCCCTTCTGAGGAGAGACATGTCCGAGAACACCCCGGCCAACGGCAAGACCCCGGTCGACTTCTGGTTCGATCCGCTCTGCCCGTGGGCGTGGATGACCTCGCGCTGGATGCTGGAAGTGGAGAAGGTCCGCGACGTCGAGGTCCGCTGGCACGTGATGAGCCTGGCCGTCCTCAACGAGGACAAGCTGGACGAGCTGCCGGAGGAGTACCGCGACCTCCTGGAGAACAAGGCCTGGGGCCCGGTCCGGGTCGTCGTCGCCGCCCGGCAGCTCCACGGCGACGAGGTCGTCGGCCCCCTCTACACCGCGCTCGGCACCCGCTTCCACAACAACGACGAGGGACTCACCCCCGAGACCGTGGCCGCCGCGCTGAAGGACGTCGGCCTGCCCGCCGACCTCGCGGAGTACGCCGACTCCGACCGGTACGACACCGAGCTGCGCGCCTCCCACAAGGAGGGCATCGACAAGGTCGGCGAGGAGGTCGGCACCCCGGTCATCGCCGTCCCCGGCGCGGACGGCGAGCAGGTCGCCTTCTTCGGCCCGGTCGTCACCCCCGCACCCAAGGGCGAGGACGCGGCGAAGCTCTGGGACGGCACGCTGCTGGTCGCCTCCGTCCCGGGCTTCTACGAGATCAAGCGGACCCGGACGCAGGGCCCGGTCTTCGACTGACGCCGGCCGAGCCGGTGGCCGCGCGTATCCGCAGGGGGATGATGACCCCATGCGGATACGCGCGGGCGAGGCGGCCGAAGCCGCCGCACTGACCGAACTGGCCCTCCGGTCGAAGGGCCACTGGGAGTACGACGCGGAGTTCCTGGCCGCCTGCCGCGAGGAGCTGACCGTCCGCCCCGCGGACGTGGCGGCCCGGCGGACGGCGGTGGCCGAGGAGGACGGCCGGATCCTGGGCTTCACCACCCTGGACGGAGAGCCGCCGAGGGGCGCGCTGGGCATGATGTTCGTCGAGCCGGACACCATCGGCAGGGGCGTCGGGCGACGGCTGTTCGCCCACACCATGGACGAGGCCCGCCGCCTCGGCTTCACCCGCCTCACCATCGACGCCGACCCGAACGCGGAGCGCTTCTACCGGGCCATGGGCGCCGTCCGGATCGGCGTCACCCCCTCCGGCTCCATCCCGGGCCGCGAACTCCCGCTGCTGGAGGTCGCGCTGGCCTGAGTGGGGCCGACAGCGGGCCGGGCGGGCTTCCGGCCCGTTGTCAGTGGTGCGCCGTACGGTGAGGGGCATGCGCATCTCACCGGAAATGATCACGATCGACTGTGCCGACCCCCAGGCCCTGGCCGCCTGGTGGGCCGAGGCGCTGGGTGTCGAGGGGACGCAGGACTACGACGCGTTCGTCGTCCTCGCCGCGACCCCGCTGGTCCTCGGCTTCCAGCGGGTGCCCGAGCCCAAGGCCGCCAAGAACCGGGTCCACGTCGACTTCTCCTCGCCCGACCGCCCGGCCGACGTGGAGCGCCTGGCGAAGCTGGGCGCGACCGTCGTCGGCGAGCAGTCGATGCAGGGGATGTCCTGGACCGTCCTCAAGGATCCGGAGGGCAATGAGTTCTGCCTCTCCGACGCCGGAAGCCACTGACCCGGAAGCCGCTGACCCGGTGGTCACCAGGGCCGGTGGCGACCGGCCCCGGGAGCCAACGCCCCGGCTCCGCTACTTGAGGCCGAGGATCTGCTCCAGCGGGTCGATGACGAAGTAGACCAGGAAGAGCGCGGCGGTGCCCCACAGCAGCCAGTGGACCTCGCGCGCCTTGCCCAGGCACGCCTTGATGACCACGTAGGCGACGAAGCCGGCGCCGATGCCGTTGGTGATGGAGTAGGTGAACGGCATGACGACGATGGTGAGGAAGGCCGGGATGGCGACGTCGTAGCGGTCCCAGTCGATGTGCTTGACCTGGGTCATCATCAGGAACCCGACCACGACGAGCGCGGGCGCCGCCGCCTGGAGCGGCACGATCGTCAGGACGGGCGTGAGGAAGAGGGCGAGCGCGAACAGACCGCCGGTCACCATGTTGGCGAAGCCGGTGCGGGCTCCTTCGCCGACACCCGCCGCTGATTCGATGTAGGTGGTGGCCGACGACGAGGACGCGGCGCCACCGGCGACGGCGGCCGCACCGTCGATGAGCAGGACGCGGCCGAGGCCGGGTACCTGACCCCGCTCGTCGAGGAGCCCGGCCTCCGCCGTGACACCGACGACCGTGCCCATCGTGTCGAAGAAGTCGGACAGGATGAGGGTGAAGACGAGCAGGACGACCGTCAACACGCTGACCTGGCCGAACGACCCGAACAGGTCGAACTGGCCCAGCAGCCCGAAGTCGGGTGCGGCGACCGGGTTGTCGGGGATCGAGGGCGACGTGAGCCCCCAGGACTTGATGCTGGCGATCTCGTTGATGACGATGGCGACGACGGTCATCAGGACGATGCTGATGAGGATCGCGCCCTTGACCTTCCGGGCGACCAGCACGATCGTCAGGAGCACGCCCAGGCAGAAGACGAGCATCGGCCAGCCGGTGAGCGTGCCGGTGCCGAGCTGGACCGGCACGGTGGAGTTCGCGGCGTCGGGGATGCGGGTGACGAACCCGGCGTCCACGAAGCCGATGAAGGCGATGAACAGGCCGATGCCGACGCTGATGGCCTGCTTGAGGGGCTGCGGAATGGCGTGCATGATCGCCTCGCGCAACCCGGTCATCACCAGAACGCAGATCAGCAGCCCTTCGAGCACGATGAGGCCCATCGCGTCGTCCCAGCTCATCAGGGGAGCGATCTGGTAGGCGACGACGGCGTTGATGCCCAGACCCGCCGCCAGGGCCAGTGGCAGATTGCCGCCCACACCCATGATCAGCGTCATCACCGCGGCGACCAGAGCGGTGGCGGTGACCAGCTGCACGTTGTCCAGCTGCTTGCCGAACTTGTCCTCGGCCCCGCCGAGGATGATCGGGTTGAGCACCAGGATGTATGCCATCGTGAAGAACGTGGCGAATCCGCCGCGTATCTCCTGGAGGTAGGTCGAACCGCGTTCGCTGATGCGGAAGAACCGGTCGACGGCGCCCCCCGATCCGCTGGGCTTCGCGTCGGGCGGCGGGCTGGTCGTACTGGGGTGCATGACGGAGTCTCCTGAGCCTGCGAATGATGGGGAAGGGGGGTTTCGCCGGTGCTGCCCGAAGTGAGTGGCAGGCGCTGTGCGAACGCACATGCGGCACCTTGCGAGCGGATCATACGCGGCAACGGTGGGATCGCAACTACCCGCGTAGAGCGTGCAGTTGGTCCCTTTTCGGCCCTGTGGCTTCCTACGGAATCAGCGGTGACCTTTTCCGCCAAACCGGCAGGCAGCCGACAGCGGGTATGGAATTGGCGGTGACAGCTCCCCTACGCTCCGTATGTGCACCCACCACTCCCTTTCAACGCGCGGGCAGCGCGCGCCTTGCGCGAGAAACTCGGGATGGCACCCGGTCATGTCGCCTACGGCATGCGCGCGTCCTTCGGCACGTCACACGTCGGGCCCGAGCATGTGATCGCTTGGGAGCGCGGAACCCATGTGCCGGACGCGACGGAGTTCACCGCCCTGGCGGGCGCGTTGTGGTGTCGGCCCAGTGAACTCATGGGCCACCCGAGCACCCTGCTCGAACACCGCATAGCGCGTGGCGTCTCGGCCGAGGAGGTCGCTCGCGCCACCGGTCTCACCCTCGACGCGTATCTGTCCATGGAGGAGGCCGGTCTGTGGGCCGGCGACAAACGGCAGTCCGTCAAGCTCGGTGAGGTCCTCAGCCTCCCCCCGCGCGATTTCATCGCCATCACCAGGCTGGAGGAGGAACTGGCCCGTCTCCTCACCGAGGCGGTCTCCACGCGCTGGCAGGCGCACATCCGCGACATCGCCAAGCTCGTCTCCATGGAGCGCCGGGACCTGAAGAGCCCGCTGTCCGCCATGCACCAGGAGTACCAGGGCCTCCTGGCGGCGACCCTGAGCCGGGCCGGCGGCACCACGGCGTCGGGCGAGGACGGACGTCGCTACGTCGAGAACATCGTCGACCACTTCTGGACCCGGCTGCCGGGGTCCTCCGGGGCCTAGGCCCTGTCGTCGAACCGCCGCCTGCCCCGCGGCGCCATGCACGCGCTCTCGCCGCACCGGGCACAGGCCCGAGTACGTCCAGTACGAGGACCTGCGTCCGGCACACCGAGAGCACGCACCTGACCCCGCAGGGCCGTCCTCCGGGCGACGACGGCAGTTTGACGACAGGACCTGGCCCGGCGGGCCCGTGCGACCCGCCGGGTTCCGCCGCCGCTACCGGGCGTCCGGCTCCGCCGCCTTCTTGAAGACCTCGAACACCGCCAGGTAGTTCGACCCGCCGTGGCCGTCCTTGATGGCCTGTGCCGCGATCTCCCGCATCAGCCGCGGCTGCCCGGTGTGCACGCCCGCCTCCTCGCAGGTGAGGGCGATGTGCTCCAGCGCGTTCAGGTTCATGTGCAGGGTGCCCAGATCGCCCGGGTAGTGGCCCGCGTCCAGATCCGGCGCCTGCTCGACGAGGGTCGCGTCCACCACCGTGGGCAGGAACCGGTTCACCGCGAGATCGGCGAACTCCGCGGCCCGTACGCCCGCCGAGCCGACCAGCGCGGTGGCGTGCAGGAAACCGTTCATCGTCGCGTACATCAGGCCGAGCAACGCCGCGTTGTGGAGCACCGCGAGCCCGGGGTCGGAGCCGAGATACCGGGGGTCGCCCAGGCTCGCCAGCGTGGCCCGGTGGGTGTCGAAGACCTCGCGGGGACCGCTGAAGAGGAAGACGGATCCGGGGTCCCCGACGAGGGGCGGCGGCACCATGACCGCACCGTCCAGGTAGGTGACGCCCCGCTCGACCGCCCAGGAGGCCGCCGCGTGCGCCTCGTTCGGCGTGCCGGAGTTGAGGTTGACCAAGGTCCGGCCCGCCGACGCGTCGCCGGCGGGGTCGAGCACCTCGTACAGCGTCGCGTAGTCCTTGAGGCAGACGACGGTGAGTGGGCCGGCGGCCAGGGCGTCGGCCACGGACCCCGCGAGCCGCGCGCCCCGGGCGACGAGATCCCGGGCCTTGTCCGGGGTGCGGTTCCAGACGGTGGTGGGATGGCCGTTCTTCAGGAGGGCGTCGGCGAGGGCGAGGCCCATGGGACCGAGTCCGATGACGGTAACGGGGTTGTCCTGCGGGTGTGTTGAAGGCTGATGCGTCATGCGCCCTAGGCTGCTGTCTCACACCGGTGTGAGAGTCAACCGAATGTGGTGGTCGTCATATGCGCATGGGGGAGTTCTCCCGACGGACGGGCGTCAGCCAGCGGTCGCTGCGCTACTACGAGGAGCAGGGCCTGCTGCGCCCGTCCCGTCGCCCGAGCGGCTACCGCGAGTACGAGGAAGCGGATCTCGTGACCGTACGGGGCATCCGCATGCTGCTGGCCGCCGGTCTCAACACGGCCGTCATCGCCGAACTGCTGCCCTGCATGGTCGACGAGGGCCGCATCCTGGAGCCCGCCTGCTCCAGCATGCTCCCCGACCTGCACCGCGAACGCGCCCGCATCGACGAGGCCGCCGCCGCCCTGTTGGCCGCCCGCGACCGGCTGGACGCGCTGATCGAGCTGACGGCGGAGTCGGGCGTGACCGACGAGGAGGCGTGCGCGGCGGCGGGCCGGGGCGCGAACAGACGTGATCACCCGGTCGTCGGCGGTCCGAGGTAGGTGCCTCCGGAGACGTCGATCGTCTGGCCGGTGATCCAGCGCCCCCGCGGCCCCGCCAGGAACCCCACCACGTCGGCGACGTCCTCCGGCAGGCCCATCCGCCCGAGCGCGGTGATCGACTCCAGTGCGGCCACCGCCTCGGGAACGTCGGCGTAGGCGCCGATCATGTCGGTCAGCACCACGCCGGGCTCGACCGTGTTCACGGTGATCCCCCGCCGTCCCAGTTCGTTGGCGAGCGACGGGCCGAGAGCCGCCAGCGCCGCCTTGCTGACGGTGTAGCCGATCTGGAGGGGGTTGGCGATCCGGGTGGCGGCCGACCCCATGTTGACGATCCGCCCGCCGTCCCGCAGCAGCGGCAGCGCCCGCTGCACGACGAAGACCGGCGTACTCACATTGACCGCCAGCACCCGCGCGAACTCCTCCTCGGTGAGCTGCCCGATCGGCGTTGCCGAGTGGATCCCCGCGTTGTTGACGAGAATGTCCAGGCCGTCCACGCCGTGGTCCTTGAGCCCGGCCCCGAACCCCTCGAACAGCCGGTCCACCGCCCCGCTCCCGCCGAACAGGGCCCGCACCGCGAAGGCCCGTCCGCCGGCCCCGACGATCCGCCCCACGGTCTCGGCGGCGGCCGCTTCGTTGCCGCCGTAGTGGACCGCGACCAACGCCCCCTCGGCGGCGAGCCGCAGGGCGACCGCCCGCCCGATGCCCCGCGAGCCGCCCGTCACCAGTGCGGTCCTGCCGTCCAGTTCCCCCATGATCGCTTCTCCCCTCGCGATGCCCCGGCCCCTGGTCGGACCGGGGATCGAATCAGCGTAGGCGGCCGTGGTGCGGTGCGCCGCGGCGTTGCACGGAGTGCGGCGAGCCGGTCGTCCGGTCTCGGCCATGCCCGCGGGAGCACGGTCCACGTCCGGAGCGCTGGGCGGTCTCTCGCGGATCTTGCATGATGACCGGCATGAACACGGAAACCTGCGACCCGGCCGAATCGGCCGCTCTCCGCGAGATCTTCGCGCCCCGTCCCGATGCGGTGCCGCCGGCCGGCCCCGAAGCGGTGCGGTCCTTCGAGACCGAGCACGGCATCGTGCTCCCGGAGCCGTACCGCACCTTCGTGGCGGAGATCTGCGACGGACTGCGCGAGGGACCGCCCGACTACGGGCTCCTGCCCTTCGCGAAGACGCCCTCGGACTGGGGCTCGGAGCGCCCCGAACGCCTGCTCGCCGAGCCCTTTCCGCTCACGGAGGCATGGCTGTGGGACGCGGACGGCGACGAGACGGCGCTGTCGGAGCAGGAGTTCGACGACCGGGTGGAGTCGGTGTTCGACCACGGCTCTCTGGTGCTGGGCACCGACGGCTGCGGCATGTACTGGCACCTGATCGTCACCGGCCCGCAGCGCGGTCATGTCTGGCTGATCGACGAGAACGGCGCGATACCTTTCGGCACCCGGTCGGCCGCCTCCCTGATGCCGGGCGTGCCCGGTTTCGCGGGGTGGGTGGCCCACTGGGCCCGGGGCCACTCCTGGTTCGCGGACGACTAGGGCGTTCGCGGTGCCGCGCCGTGGCGGGGGTCGCGAGCCCTCGCAGGGTTCCCCCGCGCGGCGGAGGCGGATCATCACGCGGTAGGACGTGCCGGGCCCTGCGGCGCGCGAGATTCGGGGTATGACGACGACGGATCCCACCCCGCCGGAAACCCACGTGCCCCCGCCGGCCCGGCCACCGGTCACGCCGCCCCCGCGCTGGGCGGTCCGCGCCGCCCATGTCGCGGCGTGGTCGACGGTCCCTTCCGGGGTGTGGCGCGTCGCGCTCGTGCTCGGGGTGCCGGTCGGGGTGATGGAGCGCGAGGAGTTCCTCGCCGGGTTCCCGGACAACTCCCCGCTGCTCGCCCTCGCTTACGTCCTGCTGCTCGGTGCGGTCGCCGAGGCCGCCTCGTACCTCACGCTCGGCCTGGTGCGACCTTGGGGGGAGGTGGTGCCGCGCTGGATTCCGCTGCTCGGCGGCCGCCCGGTCAACACCGGGCTCGCGGTCCTCGCCGCTTCGCTGGGAGCCCTCGCGGTCACCTTCCTGTGGTGGGTCCTCTTCTTCGGCGGACTGCTGACCGCCGAAAGCCCCGACCCCGGCGTCTCGGTCGGTGAGGCCCTCTTCGTCGCCGCCTACGCACCCCTCCTGCTGTGGGGCCCGCTCCTGGCGGCGGTGACCTGGTCGTACCACCGCCGCTTGCGCCCCGCACGGTCCGTGCCGGAGCCCCGCCGGTAGCGCTGCGCCTGTGCGGTCGACCCGGAACCGTTCAGGCCCGAGGCGTCCCCGGCGCCGCCGCCTCCAGCTCCGCCACCGTGCCCGACATCACCGTACGGATATAGCGCGTCAGATGGTCCGCCGGCCAGTCCCACCAGGCCACCGCCAGCAGGCGCGCGATGTCCGCGGAACCAGGCCGCTTCCTGTGGATCACATTGCTGACCAGATGAAGATGGCGGCAACGTGCAGCCCGCCGAGGCAGATGGTGGCGGTCTTGTCGTATCGGGTGGCCAGACCGCGCCATTGCTTGAGCTTGTTGATACACCGCTCGACGGTGTTTCGCTGCTTGTAGGCGGCGCGGTCGAAGGCTGGAGGCCGACCGCCGAGGCTGCCTCCGCGCTTGCGGTAGGCGGCCTGGTCGGCCGGTTGTGGGATCACCGCCCGGATCTCGCGACGCCGCAGGTGATCGCCTTATCGGCCAGGACCACATCCGGTGTTGTTCGCGGTCTGCCGATCGGCCTGGCCACCCGGATCCGTGCCATGAGCGACTCGAAGGCGGGTGCGTCACCTGCCTGGCCCGCGGTGAGGACGAAGGCGAGTGGTCGGCAGCGACTGTCGGCGGCGAGGTGCGCTTCTGTTGTCAGGCCACCGCGAGACCGTCCGAGGGCATGATCGTCCGGCTCGCCAACAGGAGCTCTTTGACGGGCCCCGGCCGCGTGCTGATGAGCACGGACGACCGTGGAGTCGACCGCGACGACCCAGCCCAAGTCGCCCGCAGCATCCGCTTGGGCCGGCAGGGCGGTGGACACTCTCGCCAAGGTGCCGTCGGCGGCCCGGGTCCGCAGACGGTTGTGGACGCCCTTCCACGACCCAAAGTGCTTGGACGGTCCATCCACGGTGTCCCGGTGCGGTACTTGAACTCGATCGCATCAAGCACCTGTCGGTGGTCCCGCCACCGCCCACCCCGCCTCGGCGACCGGTCCGGTAGTAACGGCTCGATCCCCGCCCACTGGCCGTCAGTCAACGACACACATCAACAAACGATCAGACGATCCAGCGGCAACGACCAGGGGACCCTCATTCGGGTCGACGTGCGCCGCCACGGCGTCTCACCGGGGAGACAAGTTGTGCCATATGTGCCCGCAAGGGCCTTTGCAGTACGTGCGCCTGCGGCGGGTGTCGGCGATGGAGAACGCCGAGACGAGGACACGGAACGCTTTGACGTGTTCATCGGCCGGGAGGGCTGCGAACCCGTAGCGAGGTGGGTCCATGCAAATCATCACCGAAGGGTTGGCCGTGGGTTTCACGCCGGACCGGGCAACACCTTCACGCCCGTCTGCCGGCGTGATGTGGGCCTGCATTGCGTAGCTGGCGACTTCCTGCAGTACAGCCTGCCGTCCTGCCGGGGAAAGGGCGGAGAACCAGGATGTTCCCTCGTCCAACGTGCAGAGCTCTTGGGCGACCTCGTTGACGACTTGCTCGGCTTCCCGCCGAAGCGCTCGCCCATCCTCACCGCTGGTCCCCAACATCTACCGATCATTCCACAGCGCCTCGATCGAGAACGGGCCTGAGACGGGCAGTGCGACTCTTCGACTCACTCGCGTCATGATCCACAGGCAACGGCCTGGTCGCCGACCTCCACCAACTCCGCGGTGACCAGGAGCTTCGGCTATACCACACGCGGCTGGCCGGTTCTGCAGGTCGCGTCTCGAACCGCTGACTTATGTCGTGGCAGGATGAGTTGGCGAAGCTGCAGGGAATCAGGCATACGGATAACGGGGGTTGCTGACTGTGGGCTACACCATTCCTGACGGCGTCGACACCATGCTCGACGTGGTCGGTGTCGGTTGGCCCAACGTCGACGAAGATGCCTACCGCGACATGGCGGACGCTTTGAGGCAGTTCGCGGAAGACGCGGAGGACGACGGAGGTGCCGCGCACCGGCATATCCAGCAACTGCTCCTCAGCGGACAGAGTGAATCACTAACCGCTCTTGATACGCACTGGTCGAAGGTGCAGAGCAAGCACAAGGACCTGGCGAAAGCTGCCCGGCTCATTGCGGGTGCTCTTGACAGGGTCGCGGACCTGATCGTGGCCCGGAAGATCGCCGCTGTTGGGGAGCTGGCCGACCTCTGCGCCACCGTGGGCATCACGCTCGCCTTCGCCCCGGTGACAGCTGGCCTGTCAACCCTTCTGGCGGGGGCGAAGATCGCGGCCACCCGTATCGCGTTCAAGAGGATTCTCAAGGAGATGGCAGAGGCTGCCGTGGCGGAGATCGTGGCCATCCTCACGGAGCCCGCAGTCGCCGCGATCGAGGACGTCGTTGCGGACCTGGCCATCCAGACCGCGCTGAACGTGGCCGGTGTGCAGGACGGGGTCGATATCGACCAGGCAGTACGTGCGGGCAATGTGGGACTCCAGCTCAACTCTGCAGCGGGGGCAACCGGCCCTGGCCCCGGCCCCGGAGCCGGTCCGGTCATCGATCACGACGCGCACGCCAAAACGGGCATGCGCCTGACCGGCGTTCAGATATCCATGCGCGAGAAGACCGGTGGCAAGCTCACGAAGGCCAAGGGTCACCATGGCCGGGCCAAGGGCAAGGACTCTCTGACGGCAGTCCTCGACACCACCATCGACGGCGTGACCGACAGGCTCGGCAAGGCGCTCAAAGACCTTGGCGACCATGTCGGGAATACGCTGCCCAACTCCATTTCCAAGAGCTCGAAGATCCACAAAGAATCCGACCAGGACGTTCGCGATGGGATCAAGAAGATCCAGTCCGGTTCCGGCCAGGACGCCGGTGCCGGGCCTGGGGGAGGCGGGGGAGGCGGTCGCAACGGTGGAG
>NZ_JAAXYC010000211.1 GCF_018619185.1 Streptomyces sp. McG3 | reverse complement strand
CTCCTCCCCCGCACCACCGGGACGTATGACCTGAAAGGCAGGACTCCGCCGATGACCGGAGCATCCGTCGGCACCGGACCGGAGTCCGGGGCCCGCAGTCTGGTGGTGGGGGTCGGCGCACGCCGGGGCGCCCCCGGCGATGTGGTGTTCGCCCTGATCGAGGCGGTGCTGAGCGGGGCGGGGCTGGACGCGGCGGACGTGCTGGAGGTGGCGACGGTCGACGCCAGGGCGGACGAGCCGGGGATCGTGGGGGCGGCGGCCCGGCTCGGAGTGCCGCTGCGGACGCATCCGGCCGGGGCACTGGCCGCGGTCCGCGTGCCGCACCCCTCGGGAGTGGTGGGCGCCGCGGTGGGGACTCCGTCGGTCGCGGAGGCGGCGGCGCTGATCGAGGCGGACGAACTGGTGGTGCCGAAGACCCGTGCCCCGGGCGGGAAGGCCGTCGGCAGGGGGATGGCGACCTGTGCGGTGGCCCGCCGGTTTCCGGCGGTCGCCGGGACTTTCGAGGTTTCCGGGAGGAAAACTTCCACCTCACCGGTGACGTCGGGCTCCCGTCCGTTCACCATGGCTGCCATGAATCCCCCCACGCGGAACTTCGAGAGCGCAGGGCCCGACCTGCGCCACCACGGCGACGCGGAGGTGCGCGGCGAGAATCTGACCGATCTCGCCGTGAACGTCCGTACCCACACTCCTCCGGAGTGGCTGCGCGAGCGGATAGCCGCGTCGCTCACCTCGCTGGCCTCCTACCCGGACGGGTCCTCCGCCCGTGCCGCGGTCGCCGGCCGGCACGGGCTGCCGGTGGAGCGGGTGTTGCTGACGGCGGGCGCGGCCGAGGCGTTCGTCCTGATCGCCCGTGCGCTTCCGGCCCGTTGTCCGATCGTGGTGCATCCTCAGTTCACGGAGCCGGAGGCGGCTCTGCGGGCGGCCGGGCACGGGGTGGGCCGGGTGCTGCTGCGCGCCGAGGACGGCTTCCGGCTCGATCCGGATGCGGTGCCCGAGGAGGCGGACCTCGTGGTGATCGGCAACCCGACGAACCCGACGTCGGTGCTGCACCCGGCGGCGCTGCTGGAGCGGTTGGCGCGGCCGGGGCGGACGCTGGTGGTCGACGAGGCGTTCATGGACGTCGTGCCGGGTGAGCGCGAGGCGCTGTGCGACCGGACGGACGTCCCGGGGCTCGTGGTGCTGCGCAGCCTCACCAAGACGTGGGGGCTGGCCGGGCTGCGGATCGGTTACGTCCTGGCCGCTCCGGAGACCGTGGCGCTGCTGTCCGAGGCGCAGCCGCTGTGGCCGGTGTCGTCGCCGGCGCTGGCGGCGGCGGAGGCGTGCATGGAGCCGAGGGCGCTGGTGGAGGCGGCCGAGGCGGCGGACCGGATCACGGTGGACCGGGCCCATCTGCTCGCCGGGCTGGCCGAGTTCAGCGAGGTGGAGGTGGTGGACGCGGCCCGGGGGCCGTTCGTCCTGGTGCGTCTTGAGCGGGCGGCGGAGGTCAGGGAACGGTTGCGGCTGCTGGGCTTCGCGGCGCGGCGCGGGGACACGTTCCCGGGGCTGGGGCCGCAGTGGCTGCGGCTCGCGGTCCGCGACCGGGCCACGACCAATCGTTTCCTCCAGGCCCTGGACCAGGCCGTGCAGGCGCTGCCCGCGAGATCGGGGCGCTGAGGGGCCCGGCCGGGGCGGGGGCGGCGTTCGTCGTGCGAACGCCGCCCCCGCACGCGTATCAGCTCTGGCTGCTGCCCCGCCTGCGGGCCAGCACGGTCGCGCCCGCGCCGACGGCCAGCAGCAGGGCCGCGCCGCCCGCGATGTACGGGGTGGTGGAGCTGCCGCCGGTCTCGGCGAGGTTGGCCTCGGTGGGGGCGGTGCCGGTGTCGGAGCCGGTCTGCGTCTTCACGTCGCCGCTCGTGCCGCCCTCGCCTCCGCTGTCGCCGCCGGTGGTGCCGCCGTCGGTGGAGCCCGGCTTCCCGGGGGGCTTCGGCCCCTTCGGGGTCTCGCAGGTCGCCTCGGCGAGGGTGACCTCGCCCTCCACCTCGGCGACGTTGAGATTCAGCGGGTTGACCGACACCTTGAGCTGAAGTGCCGTCGCGGCCGCCGTGCGCTCGGTGGTGACCGTCTTGGAGAGGTCCAGGGAGACCTCGCCGACGCCCGGTACCGCCACCCGGGTCGGCCCGCCCGCGCTGAGCGTCACCTTCTTGCCGAGCACCGCGACATGGCCGAGCACGTTCGACTCGGCGACGGGCTTCCGGCCGGTCGCGCAGACCGCCTTGGAGGTGACCTTCTCGACCTCGATGAGCGAGAGCACCGGCAGTCCCGGCACATGGATCCTGGCCTTCGCCAGGTTGGTGTAGCCCTCGGCCCTGTGCTCGTCGACGGTGGCGTTCGCGGTGGCCACGTCGGCGCGCAGGACGCTGACCGGGGCTCCGCCCTCCACCCCGTCCACGTTCACGCTGAGCGCGGTCTTCTCGGCGCTGGCCGGGGCCGTCACCTCGTTGAGCGTGACCTTGAGAGGCACCTGGACGGACTTGTTGAGGAGCGAGACGTCGAGCCCGGTACGGAGCACGACCGCGCTCGCCCTGCCCTCGCCGCCGGTGGTGGGCGTCGCCGGGGCTGCGTGCGCGGGGACGGCGGCAAGCAGGGCGACGGGGCCGGCGGCGACCGCCAGGGCGGCGAGACGGAAGGTGTTGCTGTTCAAGATGGTGGAACCCCCACAAGAGACATGGAGCCACCGGCACAGTCCAATGGGGGACATCGCCTGCGCCGGTGGCCTCGACTCCGTGAATCTTTACGCACTGAGGGTGAACTGACGGACACCTGGCGTGAGTTCACCCCAAAGGGGGGTTTCCGCGCGCATATTCGAATCTTTCGGCACGCGCGTTCGCCGGTGTCACTCGTTTCACCCGGCGCGGGCCCTGCGAAGTGCCCTCGCGCCGGAGTGCGCGCAGAGGTGCTTCAACGATCCGGGGGAGGCATCCGTCACTGCTCGTCAACACGGCGACGGCTCATCCGATCACCCGCCCGTTCAGCACGATGTGCCGGGGGGCCGCCAGCACCCGGACGTCCGCGCGCGGGTCCTCGTCGTACACGACCAGGTCCGCCGGAGCGCCCTCCTCCAGCACGGGCCGCCCCAGCCAGCGCCTGGCTCCCCACGTGGTGGCGGAGAGGGCCTCCAGGGGCGGGATGCCCGCCCTGACCAGCTCGGCGACCTCGCCCGCGACCAGGCCGTGCGCCAGGGAGCCGCCCGCGTCGGTGCCGACGTAGACGGGGATCCCCGCGTCGTACGCGGAGCGCACGGTGTCGTAGCGGCGGTCGTACAGCTGCCGCATATGCGCGGACCAGCGGGGGAACTTGGCCTCGCCGCCCGCCGCGAGGTCGGGGAAGGTGGCGATGTTGACCAGCGTCGGGACGATCGCGACCCCCCGCTCGGCGAAGAGCGGGATGGTGTCCTCGGTGAGGCCGGTGGCGTGCTCGACACAGTCGATGCCCGCCTCCACCAGGTCGGTGAGCGACTCCTCGGCGAAGCAGTGCGCGGTGACACGGGCGCCCAGCCGGTGCGCCTCGGCGATGGCCGCCTCGACCTCGCCGCGCGGCCAGCAGGCGGTCAGATCGCCGGCGTCGCGGTCGATCCAGTCCCCCACCAGCTTGACCCAGCCGTCCCCGCGCCGGGCCTCCCGGGCCACGTACGCGACGAGGTCACCGGGTTCGATCTCATGGGCGTAGTCGCGGATGTAGCGGCGGGTCCTGGCGATGTGCCGGCCGGCCCTGATGATCTTCGGCAGGTCCTCGCGGTCGTCGATCCAGCGGGTGTCTGAGGGCGACCCCGCGTCCCGGATCAGCAGGGTTCCGGCCTCCCGGTCGGCGAGCGCCTGCTTCTCGGCGGTCGCCGCGTCGACCGGGCCGTGCCGGTCCAGGCCCACATGGCAGTGCGCGTCGACCAGCCCGGGCAGCGCCCAGCCCCTGACCGTCACCGCACCGTCGGCGCCGGGCGGCCGCTCGTAGGTGATCCGCCCGTCCACGGCCCACAGTTCGTCCCGCACCTCGTCCGGACCGACGAGCACCCGGCCCTTCACCCGCAGCACCCGCTGCTCCTCCTGATCACTCATACGCGGCACTGTACGAGGCCGTCGGTAGGCTGCCCGTGCGATTCCGACCGTCGAACGATCCCGAAGAGAGCCCCGCCGTGACGCACCCCTTCCTCGACCTCCCCCCGCTCACCGCCGACCGCTTCGCGGCGATCGAGCGGCGCGTGGCCCGGCTCCTCGCCACACAGCAGGACGTCGTCATCACCCAGGGCGAGGCGCTGCTGCCGCTGGAGGGCTGCATCCGCAGCGGCGCGCGGCCCGGCTCGATGGCGCTGAACATCGTCACCGGACCGTACGGGCAGACCTTCGGCAACTGGCTGCGGGACTGCGGTGCGGAGGTCGTCGACCTCGCGGTGCCCTTCCACGCCGCGGTCACCGCCGGTCAGGTCGCCGAGGCGCTCGCCGAGCACCCGGGGATCGACTTCGTCTCGCTGGTGCACGCGGAGGCGGCGACCGGCAACACCAACCCGGTCGCGGAGATCGGCGAGGTGGTCCGGGCGCACGGCGCGCTGTTCATGCTGGACGCGGTCGCCTCGGTGGGCGCCGAGCCGCTGCTGCCGGATGCCTGGGGCGTCGACCTGTGCGTGATCGGCGCGCAGAAGGCCATGGGCGGACCCGCCGGGGTGTCGGCGGTGTCGGTGAGCGAGCGGGCCTGGGAGCGGATCGCCGCCAACCCGGCCGCCCCGCGCCGCTCCTACCTCTCCCTCCTGGACTGGAAGGAGCGCTGGATCGACGCCGGCCGGACGGCGCTGCCGCACGCCCCGGCGCAGCTGGAGATGCTGGGCCTGGAGGCCTGCGTGGCGCGGATCGAGGACGAGGGCCTGGACACGGTGACGGCCCGCCACGCCTCGGCCGCCGCGGCGACCCGGGCCGGGGCGGTGGCCCTGGGCGGCGGGCTGGAGCCGTACGTCCACGAGGCGCGGGACGCGGCCCCGGTGGCGACGACGCTGCGCGTCCCGGCGGGGACGGACGCGGCCGCGCTGGTCGCGGGGGCGCTGGCGGCGGATCCGGCGCTGCCGCTCGTCGCGGGTGGCGGGGCGCTTTCCAAGGAGATGATCCGGGTCAACCACTACGGGGCGGACGCGACGCGGGGCGCGGTGCTGTCCTCGCTCTCGGCCCTGGGGGCGGTGCTGGCCGACGCGGGCCTGCCGGTCGATATCGAGGCTGCCCGTAGGGCTGTTTCGGAAACCTGGCCGAGCCTCTGATATTCATAGTGTGGGAAGCTGCTTTATTAAAAGCAGCTTCCCACATTCTTCTGCCCGCTTTTCCGTCACCTAAACGGGCCAGTTTTTTTCGGCCTCGAACTTCATGATTCGGACACGTCTCACGAGAGTTACAACCCTGTGACCGACTCCACAAGGGAAGCGTTATGCCCGATTAATTCGGGACAAAGTGCAGGAAATTGTACCCGAATCGTCGGGGATCTCGCGCACGCCTGATAACACATGAAGGCCCTTCACCCAACCCTCTACGTCGATGCAATTTCGAAATTTGCTGGGTAAATTCAATTCGCATGACCGCCGCACCAGCAGATTTTGCCCGTGCCCGAAGCGAATTCCTCAGTATCGATGCGCCACGAGTGGAGGACGGAGCCGCGATCTGGCGCATAGCCCGCGACTCCAAGGTCCTGGACCTGAACTCCTCGTACAGCTACCTGCTGTGGTGCCGTGACTTCGCCGCGACCTCCGCCGTCGCCCGTGGCGAGAACGGCGAGCCCATCGCCTTCGTGACGGGCTACATCAGGCCCGACCGCCCCCAGACCCTCGTCGTCTGGCAGGTGGCCGTCGACCAGGCCCACCGCGGCAAGGGACTGGCCGCCAAGCTGCTGGACGCGCTGACCGCCCGGGTCGCCGCCGACCAGGGCCTGGCGTCCGTGGAGACGACGATCACGCCGGACAACACCGCCTCCGACCGGCTGTTCACGTCCTACGCCCAGCGCCACGACGTCGCGCTGGAGAAGGAAGTGCTCTTCGACGGCGCGCTGTTCCCCGAGGAGACGCACCTGCCCGAGGTGCTCTACCGGATAGGCCCGTTCGCCACCTGAGCCGCCCCGGCCACCGCACTCCGGCGTACCCGACCAGTACGCCCGGACCCACCGACTTTCCGCGCCGTCCGACCACTCGGCGCGGTCCCGGCCGCATCCGTGCGGCGGGGAGCACTCGACCACTGCCCGTCACACCCCCCTCACGCAGGAGATCAGCTGTGACCATCACCCCGCCCGCCCTGAGCGTCTTCGAGACCCTGGAGTCCGAGGTACGGAGCTACTGCCGCGGCTGGCCCGCCGTGTTCGACCGCGCGCAGGGAGCCCGGCTGACCGACGAGGACGGCCACTCCTACCTGGACTTCTTCGCCGGGGCCGGCTCACTCAACTACGGCCACAACAACCCGGTGCTGAAACGAGCGCTGATCGACTACATCGAGCGCGACGGCATCACCCACGGCCTGGACATGGCGACCACCGCCAAGCGGGCGTTCCTGGAGACGTTCCAGAACGTGATCCTGCGGCCGCGCGACCTGCCGTACAAGGTGATGTTCCCCGGCCCGACCGGCACCAACGCCGTCGAGGCGGCGCTGAAGCTGGCCCGCAAGGTCAAGGGCCGCGAGTCCGTCGTCTCGTTCACCAACGCCTTCCACGGGATGTCGCTGGGCTCGCTCGCCGTGACCGGCAACGCGTTCAAGCGGGCCGGGGCCGGCATCCCGCTGGTGCACGGCACCCCGATGCCGTTCGACAACTACTTCGACGGCACGGTCCCCGACTTCCTCTGGTTCGAGCGGCTGCTCGAGGACCAGGGCTCCGGGCTCAACAAGCCCGCCGCCGTGATCGTGGAGACGGTCCAGGGCGAGGGCGGCATCAACGTCGCCCGCGCCGAGTGGCTGCGCGCGCTCCAGGACCTGTGCCACCGCCAGGACATGCTGCTGATCGTCGACGACATCCAGATGGGCTGCGGCCGTACCGGCGGCTTCTTCTCCTTCGAGGAGGCCGGCATCGTCCCGGACATCGTCACGCTGTCGAAGTCCATCAGCGGCTACGGCATGCCGATGTCGCTCTGCCTGTTCAAGCCGGAGCTGGACATCTGGGAGCCGGGCGAGCACAACGGCACCTTCCGCGGCAACAACCCGGCCTTCGTCACGGCCGCCGCCGTGCTGGACGCCTACTGGGCGGACGGCCAGATGGAGAAGCAGACCCTGGCCCGCGGCGAGCAGGTCGAGCAGACGCTGCTGGCCATCTGCGCCGAGGAGCCGACCGCGCAGTTCCGCGGCCGGGGCCTGGTGTGGGGCATGGAGTTCGAGGACCCGGCGCGCGCCTCGGCGGTCTGCGCCCGCGCCTTCGAGCTGGGGCTCCTGCTGGAGACCTCGGGCCCGCAGAGCGAGGTCGTCAAGCTGCTGCCGTCGCTGACCATCACCCCCGAAGAACTGGACGAGGGCCTGCGCACGCTGGCCCGCTGCGTCCGCGAAACGGCCTGACCCGGCGCTGCCGGGGCAGGCGGAGAAGAGAGGTCCCGGGCCGCGAGGCCCGGGACCCCGTACAGAGAGAAAGGCAACCGCTCACCGTGATCGTCCGATCTTTCAGTGACATCGAGAACACCGACCGGCATGTGAAGTCCGCGTCCGGCACCTGGGAGAGCAAGCGCATCGTGCTCGCCAAGGAGAAGGTGGGCTTCTCGCTCCACGAGACCGTGCTGTACGCGGGCACGGAGACCTCGATGTGGTACGCGAACCACATCGAGGCGGTGCTGTGCACCGAGGGCGAGGCCGAGCTCACCAACGACGAGACCGGCGAGACGCACTGGATCAGGCCCGGCACCATGTATCTGCTGGACGGGCACGAGCGGCACACCATGCGGCCCAAGACGGACTTCCGCTGCGTGTGTGTCTTCAATCCCCCCGTCACCGGACGGGAGGACCATGATGAGAACGGTGTCTACCCACTGCTGACAGAGGAGGCCTGAACCACCATGACCACCGAAGTACGCGCCGATCTGTACCCCTCGCGCGGCGCCGCCGAGATGACCACTCCCCGCCAGGACCCGGTCATCTGGTCCGCGCCGGGCGCACCGGGTCCGGTCGCCGCCAAGGACCTCCAGGGATACGAGCACGACGGCTTCCTCACCGTCGACCAGCTCATCACCCCGGACGAGGTCGCCGTCTACCAGGCGGAGCTGAACCGGCTGATCTCCGATCCGGCGGTCCGCGCCGACGAGCGCTCGATCGTCGAGAAGCAGTCGCAGAACGTACGGTCCGTCTTCGAGGTCCACCGGATCAGCGAGGTCTTCGCCGGTCTGGTCCGTGACGAGCGGGTGGTGGGCCGGGCCCGCCAGATCCTCGGCTCGGACGTGTACGTCCACCAGTCCCGGATCAACGTGAAGCCGGGCTTCGGGGCCACGGGCTTCTACTGGCACTCGGACTTCGAGACCTGGCACGCGGAGGACGGTCTGCCGAACATGCGGACGGTGTCCGTGTCGATCGCGCTGACCGAGAACTTCGACACCAACGGCGGGCTGATGATCATGCCCGGTTCGCACAAGACCTTCCTCGGCTGTGCGGGCGAGACGCCCGAGGACAACTACAAGAAGTCGCTCCAGATGCAGGACGCCGGCACCCCCTCCGACGAGGCGCTGACGAAGATGGCCGACCGCCACGGCATCAGGCTCTTCACGGGCAAGGCCGGTTCGGCGACCTGGTTCGACTGCAACGCCATGCACGGGTCGGGCGACAACATCACCCCGTACGCGCGCAGCAACGTCTTCATCGTCTTCAACAGCGTGGAGAACGCGGCGCAGGAGCCCTTCGCGGCTCCGATCCGCCGCCCCGAGTTCATCGGGGCGCGGGACTTCACCCCGGTGAAGTAGCGGCACGCACGGGCGGGACAGGGGCCGGGACGGTACGCCGTCCCGGCCCCTGTCGGCGTAACTCGTTGGACCGGGGCCGGGTCAGCGGAGAGGGTGTCCGCCATGACTTCCCATGTACGCCACATCACGATCGACTGCGCCGACGCCTACGCGCTCGGCGGTTTCTGGGCCCAGGTGCTCGGCGCGCCGCTCTCCGACGAGGACGCCCCCGGCGACCCGGAGGCGCTGGTCGAGGCCCCCGGCGCGGCGGTCCTCTTCGTCCAGGTGGACGAGAGGAAACAGACCAAGAACCGCGTCCACCTGGACATCCAGCCGCAGGACCGCTCCCGGGACGAGGAGGTGGAGCGGCTGCTCGCGCTCGGCGCAACCCTGGTGGGCGACCACCGCAGGCCGAACGGGCGCGGCTGGGCGACGCTCGCCGATCCCGAGGGCAACGAGTTCTGCGTGGAGTGCTCCGCCGCCGAGCGGGCTGCGCTCACCGGGGCCCGGCTTCCGGTGACCGCCGACGATGTGACCTCGGCCGTGCGGCTCGCGGTGGACGTGCTGGCAGGAGCCCCGGCGGACCGCTGGGACACACCCGCGGGGAGCCTCGACTGGACCTGCTGGGAGACGGTGGAGCACCTGAGTGACGATCTGCTGGCGTACGCCGTGCAGTTGGGCCCCCGTACGCCTCCGCTGGACCGCGAGGTGCCCTACCGGTGGGCGCCGGAACGGCAGGGCGGGCCCCACAACGCGGTCTTCGCCGACCGCGACGCCGGTCCCGCCGGACTGCTGGCCACGCTGGAGGCGAGCGGTGCGCTGCTGACCTCGATGGCGCGGACGACGCCGCCCGAGGTGCGCTCGTACCACGGGTACGGGATCTCCGACCCGGAGGGCTTCGCCGCGATGGGCGTGGTGGAGACCCTGGTGCACACGCATGATCTCGCCGAGGGCCTGGGGCTGGACTGGTCGCCGGCCCCGGCGCTCTGCGACCGGGTGCTGGCCCGGCTCTTCCCGGACGCTCCGGCGGGCGGCGACCGGTGGGCCGTACTGCTGTGGGCCACCGGTCGCGCCGAGCTGCCGGGCCATCCGCGCCGTACTTCGTGGCGGTGGGACGGAAGGCCGCGCGAGGACGGTCAGACGGCGTCGAGCGCCGGGTAGTCGGTGTAGCCCTTGGCGTCGCCGCCGAAGAAGGTCGACGGGTCGGGGGTGTTGAACGGGCCGCCCGCCCTGAGCCGGGCGGGCAGGTCCGGGTTGGCGAGGAAGAGCGACCCGTAGGAGATCAGGTCGGCGATGCCGTCGTCGATCACCGTGTGGTCGTCGGGTCCGGTGGCGCCCTCGGAGTGCACGTTGATGACGACGGTCCCGGAGAAGGCCTTGCGCAGGGCGAGGGTCAGCTCCCGGATCGGGGCGGCCTCCAGGATGTGCAGGTAGGCGATGCCGAGCGGCTCGATCTCCTGGACCAGCGCGGTGTAGACGGCTTCCGGGGCGGGCTCGTCGATGTCGTTGTACGGGTTGCCGGGCGAGATGCGCAGCGCGGTGCGCTCCGGGCCGATCTCGGCGGCGACGGCCCTGACGACCTCGGCGGCGAAGCGGACGCGGGCCTCGTCGGAGCCGCCCCAGGCGTCGGTGCGCCGGTTGGTGTTCGGGGCCAGGAACTGGTGGATGAGATAACCGTTGGCGCCGTGCAGCTCGACCCCGTCGAAGCCGGCGTCCACGGCGTTGCGGGAGGCGGTGACGAAGTCGGCGACGGTCGCGTGGACCTCGGCGTCCGTCAGCTCGTGCGGCTCGACGAAGTCCTTCGGGCCGACGTGGGTGTAGACCTGCCCCTCGGCCCTGACCGGGGAGGCGCTGACGGGGACGAGGCCGTCCGGCAGCAGGACCGGGTGGCCGATGCGGCCCGCGTGCATGATCTGGGCGAAGATCCGGCCGCCCTCGGCGTGCACGGCGTCGGTGACCTTGCGCCAGGAGGCGACCTGTTCGGCGCTGTGCAGACCGGGCGTGGTGGGGTAGCCCTGGCCCACCACGGACGGCTGGATGCCCTCGGTGATCACGAGGCCGGCCGAGGCCCGCTGGGCGTAGTACGTGACGGTGAGCTCGGTGGCGGTGCCGCCCTCACCGGCCCGGCTGCGGGTCATCGGGGCCAGTGCGATGCGGTTGGCCAGCTGGGTGCCGGACAGGTCGATCGGGTCGAAAGCGGTGGTCATGAGGGCTCCCAAGAAAGTATGTGGTCGGCCAAGCATCGAACGACAGCGGCAACTGTAACCCATTCATTGGCCGACCAAGGTAAAGTTGCGGGAAACCGTCGGGCATCATCGAGAGCCGCCGCCAGCAACCCCGAGGACCCCCCAGGAGCCCGCCATGACCACCGGCCGCGCCACCCCCGCGGAAGACGCCTGTACGAACGCGCCGCCCATGGCGGCGCTCAGCGGACCCGTCAGCCACGCCGTGTCCCGGGTGGCCCGGCTGCACCGGACCGCCGCGGGCAAGGCGCTCAAGGGGGTGGACCTCTACCCGGGGCAGGAGTTGCTGATGATGCACCTGTGGGATCGCGGCGCGGTCCGTCAGACGGAGCTGATCAGGACCCTGGACCTGGACCCCTCCACGGTCACGAAGATGCTCCAGCGCCTGGAGCAGACCGGGCATGTGCGCCGTCGGCCCGACCCGGCCGACCGGCGGGCCGTGCTGGTCGAGGCGACGGACGAGAGCTGCGCGCTGCACACCGCGGTCCGGGACGCCTGGGGCAGCCTGGAGGAGCAGACGCTCGCGGGCCTCGGACCGACCGAGCGCACGGAGCTGATCCGGCTGCTGGCGAAGGTCGAGGAGAACCTCTGCCGGGAGACCGCGGACTGCCCGGACCGGTGCTGAGCCTGCGCCGCACAGCTCAGGCCAGGACCTCCAGCACCCGGTCCACGTCGGCCCCGGTGTTGTAGAGGTGGCAGGAGATCCGCAGGTTCCCGGCCGGGGCGGAGACGGCGACACCCGCCTCCACCAGCTCGGGCCGGCGGCTTTCGAGACCCGGCACGGAGACGATCGCCGACTCCCCGGGAACGGTCGCGTGCCCGAGCTCCGCCAGCCCCGCCCGCAGCCGGGCCGCGAGCCCGGTGGCGTGCGCGTACAGGGCATCGGCCCCCACTTCACCGAGCAGCTCCAGGGAGTGCTCGGCCCCGTGGTACGAGAGGAAGGCGGGCGGCTCGTCGAAGCCGCGGGCGGTGGGGGCGAGCCGCTCCAGCGGGCCGTAGTTGCTCGTCCAGGGAGCACCGGCGGAGACCCAGCCGGCGAAGAGGGGCGGAAGGGTGTCCTGCGCCTCCTCGGTGACGGTCAGGAACGACGTACCGCGCGGACAGAGCAGGAACTTGAAGCCGCCGGTCACGGTGTAGTCGTACGCCCCCGCCTCCAGCGGGAACCAGCCCGCCGCCTGGGTTCCGTCCAGCAGGGTCCGGGCGCCGTGCACCGCGGCGGCCGCGCGGACGGCGGCGAGATCGGCCACCCGGCCGTCGGCCGACTGCACGGCGGAGAAGGCGACGAGGTCGGTCGAGGGGCGCACGGCCCCGGCGAGCCCGTCGAGCGGCGCGTACCGCACACACAGATCGCCGCGGAGCGCGAACGGGCTGACCACGGAGGAGAACTCTCCCTCGGGGCAGAGGACTTCGGCGCCCGGCGGCAGGGAAGCGGCGATCAGGCCGACGTGGACGGTGACGGAACTCCCGGTGGCGACCCGGTCCGGATGGACCCCGGCGAGCCGGGCGAAGCCGGCCCGGGCGGCCTCCACCGCGTCGAAGCTGCCCGCCCCCACCCGGCGCCCCGCGGCGTTCTCGTCGGCCAGGGCCTTGACGGCGGCGATCGTCCGGCGGGGCAGCAGGCCCCAGCTGGAGGTGTTGAGGTAGGTGACCTCGGGTGCGAATTCGACGGCTGCCGCTTGGATGGGCGCGAGGATCGTCATGCGTCCACCCTGAAGCCCCCGTGAACCAAAGTCAATCACGTAGATTCGAGGGGGCATCAAAGGAATGCTTATGGACGGCTTCCGGGTGGCTCAGCTGCGCGGAACCTCGCAGGACCCGTCCGTGTCACAGGCCGCCGCCTCCCCGCCGACGGCGGTGAGAGCGGTGACGGGGCGGTCCTTCCAGGCCTGCTCCAGTGCCTGGACGAAGACCTCGGACGGCTGGCCGCCGGAGATCCCGTAGCGGCGGTCGAGGACGAAGAACGGCACGGCGTTGGCGCCCAGTTCGGCCGCCTCGCGCTCGTCGGTGCGGACGTCGTCCGCGTACGCCTCCGGGTCGGCGAGCACCGCACGGGCCTCGTCGGCGTCGAGTCCGGCCTCCACGGCGAGAGCCAGCAGCACCTCGTCGTCGAAGACGGACCGCTCCTCGGCGAAGTTCGCCCGGTAGGCGAGGGTCAGCAGCTCGTCCTGGCGGCCGCGGGCCTTGGCCAGGTGCAGCAGCCGGTGGAGGTCGAAGGTGGAGCCGTGGTCACGGCCCTCTGTGCGGTAGCCGAGCCCCTCGGCCTGCGCGTTCGCCGCGACGTTGGCCTCCATCGAGGCCGCCTCCTCACGGCTGCGGCCGTACTTCTCGGCCAGCATGTCGATCACGAGCGCGGTGTCGCCCTTGGCCCGCGAGGGGTCGAGCTCGAAGGAGCGGTGCACCACCTCGACCTCGTCCCGGTGGGCGAACTCCGCGAGGCCCTTCTCGAAGCGGGCCTTGCCGATGTAGCACCACGGACAAGCGATGTCGCTCCAGATCTCGACGCGCATGACTCTTCTACTCTCCAGGGGTCGCGGCGGGCGCGGAGGGGTCCTCCGCACAGGGTCAGTGAGTCGAACGCGAATCCGTACCGGGTGATTCCCGGATCTTCCCGCCCGTCCCACCTCCCCACGAC
>NZ_JAAXYC010000210.1 GCF_018619185.1 Streptomyces sp. McG3 | reverse complement strand
CCCGCACCCCGTTCACCTGCCGTCCTTCGGCGTCCACCGAGCGGAACGGGCAGGCGGCGGGGGCGGCCGCTCACGTACTGTGCTGTGCCGGGGACGGCACAGCGGGCCCCACGTCGGACACCGGGGCGATCCAGAGCGGGGAAGCACGTGGCAGAGCAGAGGTCGTCGGGCCGCGAGCCGGCAGTGACCGGCGCCCGCAGGGTCGTCGTCAAGGTCGGCTCCTCCTCGCTCACCACCGCGTCCGGCGGCCTCGACGCCGACCGCGTCGACGCCCTCGTCGACGTCCTGGCCAAGGTCAGGGACGGCGGCGAACGCGAGGTCGTCCTCGTCTCCAGCGGAGCCATCGCCGCCGGACTCGCCCCGCTCGGCCTCGTCCGCAGGCCCAAGGACCTGGCCCGCCAGCAGGCCGCCGCCAGCGTCGGCCAGGGTCTCCTCGTGGCGCGCTACACCGCCTCGTTCGCGCGCTACGGCGTCCG
This sequence comes from Streptomyces sp. McG3, assembly GCF_018619185.1. GTDB lineage: Bacteria > Actinomycetota > Actinomycetes > Streptomycetales > Streptomycetaceae > Streptomyces. Next base: position 13,350 of record NZ_JAAXYC010000210.1, on the reverse strand, counting down.
CGTCGGCCAAGTGCTCCTCACCGCCGACGACACCAGCCGCCGCGGCCACTACCGCAACGCCTACAGCACCCTGGACAAGCTCCTGGAGATGGGCGCCGTCCCCGTCGTCAACGAGAACGACACCGTCGCCACCGACGAGATCCGCTTCGGCGACAACGACCGGCTCGCCGCCCTCGTCGCCCACCTCGTCCACGCCGACCTGCTCGTCCTGCTCTCCGACGTGGACGGCCTCTACGACGGACCGCCCGGCACCCCCGGCGCCTCCCGGATCGCCGAGGTCACCGGCCCCGACGACCTGACCGGCGTCACCATCGGCAGCGCCGGGAAGGCGGGCGTCGGAACCGGCGGCATGGTCACCAAGGTCGAGGCCGCCCGCATCGCCACCGCCGCCGGCGTTCCCGTCGTCCTCACCTCCGCCAGCAGCGTCGCCGACGCGCTCGCGGGCCGCGACACCGGCACGTACTTCCACCCCACCGGACGCCGCTCCGCCGACCGGCTCCTGTGGCTGGCCCACGCTTCCACCCCGCAGGGCGCGCTCACCCTCGACGACGGCGCCGTACGGGCCGTGGTGGAGCGGCGCACCTCCCTGCTGCCCGCCGGAATCTCCGCCGTCGAGGGCGAGTTCAGCGCCGGCGACCCGGTCGAGCTGCGCGACCCCCACGGCACCCCGGTAGCCCGCGGACTCGTCAACTTCGACGCGAAGGAGATCCCCCAGCTGCTCGGCCGCTCCACCCGGGACCTCGCCCGCGAACTGGGGCCCGCCTACGAACGCGAGGTCGTACACAGGGACGATCTCGTCCTCCTCACGCCGCGCCTCACCCCCTGAAACGGCTGAAAGTCCCGCCATCCAGCGGGGACCTTCCCCAAAACCACCCCATGCCCGCCTGCGGACTGGTCCACTTTGTAGTGGGGAAACAGGGGTACCGCACAGCAACACATCACAGGAGGCCGCCGGTGAGACGAGCGCGCCCGGGGGCGCCGCCCCGAGGCACGGCCAACCGCGCCCTGACGAGTGTCGGAGCGGGGGCGGATTTCGACCGGAATCCCGCCCCGGCGGACACCGTCGAACGGGAGCCGGTCACGACGGCGAAGGAGGAGTCCCCGCAGTCCAAGCTCTGGCACATCACGCTCAGCGTGTCGGGCGCCGAGACTCCGCTGGGGGAGGTCAGACGCGGCCTGGAACAGCTCGCGCACGACCACCCCTTCCTGCTGACCAGCCGCTACGCGAGCGACCACGCGGAGATCCGCTACTGGGAAGAGGCCCGCGATCTGCACGACGCGGCCGCGGTCGCGCTGCGGCTGTGGGGCGAACACCGCTCCAGCGCCCAGCTCCCGCCCTGGGAGATCGTCGGCCTGGAAGTCATCGACCGCGAGACCTACCACCTGCGGATCGCCGAGGGATACGGACCGCCGCCCGCGGCCCCCGTGGGCGTGCACCCCTACTGACCCAGGTCCTGTCGTCGAACTGCCGTCGTCGCCCGGAGGGCGGCCCCTGCGGGGTCAGGTGCGTGCTCTCGGTGTGCCGGGCGCAGGTCCTCGTACCGGACGTACCCGGGCTTGTGCCCGGTGCGGCGCGAGCGCGTGCGTGGCGCCGCGGGGCAGGCGGCAGTCTGACGGCAGGGCGTAGGGGGCGATCCGGTGGCGTCCGCGCCTCGGGTCGGGCGTCTCGCATCACGGGATACGTGACGGATGCCCGCAGAGTGCGCATTACCCTGCGGGCATGACCACGCTCTCGCCCTACGACAACCTCTCCCCGGTCGCGCGGACCGCCTACCGGGCCCGTGCCGCCGCCGCCGACATCGCGCCACTTCCGCGCGCGGCCAAGGACGACGCGCTGCTGGCCATCGCCGACGCCCTCGAAGTGCGCACGAGCGAGATCGTCGAGGCCAACGCGAAGGACGTCGAGCGCGCCCGCGAGGCCGGGACGAGCGAAGGCATCATCGACCGCCTCACCCTCACCCCGGAACGGATCCGCGCCATCGCCGCCGACGTACGGGACGTCGCGGCCCTCCCGGACCCGGTCGGCGAGGTGGTGCGCGGCTCGACCCTGCCCAACGGCATCGACCTCCGGCAGGTGCGGGTCCCGCTCGGCGTGGTCGGCATCATCTACGAGGCCCGGCCCAACGTCACCGTCGACGCGGCCGCGCTCTGTCTGAAGTCCGGCAACGCGGTCCTGCTGCGCGGCTCCTCCTCGGCCTACGCCTCCAACACCGCCCTCGTCCGGGTCCTGCGCGACGCGGTCGGCGGCTCCGGCCTGCCGGCCGACGCGGTGCAGATCGTCCCGGGTGAGAGCCGTGACTCCGTGACGGAACTGATGCGGGCCCGCGGTCTGGTCGACGTCCTCATCCCGCGCGGCGGCGCCTCCCTGATCCGCACGGTCGTCGAGGAGTCCACCGTGCCCGTCATCGAGACGGGCACCGGCAACTGCCACGTCTACGTCGACGCGCAGACGGACCTGGCCATGGCGGTCGACATCCTGGTCAACTCCAAGGCCCAGCGCCCCAGCGTCTGCAACGCGGCCGAGACCCTCCTCGTCCACAAGGACGTGGCGGACGCCTTCCTGCCGCTCGCCCTGGACGCGCTGGCCGAGGCCGGGGTCACCGTCCACGGCGACGAGCACGTCCTCGCCCGCGCCGAGGGATCCAAGGCCACGGTGGTCCCGGCGACGACGGAGGACTGGGAGACCGAATACCTCTCCTACGACATCGCGGCGGCGGTCGTCGACTCCCTGGACGCGGCGGTCGCCCACATCCGGCTCTGGTCCTCCGGCCACACCGAGGCGATCGTCACCACCTCGCAGGCCGCCGCCCGCCGGTTCACCCAGTTGGTCGATTCGACGACGGTCGCCGTGAACGCCTCCACCCGCTTCACGGACGGCGGGCAGTTCGGCTTCGGCGCCGAGATCGGCATCTCCACGCAGAAGCTGCACGCCCGCGGTCCGATGGGCCTGCCCGAGCTGACCTCGACGAAGTACATCGTCACGGGGGACGGGCACACCCGGCCCTAGCCCTGCTCGGCCCCTCCCGACCGGAGGGGCCGACCGCGGGTTCCCCCGTGCCGATCCGGGGGAGTTCACGGGCTCCCTGCCCAAAAGGTCCCGGCCGGGCTACCCTGAAGGCGTGCCGGACGACGTGGGGGGCAAGCCGTTTCCTGACGGCTGGGAGCCCGACGACGACCGCGGGGGCGCGGACGAGGACTTCGCCTCCGTGGTGTTCGACGAGGACTTCGTCCGGTCGGCGCCCGTCCACGAGCCCACCGCCGTGGAGCGCCTGCTCGCCGCCGCCGAGGCCCGAGCCGAGGCCGACGCCGCCCGCGCCCGTCGGAGCCGCCGCGCTGACGACGACGCGTACGACCCCTACGGCGGCCCCCCGGGCTACCACGACCCCCAGGACCTCGACTACGACCCCGAACACGGCATCGGGGACGACGACTGCGCCCCGAGGCCCTACGGACGCCACGGCGGCTCGCTGCGCCCGTACCGCAACTCGGCCCGCTGGCATCGCCCGGTCGCCTGGCTGCTCGCCCTGGTGATGGGCGTCGGCATGGTCTCCCTCGCCTTCACCGCGGTCTACCGGGGCGGCTCGAACAACCGACAGGACCAGGTGCCGCCGCCCGTCACCAGCGGCGTGGACAAGCCCGGGGCGGCCCCGTCGGCCTCCGCGGACTACTCCCGCCCCACGGTCTCCGCCGAGCCCCGGGTGCCCTGAACCCACCCCCTGCGTCACCCGATCGCCGACGGCCGCCCCAGGCGCTTCCGCGGTTCCCGGCCCTCTCCGCGTTTACGCGGGCCGCAATCGACCTACCCTCAAGATGTGACCCCTCGCTCCCAGGGGGGCTTCTCGCTGCGGAGGCCACTCGGCCGAAGCGGACCGTTGCGCACCGAACCGACCGGTGTGGAGATGGGGAGAGAAGTCATGACAGGCCGCTCAGAACCACCGGACGGTGCGCCCGAGAACCCCGCGGGCGGCGAGGACGAGTACCGCTCGCTCGTCTTCGACGAATCGTTCGTCCAGGCTGCGCGGATGCAGGAGTACTCGGCGCAGGAACGGATGGGCGATCACGCCCGCGCCGTCCGGGCGCTGCCCGACACCCAGGTCGTCCGCAGCGGCGGCGGCTCCCGGGCCGCCATAGCCCTGGTCGTCCTCATCGCCCTGGCCTTCGCGGTGGCCGTCTACATCGGATTCCGGAGCCCGTACCCCCAGCCGGCCACCCGACGGGCCGAACCCCTGCGGACCACCGTCGTCCCCCTGGCCCCGCGGGGAGCCGTCCCGGGCGGATCACCCGAGCGGCTGTACGCGGCCGAGCCGGTCTCCGGATTCCGCACGGGCGCCGACGGCATCAACTTCCCCACCGTGCAGCGCACGCAGAACTTCTCCGACAGCCAGATCACCGCCGCCCTCGCCACGGTCAAGGACTACCTGGTGGAGTCGTCCCTGAACCCCGACGTCCTCACCGGCTCCGTGCACCGGCCCGTCGAGCACCTCCTCGACCCGGACCAGCGCACCCAGTTCGAACAGAGCCTGAGCAGCCCGGCGGACGACGGGAGCCACGCCGCCACCGGCTGGCTGGTGCGCTTCGACCCGGAGCAGGTGGAGCTCGCGGACCCGAAGATCCGGGTCGAGGGGACCCTCGGCTACGAGGAGGAGGCCCCGGGCGTCCTCGGTGTCGTCTCGGACCACACGTTCACCTACGCCCTGCGCCCCGCGGGCGGGCCCCACCGGGACGACGACGCCTCCCTGTTCACCGTGCGGCGCGAGCTGCACTTCCGCTTCGACCGGGAGGACCTGCGACTGCACCGCCTGGAGGTGCTCACCGCCCATGTCCAGGCCGGGCCACAGTCCTGCTCGGCCGACGCGACCGGGATGCTCCGCCCGCTCCTCGCCGGGGAACGGGCGGACGCCCGCGGGCCCGCCGCCACCGACCCGTACGCCACGGGCCGGCCCACGGCGGCGCTGTGCGGGACCCTGGAGGCCGTCAGCTCCCCGACGGCCCCGACGACGTCCCCGGGCTCCCCTCATCAGGGTCCTGGGGCCGACCGGCCGTCCCGTCCCCGTCCGTAGCGGAACCGTCGGGCCGGCCCTGCGTCCCACCCTTGGCGCCCCCGGTTCCGGTGAACCGGTCACGCAGCTTGCCGCCCAGGTCTCCCGCGCCGCCGGCGATGTCCCCCACGAGCTTCATCAGCGGGTCCTTGCTGGTGCGCACCGTGTCCGCGTAGTGCGAGGCGGACTCCCGGAACGAGTCGGTCACCGAGGTGTCCTTGTCCTCGTCGCGCCGCGGGTAGTGGCCGTCCATGATCCGCTGGAAGTCGCGGGTCTCCGACCACTTCTTCAGCTCGGCGGCCCGCACGGTGGTGAACGGGTGCGTGCGGGGCAGCACATTGAGGATCTTGAGGACGGAGTCCCGGAGGTCGCCGCCCTTCTCGTACTCGTCGGCCTGGGCGAGGAAGGCGTCCACGTTCATCTCGTGGAGGTGATTGCCGCCCGCGATCTTCATCAGACCGCGCATGGAGGCCGCGATGTCCTGGCCGACCAGCAGCCCGGCCCGGTCCGCGGACAGCTCCGACTTGCGGAACCACTCGCGCAGCGCCGTCACTATCGCCATGATCGCCACATTGCCCAGCGGGATCCAGGCGACCTTCACGGCGAGGTTGGTCAGGAAGAGAAGTATCGTCCGGTACACCGAGTGACCGGAGAGCGCGTGGCCCACCTCGTGGCCCACCACCGCCCGCATCTCCTCCTCGTCGAGCAGCTCGACCAGGCCGGTGGTGACCACGATGATCGGCTCGTCCAGCCCGATGCACATGGCGTTGGGCTGCGGGTCCTGCTTCACGTACATCGGCGGGACCTTCTCCAGGTCCAGGATGTAACACGCGTCCCGCAGCATGTCGTTGAGGTGGGCGAACTGCGCGTCGCTCACCCGGACGGAGTCGGAGAGGAAGAGCAGGCGCAGGCTGCGCTCCGGGAGCAGCCCGCTGAGCGCCTTGAACACGGTGTCGAACCCGGTCAGCTTGCGCAGGGCCACCAGGGCCGAGCGGTCGGCGGGGTGCTCGTAGGCCCGGGAGGAGATCCCGGGGAATCGCCGGCGCTGCCTGCTCGGCACGTTCTCGTGACTGTTGTCGGTCATGGATGGCCCCCTGTTCGTACGAGACGTTGCTCGTCCCCCGGACAAAACCCAGCGTATGCGCTGGCGCTACGGTGTGCGGGGGGCTGTGGATAACTGTGAGGAGCGCCCGAAATGTCGCACACCGCCGTACTGCTCGCCGCCGCGTCCGAGGAGCAGGGACCGGGTGACACCCTCCGGATCGTGCTGCTCGTCTCGATCCTCGGAGCGGTGCTGCTCGCGTGGTTCCTGCTGCGCGGATACCGCAACGACGACAACAACGACTGAGTCGCCGTGAGCGTGCCCGGGGGTCCCGCATACGATGTGACCGACGTCTTCCTTCCGATTCACGATCGATAGGTCCTGCCGAAGATGAGCCTCACGAGCACCGCACACCAGCTGGTCACTCTCGCCTCCGAAGGCGGCGAGGGCGGCAACCACGAAAGCCTCAACCCCTACTTCGTCGGCGCCGGGGCGTTCCTCGCGCTGATGTTCCTGCTGTGGGTCACCACCCGCTTCAACCGCGACCGCTGAGTCGGGGGCGTACAGCTGTGCCAGTAGGCTCTGCACGCATGGGAGAGCAGGAAGTGCCTACCGGCCCCGGCAAACGCCGCATCGGCGTGATGGGCGGGACATTCGACCCGATCCACCATGGACACCTGGTGGCGGCCAGTGAAGTGGCCGCCCAGTTCCATCTCGACGAGGTCGTCTTCGTCCCGACCGGGCAGCCGTGGCAGAAGAGCCACAAGAAGGTCTCCCCGGCCGAGGACCGCTATCTGATGACGGTCATCGCCACCGCGTCCAATCCGCAGTTCTCCGTCAGCCGGAGTGACATCGACCGTGGCGGACCGACGTACACCATCGATACGCTGCGGGATCTGCGCGAGGCCCACGGCGACGCGGACCTCTTCTTCATCACCGGCGCCGACGCGTTGTCCCAGATCCTCACCTGGCGCGACGCGGAGGAGCTGTTCTCGCTCTCCCACTTCATCGGTGTGACCCGCCCGGGTCACGTGCTCACGGACGACGGGCTGCCCGAGGGCGGTGTCTCCCTCGTGGAGGTGCCCGCGCTGGCGATCTCGTCCACGGACTGCCGTGAGAGGGTCGCGCAGGGGGAGCCGGTCTGGTACCTGGTGCCGGACGGCGTGGTCCGCTACATCGACAAGCGCCAGCTGTACCGCGGCGAATGAGCCACGGAGAGGGGCACCGGTGAACGACCGACAGAACCCGTACGACCCGTACTACCAAGAGCCGCAGATCATCGGCTACGACGCGTACGGGCAGCCGGTCTACCAGCAGCAGGGGCAACAGCAGTACGACCAGCAGGGTCAGTACGACCAGCAGGGGCAGCAGGCCCAGGGGTACGACCCCTACCCCGCACAGCCGGGTCAGGAGCACCGGACCCAGGACGCCGGCTACGGCTACGACGCGTACGGCAATCCCCAGCAGCAGCCCCGGAGTTACGACCCCTACGCCGGTCAGCACCAGGGCCAGGCACCGCAGCCGCCCCGGACGCAGCAGGGCCAGGGCGCCGACCAGGGGTACGGCTACGGCTCCTACACCGACTACGGGTACGCCACCGGGCAGCAGTCCGCCGCGGTCGACACCGGCCAGCACTGGAGCATCCCGCAGCAGGGGGCGGCCCCCGCGCCGGAACAGGCCCCGCAGCAGCCTCCCGCTCGGCATCCGCAGCAGTCGGCGGAGGACGTGGCGGAGCCGGAAGCGGAGCCCGATCTTCCGGGGCAGCGCAAGCCCGCCCCCGACTACCGCACCGAACAGTTCTCGTTCATCGAGGAGCCCGACGAGGACTCCGAAGACGTCATCGACTGGCTGAAGTTCACCGAGAGCCGCAGCGAGCGGCGCGAGGAGGCGCGGCGCAAGGGCCGCAACCGGATGGTCGCCCTGATAGTCGTCGCCGTTCTCGTCGTCGTCGGCGGGGCCGGCTATCTCTGGTCCGCCGACATGATCCCGGGCCTGTCCGGGTCGGACGAGAAGAAGGCCGTGGCCGCCGGCGCCCAGCAGCGCGACATGATGGTGGTGCACCTGCACGACACGAAGAGGGGCGGCACCTCGACGGCGCTGCTCGTCGACAACGCCACCACCAAGCAGGGCACCACCGTCCTGCTGCCGAACTCCCTCGCCGTCGCCTCCGACGACGGAACCACCACCACACTCGGCAAGTCCGTCGAGGACGACGGCAGGACCGGCACCCGGGAGGCGATCGACACCCTCCTGGGCACCCGGATCACCGGCACCTGGCGGCTGGACACCCCGTACCTGGAGAACCTCGTCGAGCTGGTCGGCAACATCGAGGTCGACACCGACACCGATGTGCCGGGCGCGAAGAAGGGCGAATCGCCCCTGGTGAACAAGGGCGAGGGCCAGACGCTCAGCGGCCCGATGGCCGTCGCGTACGCCACGTACCGTGCGCCGGGGGAGCCCGAGGCCAAGCAGCTCACGCGGTTCGGCGAGGTCATGCGGGCCACGCTGCGCAAGATCTCCGAGGATCCCAAGGCCGCGACCGTCACCATCGAGACGCTGCTCCAGGTGCTGGACCCGTCGCTGCCCGAGAAGGACCTCGGGGCCTCGCTCGCCAAGCTGGCCTCGCGTGCCAAGGTCGGCGACTACAAGACGGCCCTGCTGCCGGTCCAGGAGGACGGCACGCTCACCGAGGCGGACACCCGCGACGTCGTCAAGGACATCCTCGGCGGCACGGTGAAGGCCCCCGAGGCAGGAGCTCCGCTCCGGGTCGCCGTCCGCAACGCCACCGGGAACGAGAAGGCCGCGGAAGCCGCCCGGGTCCAGCTGGTCAATGGCGGTTACGCCTTCGTGGACAGCGGCAAGGCAGGGGCCGAGGCCTCGTCCGTCGTGCTCTACCGGTCCGCCGAGGACAAGGAGAAGGCCGTCGAGGTGGCCAAGACCCTGGGCCTCTCCGCGGGTGACGTGAAGAAGGGCGAGCCGGCCGCCAACGCCGACGTGTCCGCGGTCATCGGACAGGACTACGAGGTCCCGTAGCCCGCCCGGGACCACCGGCCGGCGCTCCGGCGCCGGCCGGTGGTCCGCGTCCGAAGCCCGACCGGGAGACGTCGTGAACCCCGGCCGGAAAACCCGGTGAACCCCGGCCGGGAAACGCAGTAAGGCTCTGTCGGCGGTCCGTGAGACCCTAGAGGTTGCATCCGACCGCCGACGAAAGCCTGCATGTGACCGCCACGGACCGCTCCATCGAGCTCATCAACGCCGCCGCTCAGGCGGCCGCCGACCGGCTCGCGCACGACATCATCGCCTACGACGTCAGCGACGTGCTGTCGATCACCGACGCCTTCCTGCTGGCCTCGGCCCCCAACGACCGCCAGGTCAAGTCGATCGTCGACGAGATCGAGGAGCGGCTCCAGAAGGAGCTCGGCGCCAAGCCGGTGCGCCGCGAGGGCGACCGCGACGCCCGCTGGATCCTCCTCGACTACGTCGACATCGTCATCCACGTCCAGCACAGCGAGGAGCGCGTCTTCTACGCGCTGGAGCGCCTGTGGAAGGACTGCCCGGAGATCGCCCTCCCCGAGGACGCGGTCAAGACCCGTGGCAAGGCCGAGGAGCACGCACAGCTCAACGGCGGCACGGAAGGTGACCAGAGCTGAACGGCAGCAGCAGCGGCACGGGCCGCAGGATCGTCCTCTGGCGGCACGGCCAGACGGCGTGGAACCTGGAGCGCCGTTTCCAGGGCTCCACGGACATCGAGCTCACCGAGGCCGGTGTCGGGCAGGCCCGCCGCGCCGCCCGGCTGCTCGCCTCGTTGAAGCCGGACGCCATCGTCGCCTCCGACCTGCGGCGGGCGGCGGCCACGGCTGCCGAGCTCTCCGCCGTCAGCGGTCTCTCCGTCGCCCACGACGCCGCGCTCCGTGAGACGTACGCCGGTGCCTGGCAGGGGCTGACCCACCAGGAGATCGTCGAGCGCTTCGGCGATCAGTACGCGGCGTGGAAGCGCGGGGAGCCCGTGCGTCGCGGCGGCGGCGAGCTGGAGACCGAGGTCGCCGACCGGGCGGCCCCGGTCGTTCTGGAGCACGCCGAGAAGCTTCCGGAGAACGGCACGCTCGTCGTGGTCAGCCACGGCGGCACGATCAGGACGACGATCGGCCGGCTGCTGGGCCTGGAGGCGCACCACTGGGAAGGGCTCGGCGGGCTGTCCAACTGCTGCTGGTCCGTCCTCGGCGAGGGGGCGCGCGGCTGGCGTCTGCTGGAGCACAACGCCGGCACACTCCCGGAGCCGGTCCTCGGCGACGACGACTAGACGCCGTCGGGAGGCAGTTCAGAGGCCGTTCGCGGGCCGTCCTCGGGCGGCCCGGGCCGGATTTCACTTTCCGGCCGGTCGCAGGCTAAAGTTCTTCTTGTTCGCAGCGCGGAAACGCGGGGAAACAACAGCGAACAGCGGGGCTATAGCTCAGTTGGTAGAGCGCCTGCATGGCATGCAGGAGGTCAGGAGTTCAATTCTCCTTAGCTCCACAATCAGGATCCCGTCCCCACCAGGGGGCGGGATCTTCTGTATAGGGAGCACCGAGCGGGCTGACCCCCTTGCGGGGCCATGGCAGAATCGGAACGCCGGAGGGGGCGACGTACCGATCGGGAGGGAGCGCGATGCCTGCGAGTCGCGAACACGTCCCCGACCAGCCTCTTGTCGCCGCCCCGCCCCCCGGCCCCGTACCGTTCGAAGATCGATCCCGCCTCGGCTGCCCGTCCTGCGGTTCGTCCCATGTGGCCCAGGTTCTGGGTGACAACGGAGGGGTCTCCTACGTGTGCACGGCCTGCGGCCACAGCTGGAGCTGACTGATGGGTGCACACAGGCGTAAGTGCGACTGGTGCGGCAGCGGTACGCCCATCGTCAGGGACATGGACCCGGTCAACGCGGAGTACCAGTACTGGTGCGAGGAATGCGCGCGGGCGCTGATCATAAAGGGCGACCCCATCGAGACCTACCGGGAGCTGGAGGGGGAGCCGATCTACGGGCGGCTCCTGGAGGAGCACTGCACCCTCAAGCGCTTCTACTCCTTCGCGACCGCCTGACCTGCGGCTGACGGTCCACCGTTCGGGATGATTCGGGCGTATCGGTGCGGACCGGAAACGATTTGGTGAAGCACCGGGGGGACCGTGTAATGTTCTCGATGTCGCCAAGGGAGACCGGGCGGCACACAGTGAGGGGCTATAGCTCAGTTGGTAGAGCGCCTGCATGGCATGCAGGAGGTCAGGAGTTCAATTCTCCTTAGCTCCACAAGATCGACAGTGAAGAAGCGGGCCACCCGGATCGGGTGGCCCGCTTCTTTTGTCCGGATCAGGTCTGCCGGACCGGCTCCGGCCTGGATCAGCCGCGTCCGCTTCCCAGCGCTCGCCGGTCCGTGGCCGGCAGGGCGGGGCGCTGCTCGGCCGGCGGCTGCTCGATACGGAGAGCCAGGGCGGGACAGCGCCGTACGGCCCGCTGGGCGCGCCCGCGCAGATGCATCGGAACGGCGGCGTCCGCCAGCGCCGGATAGCCGTCGGGTCCCAGCCGGATGAGCTCGGGGACGATGTCGGCGCAGAGGGCGTGGCCCTGGCAGAGCGTCCAGTCGACCGCCAGCTTCTCGCCGCTCGGAATCGACTCCTCCAGATCCTGGTAGCCGGGTGCGGGCAGCGGCAGCACTCCGGCCGTCTCGCGGCCGCAGCCGCCGTCCAGGACGTGTGCGGCGAGGTCGTCCGTGAACGCCGACAGGGTCGAGAGCAGGAACCGGGCGGAGCCGTCCGGGTGTTTGCACGCCCCGCGCCCCTTCACGGCCTGGGTGACCTCGCGCAGGGCCTCCAGGGCGGCGGGCCCGCCGCCGTTCAGCACGTCGGAGAGCCCGCCCGCGGCAGCGGGGAGCCCCAGCTTGCACGGACCGCACTGCCCCGCGGTCTCGGCGGCCAGCCAGTTGGCTATCCGGAGGGACTCGCCGAGCGGGCAGGTGTCCGGCCCGATCGGCAGGATGGCGCCCGCGCCGAGCGCGCCCCCCACGGTGGCCAGGGACTCACGGGAGACCACGGCGTTGTGCGAGGCGACCGCGTCGATCCAGTTGCCGTGGTAGCCGCCGGTCAGCACGCCCTGGGGGAGCGGCGGGGCTCCGGCCAGTTGCAGGACGTACCGCAGCGGCACGCCGGTCGGCACCTCGATGACCATGGGCCGGGCCACGGCGCCGGAGACGGTGAGCAGGACGGTGCCCGGCTCGCTCGGCAGCCCGGTGTGCCCGTAGCGGCGGGGCCCGATCCGGGCGGCGACGGCGAGCTGGGCGTACGTCTCCGCGTTCGACAGCAGCGTCGGGGCGCCGCCCACCCCGGTCTCCGCCGCCCGCTCGCGCCGGCCCGGCGGCAGGGCGGGCCCGCCGTTCGCCGCCCGGATCACCGAGGACGCCTCGCCCGAGACCATGCGTTCCGGGGTGCGGACCACCCGGGCGCGCAACGGCCGGCCGCGCCGGTCGTCGAGGCCGCGCTCGGCGAGGGCCGCCCGTACGGAGACCTCCGTGGAGTTACGGGTCACGGCGACGACCAACGTACGCGCGCCGAGCGCCTCCGCGGCCAGCAGCGCACCGTCCAGGATCAGGTGCGGGGCGCGGTTGAGCAGGACGGTGTCCTTGCGGCAGGCGGGTTCGCCCTCACTGCCGTTGATCACTACGACGGGTCGTACACCGCGCCGGATGGACGCCTTCGCCACGGCCCGCAGCTTCCTGCCGAACGGGAAACCGGCGCCTCCCCTTCCGCGCAAGGAGATCGTTTCGGCCAGTTCGGCCAGCCGTTCACCGTTCATCGGTTCCAGCGGCCCGTGCACCTTGAGGTGCATGTCGAGGTCGATCCGCTCCACCAGGTCGAATCCGGTGGTCAGTTGGGGCAGCCCGACGACACGGACCTCGGGAACATCGGGGAGGGGGACGTTCACGGGCGGTCTCCTGCGGGTGCGTGCCAGGGTTCCCCGGCCGGGGGCGCGGTGAACGGCCCGGCCCCCGGATCGGCACGGGGCGCCGGCGGACTGTGGTGCGCCTGCGCGGGCGGCGCGGGGGACGGCGAGGGCCAGCGGCTCTCCGGCGGGATCGACGGGCCGCCGCCGAGCGAGACGGCGCGGTATCCGGCCGCCAGGCCCGGTCCCGGTCCCCGCCCGGCTTTCTGTCGCCCTTGGTCGGGCCGGTCGTCATGAGGGCCGAAGGTGATGCGGTCGGCGCTGCGGGGCGGGGGCTCGTACGGGTGGGGCGAAGGCTCGTACGGGCG
>NZ_JAAXYC010000020.1 GCF_018619185.1 Streptomyces sp. McG3 | reverse complement strand
CGTCCCACGAACAGGAGACCCTGGTGCCGGTCCTCCCTGGAGCCGAGCCGTTCCGCCACGAGGGCGGAGAGGTCGGCGTCCTCCTCTGTCATGGCTTCACCGGATCGCCGCAGTCGCTGCGCCCCTGGGCGGACTATCTCGCCGAGCGCGGGCTGACGGTCTCGCTGCCGCTGCTGCCGGGCCACGGCACCCGCTGGGAGGACATGGCGGTCACCGGCTGGCAGGACTGGTACGCGGAGGTGGACCGGGAGCTTCGTCTGCTGCGGGAGAGGTGCGAGCGGGTCTTCGTCTTCGGTCTGTCCATGGGCGGCGCGCTGAGCCTGCGGCTCGCGGCCAAGCACGGGGACGCGATCAGCGGTCTGGTGCTGGTCAACCCGGCCAACAAGGTGCACGGCCTCTCGGCGTACGCCCTGCCGGTGGCCCGTCATCTGGTGCGGACGACCAAGGGCCTGGCCGACGACATCGCGCTGCCGGGTTCGCACGAGGTGGGCTACGACAAGGTGCCGCTGCACGCCGCGCACTCGGTGCGGAAGTTCTTCCGGCTGGTCGACGGGGAGCTGCCCCAGGTGACCCAGCCGGTGGTCCTGCTGCACAGCCCGCAGGACCATGTCGTGCCGCCCGCGGACAGCGCGCGGATCCTGAGCCGGATCTCCTCCACGGACGTCTCGGAGATCCTCTTGGAACAGAGCTACCACGTGGCGACGTTGGACCATGATGCGGAGCGGATCTTCGATGAGAGCTACCGGTTCATCGGCCGTCTCGCACCGAGCGTCGGGATGAAGGGGAGCACGTCCGGTGGCTGAGCACGACGCGGAACGCACAGGCAGCGACGAGGAGCGCGAACCGCGCCCCACGGAGCCCGCGGCCGTCCCGGAGGGGACGAAGCCGGCGGGGGCGGAGGGAGCGGAGCAGGAGCGGGCGATCGACGAGGACGCGGCGTGGGCCGCGATCGTCGAGGGGTACGGGGAGGAGCCGCCGGACCCGCCGGGCGCCAAGCCGTTCAAGTCCATCGAGGACCTGGCCCTGCTGGAGGACGATCAGCGCAATGTGGTGGGGCCGAAGGACGGCTCCGCCGGTGATCCGGCGGACAAGGGGTCGGGCAAGACGCCCCCGAAGCCGCCGGAGAAGAAGCCGCTCGGCAGCTCCGTGGTCTTCGCGCCCGGTGTCGCCGGCCCCCGCGACTACGAGGTGCCCGAGTCCAAGGACGACGGCGTCGGCGAGCCGGACGACGGGGACGAGGGCCATTTCGTGCCCCCGGAGCCGCCTCCGCTGCCGGAGGCCGACGTCACGGCGAAGTTCGCCTGGCTCGCGGTGATCGGCGGGCCGGTCCTGATGCTGATCGCGGTGATGTTCCGCTGGGAGATGACGTGGTGGCTCACCACGCTCTGCGTCGGCGGCTTCCTCGGCGGCTTCGCCACCCTGGTGGCCCGGATGCCGCACGACGACGATGACGACACCTACGGCGATCCGGGGCGCGGCGCGGTGGTGTAGGGCGCGATCGTCAGGCGCCAGGCACTCTGAGGGCGGCCAGGACCGGCAGATGGTCCGTGGCCGCCCTCATGTCGTCCTCGCTCACGCCGTCCAGCCCGCTCGGCACACCGCAGCCGAGCACCTCGATCCCCGGGGTCGCGAAGACGGCGTCGATGCGCTTGCGGGGTTCGTCGGGCGGGAAGGTCAGCTCGCCGCCCCACGGGGCGACGGCCCGGCAGTCCTGGAGGGGCCCGGCCAGGTGCCGGAACGCCTTCCCGGTCGGTACGTCGTTGAGGTCGCCGCCCGCCACGGCGTGGTCCACGCCCATCGCCGCCAGCCGTTCCAGCAACAGGCCGGCCTGGGCGAGGCGTTCGTCGCGCTGGAGGCTCAGATGGCAGCTCAGCACCCCGAGCCTGGCCCCGGCGATCCGCACCACGGCGGTGGCGAAGCCCCTGCGGTGCAGACCGGGGGTGAGCGGCAGCAGGACGTCCTCGGTGCGCTCGACACTCACCCGGAGCGAACACAGCAGCAGCGGTCCGGCGGCGGTGGCCCCGCCGCTCAGCACCACCAGGCCGCTGCTCTTCGCGAGCCTGGCCGCGGCCTTGCGCCAGCGGAAGAAGCGCGGGGCCTCCTGGACGAGGACCAGGTCGGGTGCGCAGGCGCGGATGACGCGGGCCAGCGCGGCGGTGTCGTCGTGCATCGACCGGACGTTGTAGCTCAGCACTCTGATGACGGCTGAACCGTCCGGCTCGGTACGGGAGACGGGCAGTGGCGTCAGGACCATGCGGGCCACGATACGACGGACGCCCGCCGCTGCCCCGGAGGGCGGCGACGGGCGTGCGTCGTGTACGGACGGAGCCGGGTGGCTCAGCCTTGGCGGGCCAGGTCGGCCGCGCCCACGAGCCCTGCCTTGCCGCCGAGTTGGGCGGCGAGCACCTGGGCGTGCGGGCGCCATTCGCCGCCGATCAGCCAGCGCCGGAACGACTTGCGGATCGGGTCGAGGACGAGCTCGCCCTCGTCCGACACGCCGCCGCCGACGATGAACGCGGACGGGTCGAACAGCGAGGCCAGGTCCGCCAGTCCGGCGCCGGCCCAGCGGGCCAGCTCACGGAACGAGTCGACGGCCACCGGGTCGCCCTGACGGGCGGCCTCGCTGATGTGCTTGCCCTCGATGCCGTCCACCGAGCCGTCGCCGAGGCCGAGCAGCACGGCGGCGTTCTCGGGGGTGGCGTTGGCGCGCTGCTTCGCGTACCGGACGAGCGCGCGGCCGGAGGCGTACTGCTCCCAGCAGCCCTGGCTGCCGCAGCCGCAGAGCAGTCCGTCCGGGACGACCCGGATGTGGCCGAACTCGGCGGCCACGCCGAAGCGTCCGCGGCGCAGCTTGTTGCCGATGATGATGCCGCCGCCGAGGCCGGTGCCGAGCGTGATGCAGATGACGTCGTCGTGACCCTGGCCGGCCCCGAACCGATACTCGCCCCAGGCCGCGGCGTTGGCGTCGTTCTCGACGACGACGGGCAGGCCGACGCGCTGCTCGACCTTGTCCTTGAGCGGCTCGTGACGCCAGTTGATGTTCGGTGCGAAGAGCACGGTGGCGCGCTTGTCGTCGACGTAGCCGGCGGCGCCGATACCGACGGCCTCCACCTCGTGTCCCTCGCTCGCGCCGGCCACCGCCGCGCAGATCGCGTCGACGATGCCTTCGGCCGTCGGCGGGGTCGCCACCTTGAACGTCGAGAGGATCCGGCCCTCTTCGTCGACCACTCCAGCCGCGATCTTCGTGCCGCCGATATCGACGCCGATGGTGAGTCCCATGAATCCCTCAGTTTCGGTCGAGCCCCGCTAGGGGCAACCGTACCCGAGGCGTGGCCC
Organism: Streptomyces sp. McG3; assembly: GCF_018619185.1. Taxonomy (GTDB): domain Bacteria; phylum Actinomycetota; class Actinomycetes; order Streptomycetales; family Streptomycetaceae; genus Streptomyces. The sequence goes on along the minus strand of NZ_JAAXYC010000020.1, from coordinate 47,291 downwards.
GGCCCGGCCGGGGCCGGTCGGTCCCGGCCGATGTGTCCGGTCGGTACCGGCTGGTCGTCCGGTCGGTCCAGGCCGGTCGTCCGGTCAGTCCAGGTCGATGCGTTCGGTGCCGGAAGGGCCTTCGTCGCGGGGGTCGGACGGGTCGTCGGCGGCCTTCTTCGAGGGGTCCGCGGGACGTGCGGCGCCCGACGCTCCCTCCGTGGTGCGGGTCCAGCGGCTCTCCTGGCCCTCGACCGCGGAGCGATAGGCGGCCAGCAGTTCGCTGCCCGCGGCTGCGAGGTGGTCGAAGAGCTGGGGATTGCGTTCGATGACCGGTTCGACGGCGGACTTCGCCTGCCGGATGGCCTGCTGCACGGCGCCCTGGGCGGCGGTGCCCAGCAGCGGGGTCTGGAGCGAGGAGACCTTGTCGGCGACCGCGTCGACCAGCTTGCGCAGTTCCTCGGCGGCGGATCCGGGCTGGGGGCCGTACTGGGCTCGGCGGCGGGCCTTCTCGGCCGCGAGGTCCTCGGCGCAGGCGTCGGCCCACGCGTCGCCGTCGACGGGACGATCGGTGGCTTCACTCATGGCGGACTCCTGCGACGCGGGGCGGCCGACGGTCGGCCTGCGGTACACGTACTACCGACGTTACCCGAATGGCCGCGGACCGTTCAGGAGGTGCGCGGCCACAGGGCCGGATCCGGCGTGAACCGCACGCGCAGCACCCCGTCGGCCAGGGCCGCGCCGGAGACGGTGCAGCGGCGCAGCGCGGAGGCGATCCGCACGATCCGGTGGAAGGGGCCGACGGTCAGGAGCAGTTCGTCGCCCCGGCGGACCAGGCGCAGGTTCTCCTTGGCGGCCCCGGGCAGGGGCAGGCACCAGGTGAGGGTGAGGGTCCCGTCCTCGGCGGCCGGGTCCTCCTCGATCCACCAGGGGTCCTCGGCCCGGCCGGGCGTCCGGTCGTCGGGGGCGGGTATCTCCAGCGCGGCCAGGTCGTCCGGGCCCTGCGGGTCGCGGCCCAGGTGGGCGGCCTCGTGCACGGGGAGGTCCGGCGCCATCTCCTGGTGCCAGTGGTCCAGGCACTTCTCCTGCTGGGCGGCGAGCGCGGCGAACCAGGGGTCGGGCGAGTGCCGGGGCAGCACCCGGGAGGCGACCAGCAGGTCGGCGCGCAGTCCGTGCAGGGCGAGGCCGGTACGGGCGGCGCGCAGGGCGTCCTCGCCGGCGGGTCCCGGCTCCGCGACCAGGCGGAGCGTGGTGGCCCCGTCCTCGATCAGGGCCTGGACGGCGGCCAGCTCGGCGTCCTTGCGGGCGGCGGCCTCGTACAGCCACTGCGCGGGCATCGGGACCCCGGCGAGCTGGGCGAGGACCGGGCGCAGGGCGCGGGCGGCCTGGCGTTCGGCGGGGAGCAGCCGGCGCAGGTAGCGGCGCAGCTGTTCCGGCAGGGCGAGCAGGGCCAGGGCTTCGGCGAGCGGCGGGAGGTCGACGACGAGGGTGTCGTAGCCGGACCAGTCGCCCTCGGCGGCCCGGCGCAGGGTGTGCAGCAGGGCGAGCTGCGGGGAGCCGGGGAGTTCGGTGAGCTCCTCGCCGTCGAGCCGGCCGGCGCCGAGCAGGTCCAGGACGCCGGAGGCGCGCTGCTGGAGCTCGGTGAGTTCGGCGCGGAAGTGCTCGCCGGAGTCGACGCGGGCGTGGTCGAGGCCGTCGGCGGCCCTGGTCGGTTCCGACGCGGCCGGGAAGCCGGGTGCGGCCTCGGCGGAGATCAGCAGGGTCCGGCTGCCGCTCGCGGCCGCGGCCAGCGCGGTGGCCGCGGCGACGGTGGTGCGGCCCGCGCCGCCGGGGCCGGTGACCAGGACCGTACGCACGGCCCTCAGTTCCCCGGTGCGGACTCGACGCGCTTCTTCAGACCGGCGAGGGCGCGGTCGATGATGACCTTCTCGGCCTTGCGCTTGATCATGCCGAGCAGCGGGATCTTGACGTCGACGGCGAGCTTGTAGGTGACCTCGGTGCGCTCGCCGCCGCCGAGCGGGGCGAGGGCGTACGTGCCGTCCAGGGAGCGCAGCATCTGGGACTTGACGAGGCTCCAGCTGACCTCGTTCGCGCCGGTCCAGGTGTAGGAGAGGACGTGGTCGTCCTTGATCGCTCCGGCGTCCAGGACGAGGCGGACCTGCTCGGCGCGGCCCTGGTCGTCGGTGGAGAGGACTTCGGCCTCCTTGACCTCGCCGGTCCACTCCGGGTAGCGGGCGAAGTCCGCGATCACGCTCATGACGTCGGCCGGTGCCGCCTCGATCGTGATGCTCGAGCTGGTGTGTTCAGCCATCGCCGTGGCCCTCCAGTGCGGTGTAACCGGTCGCGTTCGGCAGGAGCCTGCCGCTGTGCAGGCTATCGCGTGCCCGGGGCGCTCCGGTCCACGCCCCGGCCGCCCGCGGTCACCAGCTCAGCGCCCAGGGTGTTCCGGTCGAGGCGAAGTGGCCGACGTTGACGCACTCGGTGGTCCCGATCCGCATCCGGCGGACCAACGGCTGGTGAACATGGCCGAAAAGCGCGTACCGGGGGCGGGTGGTGCGGATCGCCTCCAGCAGGGCGCGGCTGCCGCGTTCGAAGCGGCGGGCGACGGTGTCGTACGTCAGCTCGGGGACCTCGGGCGGGATGTGCGAGCAGAGGACGTCGACCGGGCCGAGCGCCTCGACCTTGGCGGCGTACTCCTCGTCGCTGATCTCGTACGGGGTGTTCATCGGGGTCTTCAGGCCGCCGCCGACGAAGCCGAAGACCCGGCCGCCGATCTCGACGCGTTCGCCGTCGAGCACGGTGGTGCCGGGGCGGGCGTACTCGGGCCAGAGGTCGGGGACGTCGACGTTGCCGTAGGTGGCGTACGTCGGAGTGGGGAAGGCGGCGAAGAGTTCGGCGTACTGCTTGCGCACCGCGCCGAGGATCTCGGTGTTGCGGTCGCGGCCCGCCCACAGCTCGCGGCCGAAGGCGCGGGCCTCGTCGTAGCGGCGGGCGGTGCGCAGGGCGACGATGCGGTCGGCGTTCTCCCTGCCGAACAGGTCGGGGAAGATGCCGCGCGAGTGGTCGGCGTAGTCGAGGAAGAGCACCAGGTCACCGAGGCAGATCAGGGCGTCCGCGCCGTCCCCGGCGCGGGCCAGGGCCTCGGTGTTCCCGTGTACGTCGCTGACGACGTGAATCCGGGTCGATCCCCCGGCCCGGCCCCGGCTGTCCGGTTCGCTGCCTCGCATGGGATCACCCTAGGGTGCCGCTTCCGCTGCTGGTAGACCGTCCGGACCTGCGGTTACTTCCACGTCGGGATGACAGTGGACTACTGTGCGCGAAAGGGCCATTTATATGTGTGATGCATAAGACATCTGGCCGGAACCCCCTATCCGGAACCGAGTACCGGTGGGTAACGTCCGGGCAGTCCAGTCGTGCTCACCCCACTGAGCACCCGCCAATCTTGGACCGCAGCCGGTGCGTCACACAGAGCCGTGGCACCGGAGCCCGATGAGGAGCAGCAGTCTTGCGCGAGTTCAGCCTTCCGGCCCTGTACGAGGTCCCGACGGACGGCAACCTGACGGATCTCATCCGCCGCAATGCCGCTCAGCATCCCGAAGTCGCGGTGATGAGCCGCAAGGTGGCCGGCGTCTGGACGGACGTCAGCGCCACGCAGTTCCTGGCCGAGGTGAGAGCCGCCGCCAAAGGTCTGATCGCCTCGGGCGTGCAGCCCGGCGACCGGGTCGCCCTGATGTCGCGCACCCGTTTCGAGTGGGTGCTGCTGGACTTCGCGATCTGGAGCGCGGGCGCGGTGACCGTGCCGGTGTACGAGACCAGCTCCGCCGAGCAGGTGCAGTGGATCCTCGGTGACTCCGGGGCGGTGGCGGTGCTCGTGGAGAGCGACGCGCACGCCGCCTCCGTGGCCTCCGTACGGGACGCGCTCCCGGAGCTGGAGCACGTCTGGCAGATCGACGCGGGCGCGGTGGACGCGCTGGGCAGGGCGGGGGCCGAGGTCTCGGAGGAGACCATGGACCTGCGCACGCGCAGCGCCAAGGCCGACGACCCGGCGACGATCGTCTACACCTCGGGCACCACGGGCCGCCCCAAGGGCTGTGTGCTGACCCACCGCAGCTTCTTCGCGGAGTGCGGCAACGTGGTGGAGCGGCTGAAGCCCCTCTTCCGTACGGGCGAGTGCTCGGTGCTGCTGTTCCTGCCCGCCGCGCACGTCTTCGGCCGGCTGGTCGAGGTGGCCTCGGTGATGGCCCCGATCAAGCTCGGCTGTGTGCCGGACATCAAGAACCTCACGGACGAGCTGGCGTCGTTCCGGCCGACGCTGATCCTGGGCGTGCCCCGGGTCTTCGAGAAGGTCTACAACGCGGCCCGCGCCAAGGCGCAGGCCGACGGCAAGGGCAAGATCTTCGACCGGGCCGCCGACACGGCGATCGCCTACAGCCGGGCGCTGAGCACCCCGCAGGGCCCCGCGCTGGGGCTGAAGCTCAAGCACCGGCTCTTCGACAAGCTGGTCTTCGGCAAGCTCCGCGCCGTCCTCGGCGGCCGGGGCGAGTACGCGATCTCGGGCGGCGCGCCGCTGGGCGAGCGGCTCGGCCACTTCTACCGGGGCATCGGCTTCACGGTCCTGGAGGGCTACGGCCTGACCGAGACCTGCGCGGCGACCGCGTTCAACCCGTGGGACCGGCCGAAGATCGGCACGGTCGGCCAGCCGCTGCCCGGCTCGGTCGTGCGGATCGCGGACGACGGCGAGGTGCTGCTGCACGGCGAGCACCTGTTCACCGGTTACTGGAAGAACGAGTCGGCCTCGGCCGAGGCGCTGGCCGACGGCTGGTTCCACACCGGGGACATCGGCACGCTCGACGAGGACGGCTACCTCGCGATCACCGGCCGCAAGAAGGAGATCATCGTGACGGCGGGCGGCAAGAACGTCGCCCCCGCGGTGATCGAGGACCGCATCCGCGCGCACGCCCTGGTCGCGGAGTGCATGGTGGTCGGCGACGGCCGTCCGTTCATCGGCGCGCTGGTCACGCTGGACGAGGAGTTCCTGAGCCGCTGGGCCGAGGAGCACGGCAAGCCGGCCGGCTCGACGGCCCTGTCGCTGCGCGAGGACGCGGAGCTGGTGGCCGAGGTCCAGCGGGCGGTGGACGACGGGAACGCGGCGGTCTCCAAGGCCGAGTCGGTGCGCAAGTTCCGTATCCTGCCCGCCCAGTTCACCGAGGAGGCGGGCCACATCACGCCGTCGCTGAAGCTGAAGCGGAACGTGGTGGCGAAGGACTTCGCGGACGAGGTGGAGTCGATCTACCGCGCCTGAGCGGTGTTACGCGTACGGAGGGGCCCGCACCGGAAGCCGGTGCGGGCCCCTGAGTCGTACGGCGTGTTCACAGCAGGGTCGTGAGCTTCTCCGCCAGCAGGTCCCAGCGCCACTTCTCCTCGACCCAGGCCCGGCCCCGCTCCCCCATCCGCTGCCGCAGTTCCGGGTCGCCGAGCAGCGTCACGATCCGGTCCGCCGACTCCTCGGCGCTGCCGCCGCGCACCACCCACCCGGTCTCGCCGTCGAGCACCGCGTCCGGGGCGCCGCCCGAGTCGCCGGCCACCACGGGCAGCCCGGTCGCGGACGCCTCCAGGTAGACGATCCCGAGGCCCTCCACGTCGAGCCCCCGCCGCCGGGTGCGGCAGGGCATCGCGAAGACGTCCCCGGCCCCGTAGTGCGCGGGCAGTTCGGCCCAGGGCACCGGGCCGGTGAAGCGCACCGAGTCCTGGACCCCCGTCTCCGCCGCGAGGCGCTCCAGGTCCTTGGCGTACGGTCCGCCGCCGACGATCAGCAGCACGGCGTCCGGGACCTGCGCGAGGATCGCGGGCATGGCCAGGATCAGTGTGTCCTGACCCTTGCGCGGCACCAGGCGGGAGACGCAGACGACCACGGGGCGGTCGGAGAGCCCGAGACGGGCCCGGACCCGGTCCCCGCCGGACGCCGGGTGGAAGGTCTTCTCGTCGACGCCGGGCGGCAGTTGGACCATGCGCCCGGCGGCCTCGGGGGTGAGGGCCCCGGCGATCCGGGAGCGGGTGTACTCACCGAGGTAGGTGATCGTGTCCGTGGCATCGCCGATCCGGCGCAGCAGCTGTCGGGAGGCGGGCAGTTGCGCCCAGCCGGCCTCGTGGCCGTGGGTGGTGGCGACGAGCCGCCGGGCGCCCGCGCGGCGCAGCGCGGGGGCCATCAGGCCGAGCGGGGCGGCGGCTCCGAACCAGACGGAGGTGCACCCGTGTTCGCGCAGCAGACCGGTCGCCCGGCCGGTGACGCGCGGGGTCGGCAGCAGCATCGTCGTCCGGTCGCGGACCACGGGGAACGGCTGCTCGGCGTCGAAGGCGGCGGTGGCCGCCGCGCCCTCCTCGCCGCGCTTCCAGGTGGAGGCGTAGACGACGACCCGGTCGGGATCCAGGCGCAGCGCCATGTTGTGCAGGAACGCCTGGATGCCACCGGGGCGGGGCGGGAAGTCGTTGGTCACGATCAAGGTCTTGTCCATCGTCGCCGACAGTACCGAACGGCCGCGCTTCACCGCTGACGCACTCTCCCGACGGCATCATGAGCCGCCGGGAACCCGGCCGGACACGAGCGACGAAGAGGCGGCGATGACGTCGATGACGGGACGAGGACCCATCGGCGCCGGACCGTGGCCGTACGCGCTGTGGGCGCTGACCCGGGCATGGCTGCTGGCCTGCGTGTTCAAGGTGGTCACCGTGCCCGGCCCGGACGTCACGGTGGATGTGTCGGTGATCTACCGGAGCTGGTACGAGGTGCTGCTGACCGGCACGTATCCGCTGGACGACGTCACCTGGCAGTACCCGCCCGGGGCCGCCCTGGCGATCCTCTCCCCCGCCCTGCTGCCGTTCCTGGAGTACGCGACCGCCTTCTTCGTGCTGGTGCTGCTCTGCGACGCGCTGGTGCTGGGGCTGCTGCTGTACGCGGGGCGGTGGCCGGGGACACCCCCTGGGGAGGCGGGCGCCTGGGTGTGGATCGCGGGGGTGGCGCTGCTGGGGCCCACCGTCTACGCCCGGTACGACCTGATGGTGACGGCGGTCGCGGTGGCGGCGCTGCTGGCGGGGGTGCGCCGGCCCCGTGCGCTGGGGGCGCTGGCGGCGTTCGGGGCGCTGCTGAAGGGATGGCCGGCACTGCTGCTGGTCGGGGTGCGCAAGGGGCCTCCGACGCGGGCCGCGTGGACGTCGGCGGCGCTGACGGCGGCGGGACTCGCGGCGGCGTTCGCGCTGTGGATGCCGGGGGCGTTCGCGTTCCTGGCCTTCCAGCGTGACCGGGGCACCGAGATCGAGTCCCTGGGGGCGCTGGTCTTCCACGTCGCGCGGCGGTTCGGCTGGGAGGGGCGGGTGGAGCTGCGCTACGGCTCGCTGGAGTTCCTCGGCCCGTACGTGGAGCTGGTGTCGACGCTGGCGCTGGGGCTCGGCGTCCTGGCGCTGGGCTGGCTGCTGCTGTGGCGGCTGCGGGCCCGGACGTTCGCCGCGCACACCCCGGCCGAGGCGGCGTTCACCGCGGTGCTGCTGTTCACGGTCACCAGCCGGGTGATCAGCCCGCAGTACCTGGTGTGGCTGGTCGGGCTCGCGGCGGTGTGCCTGGTCTTCCGGGGGGCGGCGATGACGCTCCCGGCCGTGCTGGTGCTGGTGGCGGCGGGGGTGACGCTGCTGGAGTTCCCGGTCGGCTTCGGCCATGTGGTGGCCGGCGACGCGTGGGGCGTGACGCTCCTTCTCGTACGGAACGGGCTGCTGGTCGCGGCCTCGCTGATCGCGGCGCGGCGGCTGTGGCGGTCGACGGTGCCGGGGAGGCCGCGCGCCCGGGGCGGCCTTCTCGCGGGCAGGGGTCAGCCGAGCCGGGTGGCGAGGTAGTCGCGCCAGTCGGCGGTGAACTGTTCGGGGGTGGTGTCGAGCACAGCGTTCAGCGCCTGCTCCACCGCCCCCTCGCGCCCGTCGTGCGCGCCGACGGCCTCGTAGAAGGCGATGAGCTTCTCCTTGCCCCAGCGCTCCGCGATCAGCTCGCAGGCCAGCCAGCCGCCCTCGTAGGCCCCCGCGAGCTTCGCCGGGTCGCCGTCGAAGCCGAAGTCCGGGTCGGCGGGGAGTCCGGCGGGGGTGCGGCCGCTGCGGACGGCCTCGGCCAGCTCGGGGGCGATCGTGTCGGCGGCACGGTCCTCGCCCCGGTAGGCGGTCCAGTCGGCGAAGCCCTCGGAGAGCCAGACCGGGGTGGCGGTGGAGGTGCTGGTCCGGGTGGCGACATGGGTCGTCTCATGGGTCAGGACGATCCGCTGCCCGAAGCTGCCCAGGGTGGCGTACGCCTGCGGGTTGACGATCACCCGGTCGGCGATGGCCGGGCGCTCGCCGGTGCCGCCGACCTCGCCGGTGGTGACGGCGGCGATGCCCCGGTAGCTGGCCTCCGGCGAGCCCAGCAGCCCCGCCATGTCCTCGACGGAGTCCGGGACGAGGACGACCACCCGGCGGGTCCAGGGCCCCGGCCAGGCGTCCGAGACGGCCGGCACGGCGAGGTCCACGGTGTCGGCGACCTGGCGCAGCTCGCTCTCCGGCCGTCCGACGCCCAGGACGATGCTGTGCTCGCCCTCGACGACCTCGACGTCCCCCTGCTGCCACAGCTGCCCGGAGGCGCCCTTGGCGGGCCGGTCGGCGGTGATGTACCAGCGCTCGCCGTCGCGCATCAGCTCCAGGACGCGGCGGGTGGCGACGGGGGCGGTGTCGTACCCGTCGATGCGGTAGCGCAGCTCGACGTCGGCGGTGGCCCACTGCCCGTCCTGCTGGGTGATGTCCTTGACGTCGTAGGTCCAGGACTTCAGGGGCACGTCGGCGAGCCGGTCCAGCTCGGTGCGCTGGGCGGCCCGCAGCTTCGCGGCGTCCGGCGCGAGGCCCTCGACGTAGCCCGCCGGGTCGTGGGCGAGGACGGCGGCCGCGCGGCGTTCCAGGGTGGCGTCGAGGGCGCCGGTGGTGAGGTGGGTGTCCGTGTCGGCGGGGGCCGTGCAGGCGGACGCGGTCAGGAGCACGGCGAGCAGACTGCCCGCCGCACGCCGTCGTCCCCGGGGGCGTCCCCCTCGCGCGTCACGTCCTCGTACGGCCACCCTGCCGATCGTACGGTCAGATCCGGGTCACCGAGGAGACGGGCATCATGCCGACCGGATCGTAGCGGACCGGGGCGCCCGGGTAGGGGGCGTGGATGACCTGGCCGTTGCCGACGTACATGCCGATGTGACTGGCGTCCGCGCGGTAGGCGACCAGGTCCCCCGGCTGCGCCTGGGAGAGGGGCACGATGCGGCCCGCGTGGCGCTGGGCCTGGGAGGTGCGGGGCAGGCTCACTCCGGCCTGGGCATAGGCCCACTGCATCAGGCCGGAACAGTCGAATCCGGAGGGCCCGTTGGCGCCCCAGACGTAGGGTCTCCCGAGCGCCTGGTGGGCGGCGGCCACGGCGGACATCGCGCGGGCCGAGCCGGGGGCGACGCCGGAGAGGTCGGGCGCTCCCTCGCGGCCGGAGCGGGAGGCCCGGTCGAAGGTGGCGCGCTCCTCGGGCGGCAGCGAGTCCAGCAGCCGGCGGGCCTCGCGGAGCTTGGACTCGACGGCCTTCTTGTGACGGGTGACGGCGGCCCGGTTGCGCTCCAGCTCGGTCAGGGCGCGGGTCGTCTCCGCGCGGGTCTGGGCGAGCCCCCGCTGCGCGTGCCGCAGCTTGTCCAGGGTCATCGCCTGGCGGGCGCCGGCCCGGTCGAGGGCGGCGGCCCGCTCCAGGTAGGTGTCCGGGTCGGCGGAGAGCAGCAGGGCGAGCGCCGGGTCGATGGAGCCGGTGCGGTACTGCGCGCCCGCCATCGCGCCGAGCGCGTCGCGCATCCGGTTGACGCGTTCCTGACCCCGGGCCGTGGCGTCCTGGGAGCGGTCCGCCTCGCCGCGCAGCCGGTCCACGCGTTCCCCGGCCTCGTTGTAGCGCTCGGTTGCCTGCTCGGCCTCCCCGTAGAGGCGGTCGACGGCTGCCTTGGCGCTCTCCCGGGTGTCCTTCGGGTCGGCGCTCGCCGGGGCCCCGGTCAGCGTCGCGGCCGCGGTGGCGGCGGCCGCCGAGATGACCGTGACCCGGACGCCTCTGGTGAAGCCGGACTGTGTGGAACGGCGATGGGACACCACAGGTAGCCGCACTCCCTTCCGCTGACGCGGTAGTGCGCAGCCCCTGCCGCCCGGGACGGGCGGACGGAGACCGGGAGCTGCGCGGCAGCCAGACAGTAATCGTGCGACTACGCACCGGCAAAAGACCGCGCCGGTGGCGGCAGAGGGGGCAGACGCCGCCGCCCCGCCGGTGACCTTGGTCTCCGGCGGGGCGGGGCGTCAGTGTGGTGCGCGGTGATTCCCTCGTTCGGGCGTGCCGCGCGGGCGTGCCGTGACGTCAGATGCGGACGCCGAACTGGAAGGTGCCCATGTAGTCCATCGACTCGTAGCGGACGACGGTGCCCGGCTTCGGGGCGTGCAGGATCTGGTTGTTGCCGGCGTAGAAGCCGACGTGCGCCAGGTTGTTGAAGAAGACCAGGTCGCCCGGCTTGAGCTGGCTGCGGCCGATCTTCGTGCCGTCGTTGTGCTGGGTGAACGTGGTCCGGGTGATGGAGACGCCGGCCTGGGCGAAGGCCCACTGGGTCAGCCCGGAGCAGTCGTAGGAGTTGGGGCCCGAGCCGCCGGAGACGTACGGCTTGCCGATCTGCGTGGCGGCGGCGGCCAGGGCGGCGGCTCCACGACCGGACGCGGGGGACTCGTTGCCGAGCTCGACCCGGTCACTGGCGGCGCGGCTGGCGCGCTGCTCGTCCTTCTGCATCTTGGCGCGCTCGGCCTGGGTCAGCGTGTTGAGCAGCTGCTGGGCGTCGGCCAGTTTGCCCTGGTACTTCTTCTTGTTCTCGCCGAGCGCCTTGCGGACGTCGGCGAGGTCGCCGAGCTTGTCCTGGGCTTCCTTGCGCTGCTGGGCGAGGGTGCGCTGCTTGGACTGGATCTTCTGCAGCGACTCCGTCTGCTTGACCGTCAGCTGGTCGAGCGCGGAGGCCTGGTCGAGGAAGCTGTCCGGGTCCGAGGCGAGGAAGAGGGCCACGGAGGGGTCGATGCCACCGGAGCGGTACTGCGCGGTGGCGATCGAACCGAGTTCGGTGCGCAGCGTGTTGAGCTCGGCCTGGCCGCGGGCGACCTTGTCCTGGAGCGCGTCGACTTCCTTCTTCAGGTTGTCCTGCTGCTCCTTGGCCCCGTTGTACTTCTCGGTGGCCGCCTCGGCCTCGTGGTAGAGCTTGTCGACCTTCGCCTTGACTTCGCTCTTGCTCGGCTTGGGGTCGGCGTGGGCGGCCTGGGAGGTCAGGGCCACGGCCGCGGCGGCGGTCGCGGTGAGCACGGTCACACGGGTGCGGCTCGGCTGCTTGGGACGACGGTGGGACGCCACGAAGGCGAGCTCCTTCTTCCTCAGAGCCGCCTACCGGGCTGTGGGGGAAAGATTCCCCGGCTCCGTGCACATGACGGACTCGGCGGTTCCTTCGCCGTCACCCCCAATGGGTGATCAACCGTGCGAAGGTTCGAGGCATGACCCTAGTGACCATCTTGTGATCAGTTCAAATCCTCACAGGATTTTTCTCGTCACACCAGGCACTTCTTTACTCTCACCCCACCGCGTGTAGCGGTGACTTGACGGTACGTTCCCAGAAATCCGGCATGCCACACATGTCGCGCATATCCCGCTAGACGCGCGAAAGGCGCTTGAGGAGCAAGACGGACGCGACCGGTCGCGCACCGGCCTTGGCCACGCCGTCCGCCACCTCCCGGTCGGTGGAGACGACCACCACGGGCCGCCCCGGCGGTTCCGCGCGGGCCAGTTGACGGATCAGCTCGTCCGCCGTGACCCCGGCCTTGCTGAACAGCACCCGTACGCCCCGGGGCGGGGCCAGCAGCACCGGGGCGGCCAGTTCGGCCCCGTCGAAGACACAGGTCATCTCGGCGCCGGTCTGCGCGGCGAGCACCGAGAGCCCGCCCAGCAGCCGCAACCGCTGCTTCTCCAGCGGCATCTGGGGATAGCCGGTCTTGGTGACGTTGTAGCCGTCCACGATGAGGTGGGCCTGCGGCAGCGCCAGCAGTTGGTCCAGCAGCGCCGGATCGGTCTCCGAAAGGGCCCTGGCCGCAATGTCCTTGGGTGACATCCGGCCGGGCTCCACCGCGTCCACGGTGTCGGCGGGACGCGTCGTCGCCGGGGGAAGCGCCAGCTCCCGCCGCAGCCCCGAGGCCGCGTCCAGCACGGTGTCCAGGAGCAGCCGCAGCCGCATGTCCTCCACCGAGCGGCCCTCGCGCGCGGCCCGGCGGCTCGCCTCCAGGGCCGCCTCGGCCTCCCCCAGCCGCCCCTTGAGCCGGCGCGACTCGCTCTCCGCGGCGGAGAGCTGGGCCGCCGACTCGGCGCGTACGGTGTCGGCCTCGGCGGCGCCGCGGCGCAGGGCGGCCTCGCCGCGCTTGACCTCGCTCAGGGCGCTGCGCAGCTTGCGGTGCAGCGACTCGGCCTCCTTGCGGGCCGCCTCCAGCTCGGTGCGCAGCCGCTCGGTCTCGGCGCGGGTATGGGCGCGGGCCCGCTCCAGCTCCTCGCGCAGGTGATCCAGTTCCCGCCGCGTCTCCTCGTCGGCCCGCTCCGCGTCGGCGCGCTGGACCTCCTCGCCGGCCGATTCGACCAGCTTGACCCAGCCGACCGGGCGCAGCACGTAGGCGGCCGCGGCCACATCGAGGGGATCGGCGGCGGCGGGCGGCGAACCCGCCTCCAGGGCGCCGGTCAGTTCGGGCTGGGACTGGGCGAGCCGCTCACCGATGCGCTGCCGGAAGAGGGCGTCGCTCTCCAGCGCGGCGGCCATCGCGTTCCCGGCGAACTTCGCCCGCCGGGTCGGCGTGAACCGGGCGTACTGTCGTAGCTGGGCGGGCAGTTCGGCGACGGTCAGTCCGCCGAAGGCGTCCGAGACCAGCGCGATCACCCGCCGTCGCACACCCTCGGGCAGCGGACGGCCGAGCGCCTCTGCGCCGCCGTCGGCCTCATCGGCCGGTCCGGCGCCGCTGGTCGGCTGATCCACCGTCCGTCACCCCATAGATGTGTGATGGGTGCGCTTCCTCAGGAAGCGGCACCCGGCCTGTCCACCAGTTCGATCTGGTCCACCGCGTTGCACCAACGACAGCGGACCGACTCGATGGTCTCACTGACGACCTCCCGCTCCTCGACACTCGACTCACCGGCCAGGTCGAGGTGCACGTACTCCACGACCTTGGAGGAGCGGGTCACGTCGAAGCGCGTGAGATTGCCGCACAACGTGCAGCGCCAGCGGGTCGAGTCGGTCGGCAGGGGAACCGTCGTCATCGTTGGGTCCTCTTTCGTCGTCGCCAGAAGCCCGCGCCGGGCGCGCCGCCGCGTCTCCACCTGTCTACGTCAAGGATCTCGCGGTGCGCCGTCGAACTGCGGAAGTCCTGGCGTAACCCTACGGCCTCGCGTATAGGCATCGGCACGGCGAGGCGCTCCGTCCCGTTCTCCACCGGTACGTCATGCTCTGAACATGATCGATGGGCGGCAGGCCGACTGGCGGACCACGGCGGGGAGGATCCGGGACGCGGCGGCGTCGAGCGGCGCCCCGGTCACCTACGGGCTGATCGCCGTCTGCGGTGTGATCTTCCTGATCAGCCCGCTCTCCGGATTCGGCGGCGCCGCCCACCGGAGCGAGGACGCGCTCCTCGCCGCGCAGGCCGCGTACTTCGAGCGGTGGGGAGTGATCCCCGCCGAGCTGTGGGAGGGCTCCGCGCATGCGCTGATCACACCGTTCACCGCGCTGTTCGTGCACGGCAGCTGGCTGCACCTGCTGGGGAACCTGCTGTTCCTGTACGTGTTCGGCGCGATGGCCGAGGAGCGCATGGGCCGGGTGCGGTTCGCCCTGTTCTACGTCGGCTGCGGCTATGTGGCCCTGGTCTGCTACGCGGCGGCGCACGCGGACTCCGCGCAGACGCTGGTGGGTGCGTCGGGGGCGATCTCCGCGGTGCTCGGCGCATTCCTCCACCTGTTCCCCAGGACCCGGGTGACCAGCCTGTTCCCGTTCCTCTTCTTCCTGCCGCTGCGCTTCCCCGCCTGGATCGTGCTGGTCTTCTGGTTCGGGCTCCAGTGGGCGGCGGCACAGGGGGCGGGCAGCGGTCCCGGGGTGGCGTACCTGGCCCATGTGGCGGGCTTCGCGGCCGGGTTCCTGTACGCCTGGGTGGTTCATGGGCGGAGGGCTAGAGTGAAGGTTCCAGCCACCGAGGGAGACAGCCAGCCGTGATCACCGCGATCGTGCTCATCAAGACCAGCGTGGACCGGATTCCGGAGATCGCCGAGGCCATCGCCGCGCTGGACAGCGTCAGCGAGGTCTTCTCCGTCACCGGCACCTACGACCTGATCGCCATGGTCCGGGTCGCCAGGCACGACGACCTCGCCGATGTCATTCCCGGCCGGATCAGCAAGATCCCGGGCGTCGAGGGCACCGACACCCACGTGGCGTTCCGTACGTACTCCCAGCACGACCTGGAAGCGGCCTTCGCCATCGGGCTCGACGCGTAGGGCCTGACGAAGGCCTGACGACGGACCCGGGACACACCGGTGAGACACCTCGGCCGGGGACGGGCGCGCTGCCCGTCCCCGGCCGAGGTGTCTCACCGGAACGTGTCTCAGACCTGGGCCGCTTCGCCCCGGTCGGGGACGCAACGGCCGTCCTCGGTGCGGTACTTCCATTGGGCTCCCTCGCTCACCAGCTCGGAGACCGCGCGCAGGAACCGCTCGATGTGCTCGTCGGGCGTACCGGCGCCGAAGCTGACGCGGATCGCGTTGAGGGACCGCTCGCCCGGCTCGGCCTCCGGCGCGCCGCACTCGCCCGGGTCCTGCGGGTCACTGCCGAGCAAGGTGCGCACCAGCGGGTGGGCGCAGAAGAGGCCGTCGCGCACGCCGATGCCGTACTCGGCGGAGAGGGCGGCGGCGAAGTGCGAGCTGTTCCAGCCGCGCACCACGAAGGAGATGACGCCGACCCGCGGGGCGTCGTCGCCGAACAGCGAGAGCACCTGCACCTCGGGCACCTCGGCGAGCCCCTCGCGGACCCGGCCCACGAGCCCCTGCTCCCGGGCGACCAGGCTCTCGAAGCCGGCCTCGGACAGGGCCTTGCAGGCGGAGGCGATGGAGTAGACGCCGATGACGTTGGGCGAACCGGCCTCGTGGCGGGCGGCCGTGGTGTGCCAGTCGACGTCCACGCCGCCGTCGGCGCGCCGGGCGACCTTGCGGGACGCGCCGCCGCCGGCGAGGTACGGCTCGGCGGCCTGGAGCCAGTCGGCGCGGCCGGCCAGGACGCCGGAGCCGAAGGGCGCGTACAGCTTGTGGCCGGAGAACGCGACCCAGTCGACGTCCAGTTCGGCGATGTCCACGGGGTGGTGCGGGGCGAGCTGCGCGGCGTCCAGGACGATCCGGGCGCCGTGCGCGTGGGCGGCGGCGGCCAGTTCCCTCACCGGCCACAGCTCGCCGGTCACGTTGGACGCGCCGGTGACGCAGACGAGGGCGGGGCCGTAGGGGTCGCGCTCGGCGAGCGCGCGCTCCAGGGTCTCGACGGCCTGGGCCGGGGTGCGGGGCGCGTTGAGGTAGGTGACCTGGGCGTCGCGCCAGGGCAGCAGGGACGCGTGGTGCTCGGTCTCGTAGACGAAGACCTGGCAGTCGGCGGGGATCGCGGCGGCCAGCAGGTTGAGGGAGTCGGTCGTGGAGCGGGTGAAGACCACCTGGTCCTCGGCGCGGCAGCCGAGGAACTCCGCGACCGTGCGGCGGCTGCTCTCGAAGAGGTCGGTGGAGAGCTGCGAGAGGTAGCCCGCGCCGCGGTGGACGCTGCCGTAGTACGGGGCGTACGCGGCGACGTCGTCCCAGACCCGCTGGAGGGCCGGGGCGCTGGCGGCGTAGTCGAGCGCGGCGTAGGTCACCTCACCGCCGGTGACGAGCGGGACCGTGACGTTCTGCCCCAGAACGGGCAGCGGGGCACAAACCGACGAGTCGAGGGCAGCGGTGGGGACAGACATGGCGAACTCCCGTAAAAGGCAGGCGAAATCCATGCGCCGGCAGTACGCGGCAGCGCAGGGAGGGGGAAGGAAAAGGGTGCGCGGAAGGAGGGCGGTCAGCCCTAGCGCATTCGCTTGCTCACAGAAGACTCCCTAGGGACCAGGACCCCGGGGGCTGGCATCCGCTGGATGCCGAGGGGCCCGCGCTTGCCGCAGACCTCGCTGCCTGCGGCCTGGTCTTCACCCGGGGCACCCCGCCACGGACGGAGGGTTGCCGGACAGCGGGCCGGGGCCGTAGTCGCTGTCACTCATGACCTGCGCAGCATCTTGCCATACGTGTGCACACGCGCAAGGGCGCAGTCCGGCATCCGGACTGCGCCCTGGGTCACACCGTGCGGGGCCGGAGGCGTCCCGTCACGCGCTCAGGCGTTGCTGGCCGCCACCCAGCGCTCCAGGGCCCGCTTGGCGGCGCCGGAGTCGATGGCCTCGGCCGCTACGAGGATCTTCGCCGCGAGCTGTTCGGTCAGCGTGCCGGGGCCCGGGTCCAGGGCGACCAGGGCCGCCGCCGAGTTGAGCAGCACCGCCTCCCGTACCGCGCCGCCCTCGCCGTCCAGCAGCCGGCGGGCCACATCGGCGTTGTACGAGGCGTCGGCGCCGCGCAGTGCCTCGACGGGGACGATGGGCAGCCCCACGTCGCGCGGGTCGAAGGGCTCCTCGCGGACCGCCCCGTCGCGTACCACCCAGACCCGGGAGGTGGCGGTGGTGGTCAGCTCGTCGAGGCCGTCGTCACCGCGGAAGACCAGGGCCGAGTTGCCCCGGTCGGCCAGCACGCCCGCGACGATGGGCGCCATCCGGGCGTCGGCGACGCCGACCGCCTGGGCGCGGACCTGGGCCGGGTTGGTGAGGGGGCCCAGGATGTTGAACGTGGTCTGCGCGCCGAGCTCCTTGCGGGCCTTGGCGGCGTAGCGCAGGGCGGGGTGGAACTTCACGGCGAAGCAGAAGGTGATGCCCGCCGCCTCGGCGACCTCGACGACCCGCTGCGGGGTCAGCTCCAGATTGACGCCGAGCTTCTCCAGTACGTCGGAGGAGCCGCTGGCGGAGGAGGCGGCCCGGTTGCCGTGCTTGACGACCTTGGCGCCGGTGCCGGCGATGACGATCGCGGACATGGTCGAGATGTTGACCGTCTTGGCGAGGTCGCCGCCGGTGCCGACGATGTCGACGGTCCGGCCCGGCACCTGGATGGTGTTGGCGTGGGCGTACATCGCGCGGACCAGCCCGGTGACCTCGTCGACGGTCTCGCCCTTGGCCCGCAGCGCGACGGCGAACCCGGCGATCTGCGCGTCGGTGGCCTCGCCGCTCATGATCCGGTCCATGGCCCAGGCGGTCTCCTCGGAGCTGAGGTTCTCGCCGCGCAGGAGGGGATTCAGGAGGCCGGGCCAGGAACGGTCCGCCACGCTGTCGCCGCCGTTCGGGGTCACAACGTTCATGGTCCGCTCCAGGGTCCACAGCCGGTCAGGAAAGATGGCTCCACCCTATCCAGCCGGGCGGACCGCGAAGAGCCCCGTCCATCGAATGGACGGGGCTCTCACGGTGGCGATCGGTTCAGGTGATCAGTGGTGGCCGTGGCCCTCGCTGATCTCCTTGTACTCCTCGGGGGTGGCCTTGGGGATCTGGTTCCCGTCGGCGAAGTACCCCTTGCTGAGCTTGGCGCGCAGCTTCTGCACCGGGGAGATCTTGCGCTTGACGCCGTTCTCGTCGACCGCGGGGCCGAGGTCGAGCGGCTGGTACTGCTCGTGCGCCGTGAGCGTGTGCAGCTGCCCGGGGCTGAGCGGCTCGTGGATCTCGACGAACTCACCGTGCGGCAGGCGCTTGATGATGCCGGTCTCGCGACCGTGCAGCACCTTCTCCCGGTCGCGGCGCTGGAGGCCGAGGCAGATCCGCTTGGTGACGATGAACGCGATGACCGGTCCGACGAAGAAGAAGATCCGGACGAACCAGGTGATCGAGTTGATCGACAGGTGGAAGTGCGTGGCCCACAGGTCGTTTCCACCGCCGACGAGGCCGATGAAGTAGGCCGTGATCCAGGCGACGCCGAAGCCCGTACGGGTCGGGGCGTTGCGCGGGCGGTCCAGGATGTGGTGCTCGCGCTTGTCGCCGGTGACCCAGGACTCGATGAACGGGTACACCGCGATCGCGGTGAGGACCACGCCGAAGCCGACCAGCGGGATGAACACACCCAGCGCGAGCGTGTGGCCCCACAGGTTGATCTCCCAGCCCGGCATCACACGGACCAGACCCTCGGCGAAGCCCATGTACCAGTCGGGCTGGGCGCCGGTGGACACCTGGTCGACCCGGTACGGGCCGATGGCCCAGATCGGGTTGATCGTGGCGATGGCCGAGATGGCCGCGATGACGCCGAAGACGAGGAAGAAGAACCCTCCGGCCTTCGCCATGTACACGGGCAGCAGCGGCATGCCGACGACGTTCTTGTTGGTCCGGCCGGGACCCGCGAACTGCGTGTGCTTGTGGTAGAAGACCAGGATCAGGTGCGCCACCAGCAGGCCGAGCATGATGCCCGGCAGCAGCAGGATGTGGATCGAGTAGAACCGGGCCACGAAGTCGTGGCCGGGGAACTCGCCGCCGAACAGGAACATCGAGATGTACGTACCGACGATCGGCACGGACAGGATCGCGCCCTGGGTGAAGCGGACACCCGTACCGGAGAGCAGGTCGTCCGGGAGGGAGTAGCCGGTGAACCCGGTGAACATGCCGAGCACGAACAGCAGGAAGCCGAAGAGCCAGTTGATCTCGCGCGGCTTGCGGAACGCGCCCGTGAAGAAGACGCGCATCATGTGCACGAACATGGCGGCCAGGAAGATCAGCGCGGCCCAGTGGTGGATCTGCCGGACGAGCAGACCACCGCGGACCTCGAAGCTGATCTTCAGGGTCGAGGCGTAGGCCTCGGACATCCGGATGCCCTGCATGGGCTCGTACGGACCGTGGTAGACGATCTCGCCCATGCTCGGCTGGAAGAACAGCGTCAGATACACACCCGTGAGGATGATGATGATGAAGCTGTAGAGCGCGACCTCACCGAGCATGAAGGACCAGTGGTCCGGGAAGATCTTGCGCATGTTGGCCTTGGCCAGGCCGTAGATGCCCAGCCGGCCGTCCGCCCAGTCGGCCACCCGCTCGCCGGCCGGAGCCTTGCGCCCGCTCGCCGGTCCGGCGGCGGAGGGGTTCTTTGTCGGAGTACTCATCCGCGCTCCCAGAAGGCAGCACCGACGGGCTCGTCGAAGTCGCCGAGCGCCTCGAGGTTGCCCTCGCTGTTGACACCGATCCGCAGCTGCGGAAGGGGGTGGCCGGCCGGACCGAAGATGACGCGAGCGCCGTCGGAGAGGTCGAAGGTGGACTGGTGGCACGGGCAGAGCACGTGGTGCGTCTGCTGCTCGTACAGGCTGATCGGGCAGCCGACGTGGGTGCAGATCTTGGAGAACGCGACGATGCCCTCGTGGGCCCAGTCACGCTGGCGCTTGTCCTTGATGTCGTCCGGCTCGATGCGGACGATCATCAGGGCGGCCTTGCCCATCTGCGTCTGGAAGTCGTGCGACTCCGGGTCGAGCCCCTCGGGCATGGCGAAGGCCAGCGACCCGACGGTGATGTGCTCGGGGCGCAGCGGCTTCATCGTGTTCATGTTGATGAGCTGCTTGCCCTCGGCCCACAGGGTGGTGCGGAGCTTCTTCTCCGGCAGCGGACCGAGGTCGCGCAGCAGGACCACTCCGGAGAGCGGCACCAGGGCCAGCGCACCGAACATGGTGTTGCGGATCAGCTTGCGCCGACCGATCGCGGACTCCTCGGCACCGGCCTTGAAGTCGGCCAGGACCTGCGCCTTGACCTCGGGCGGGGCCTCGATCGGGTGGCGGTCGGCGGCGACCTCGACGTCGGACATCAGGGTGCGCGCCCAGTGGACGGCTCCCGCGCCGATGAAGAAGAGCGCCGCACCCAGGGTGAGCCCCAGGGAGAAGTTGAGCGCGCTCACATGGCCGAAGGGCCAGATGTAGACGATCTTGTCCACCGGGAAGATGACGTAGGAGGCGATGAAGCCCACCGTCGCCAGCATCGAGAGGGTGAACATGAACGCGACGGCGCGTTCCGAGCGGTTCGCGGCGCGTTCGTCGAGGTCCTGGATGCGCGGCTGGTGGGCCGGCAGTCCCGGGTCGGCGAACGGGTCGTCGTGACGCTCCACCGCGCCGTGCGCGGTCTCCTGCACCACAGGCAGGTTGTCTTCTGGAATCTGTTGGCTACTCATGACTTCTTGGCCTTAGCGGTGTGGGCCGCGACCCAAACGGCGACTGCGACGAGCGCACCGAGTCCGAAGACCCACGCGAACAGACCTTCGCTGACCGGACCGAGACCGCCGAGGGCCAGGCCGCCGGGGCTCTCCGTCTCGTCACCGTTCACGGTCTCGATGTACGCGATGATGTCCTTCTTCTCCTGCTCCGGCATCGTCGTGTCGGGGAAGGAGGGCATGCTCTGCGGGCCGGTCTGCATGGCCTCGTAGATGTGCTTCGGGCTCACGCCTTCGAGGTCGGGGGCGTACTTGCCCTCCGTCAGGGCTCCGCCCTTACCGGTGAAGTTGTGGCACTGGGCGCAGTTGGTGCGGAACAGTTCGCCACCGTTGGCGACGTCCGCGCCCGCGGGGTCGACCTGCTTGTCGGTCGGCGTGATGGGACCGGCGCCGAGCGACGCGACGTACGCCGCGAGCTGGTCGATCTCCGCCTGGGTGTAGATGACCTTCTTCTTCGGTACCTGGGCGCCCGGCTGCTGCGCGGGCATACGGCCCGTACCGACCTGGAAGTCGACGGCGGCGGAGCCCACGCCCACGAGGGACGGCCCGTCGGTGGTGCCCTGACCGCCGGTTCCGTGGCAGCTGGCGCAGCCTACGGCGTAGAGCTTCTTGCCCTCTTCGATGGCGAGGGACTGGGCGGTTTCATCGGCCTGCGCCTTGCCCGCAGGCGCGAACGCGGCGTACAGCCCCCCGGTAGCCGCCAGCGCGAGGAGTAGTACGACGACCGCCGCCAGCGGATGGCGTCGTCGTGCGGAGAGCTTTTTCACGGATTACCCCGGTGTCAGGATCTTCTGCGTCGATGGTGGGCGGGTGCGAGCCCGGTTACTTGATCATGTAGATCGTTGCGAACAGGCCGATCCATACGACATCGACGAAGTGCCAGTAGTAGGACACGACGATGGCGGCGGTGGCCTGATCGTGGGTGAACCTCTTGGCCGCGTACGTTCTGCCGAGGACCAGCAGGAAGGCGATGAGACCGCCTGTCACGTGCAGACCGTGGAAGCCGGTGGTCAGGTAGAACACCGAGCCGTACGGGTCGGACGACAGGGAGAGCCCCGCGTCCTTGACCAGCTCGGTGTACTCCAGGACCTGGCCGCCGATGAAGATCGCACCCATCACGAACGTGATGATGAACCAGGTGCGGAGCTTCTTCACATCGCCCCGCTCGGCTGCGAAAACACCGAGCTGGCAGGTGAGTGAGGAGAGCACCAGGATCGTGGTGTTCGTCGCCGAGAACGGGAAGTTCAGATGATCGGACATCTCCTTCCAGTAATCGGGTCCCATCACCGATCGCAGGGTGAAGTACATCGCGAAGAGGGCCGCGAAGAACATCAGCTCGGAACTCAACCAGATGATGGTTCCGACGCTGGTGAGGTTCGGCCGATTGACCGACGGGTGCGCGTGCCCGGTTTCTACTGTCGTTGCTGTCGCCACGACCGACATTATGTCGGTCGCTTATCCCGCCCTCACCCCGGGGGGTGCCGTTCGGTGTGTCCGTACCGTCTGCAGGGGTCGCACCCTGCGCCGAACGGCCCATCGGAAGGTCGTCATTACCGGTGCTGACGGCCGGTCGGGCGGAGTACGATCCGCGCATCGGTTCATGCCCCGAGAGCCCCGACGACGTCGATGTCACGGAGGAACAATGCAGGCGACCGCCACGGTCCTGGTCTACAGCGACGATGCCAACATCCGCGAGCAGGTGAGGCTGGCAGCCGGTCGCAGGCCTGCCGCGGACGTTCCACCGGTGGAGTTCCTGGAGTGCGCGACGCTCCCGGCCGTCCTCGCGGCGCTGGACAACGGCGGCGTCGACGTCTGCGTGCTGGACGGGGAGACGGCCCCCATCGGCGGCATGGGGGTCTGCCGCCAGATCAAGGACGAGATCTTCCGCTGCCCGCCGGTGCTCCTGCTGATCGGCCGCCCGCAGGACGCGTGGCTGGCCACCTGGAGCCGGGCGGAGGCCGCCGTGACGCTCCCGGTGGACCCGGTGGAGTTCGCCGACGCGCTGGCGGCGCTGCTGCGGCAGCGGCTCGCCGTGGAGGCCTGAGAGGCCCCCACGGCCCGCTGAGGGGCCTCCGGCGCCGTACGGCACCTTCCCGGCCCGGATCAGACGTGGGGACGCAGCCGGGCGGCCTGGAGTGTCTGCGGGCTGTCCGGCGCCCCCTCGTGGAGGGCGCTGCCCTTCTGCCACTTCTCCCAGGAGAGGTTCCAGTCGCCGAACCCGTTGCCGAACGGGTCCATCTCCTCGCCCTGGCTGCCGACGACCTTGACGATGTCGCCCTCGCGCACGGTGTCGAAGAACCACTCGGCGTTGCCGGTGCTCATGCCGGTGCAGCCGTGGCTGACGTTGGCGTTGCCCTGGGAGCCGGTGGACCAGGGGGCGGCGTGGACGTACTCGCCGCTCCAGGTCACCCGGGTGGCCCAGTAGACCGGCAGGTCGTAGGACTCCGACGAGCCGGCGGCGATGCCGATGCTCTCCCCGCGCATACGGACGAACTGCTCCTTGGCGAGCACCACCTTGACGCCGTTGCGGGTGGAGAAGCCGGGCTTGCCGGTGGTGACCGGAATGGTGTTGATCACTTCTCCGTTGCGGAGCACCGTCAGGGTGTGGTCCGCGGCGTCGGTGATGGCCTCGATCCGGTCGCCGGTGGTGAGCTTCAGGGGCTTGGCCTCGGCCCCGTAGAGCGCGTTGGTCACCTTGATGCCCGCAAGGTTGGAGCGGACCTCGACGGTGGCGTTCGCGGGCCAGTACTCCTTCGGGCGGTAGTGCAGCTTCTTGTCGTCGACCCAGTACCAGGAGCCGGTGACCGCCGGGGTGGAGCGGACCTTCAGGGCGCGCTCGACGGTGGCCCTGGCCGCCTTGTCGGTGATCGGAGCGCTGAGTTCCGCCGTGATGGGCTGTCCGACGCCGTAGGTGCCCGCCTCCGGGCCGAAGGCGACCTTCAGCAACCGCTTGGGCGATGAGGTGTCGAAGGAGAGCGTACGGACGCCTGGGGCGCCGTCGCCGTTCTCCGTGGCGACCCTGACGGTGTATCCCGTGCCGGCCGCGAGCGGGGCGGTGGAGCGCCAGCGCTTCCCGTCGGCGGAGAGCTCTCCCGCGAGGTGCCGGCCGCCGGTGTCCACGGCGCTGACGTCGGTGATGCGCCCGTCGTCGCCCTTGACGGTGACTTCCAGGGGCTTGTCGGGGTCGGCCTTCTCCTTCTTGGAGGGGCCGTTGAAGGAGACCTGGTCGCCCGCGTCGTAAGGCTTCGTGGAGAGCGGGTGGCCGTCGGGCGAGCCACAGGCGGTCGCACCCGCGGCGAGGGTCACGACCAGCAGGGTGCAGCTCACTACGGTGCGGATGCGCGGCGTGTGGTTCATGCCGTCCACGCTAAGAAGATTCATCCGTTCCAGCGCGTTCAGTGACTGCAAACGAGCGAAGGGCCCGCGTCGCTGTCGGCGACGCGGGCCCTTCGTGGTGTAGCGCGTGTCACCCGGGGAGCGGTGTCACGGGGTGCGGTGTCACTGGGTGCGGTTCTCGCCCCGGTAGTACTCGAAGACCCAGCCGAAGAGGCCGATCAGGAGCAGGGGGGCGGAGAAGTACAGCAGCCACCAGCCGAAGATGACGCCCATGAAGGCGAAGGCTCCGCCGACCGCCAGGGAGAGCGGCTGCCAGCTGTGCGGGGAGAAGAACCCCAGCTCGCCCGCCTCGTCGGCGACGTCCGCTTCCTTGTTGTCCTGGGCCATGGCGTCGACCCGGTTGGCCGTGAAGGCCAGGTAGAAGCCGATCATGATGGACAGCCCGAAGGCCAGGAAGAGGGCCGTGGTGCCGACCGGCTCCTTGGACCACACGCCGTACACGACGGCCATGGCGAGGATGAAGACGCTCAGCCAGATGAACATCTGTCCCTGGATCTTCACTTGCCTGCCTCCTTGCCGCCGGCGAGGGCCTTGTCCGACTCGGAGAGGTGGTCGAGCTGTTCGAGCGCCGTGATCTCCGGGTGGTGCAGGTCGAACGCCGGGGATTCGGAACGGATCCGCGGCAGCGTGAGGAAGTTGTGCCGCGGCGGCGGGCAGGAGGTCGCCCACTCCAGCGAACGGCCGTAACCCCACGGGTCGTCGACCTCGATCTTCTTGCCGTACTTCGCGGTCTTCCAGACGTTGTAGAAGAACGGCAGCATCGACAGGCCGAGGAGGAACGAGGAGATCGTCGAGATCGTGTTCAGCGCGGTGAAGCCGTCGGCGTCGAGATAGTCCGCGTAACGACGCGGCATGCCCTCGGCACCGAGCCAGTGCTGCACCAGGAACGTGCCGTGGAAGCCCACGAACAGCGTCCAGAACGTGATCTTGCCGAGCCGCTCGTCCAGCATCTTGCCGGTGAACTTCGGCCACCAGAAGTGGAATCCGGAGAACATCGCGAAGACCACGGTGCCGAAGATGACGTAGTGGAAGTGCGCGACGACGAAGTACGAGTCCGAGACGTGGAAGTCCATCGGGGGCGAGGCGAGGATGACGCCGGTCAGACCACCGAAGGTGAAGGTGATCAGGAAGCCGACGGCCCAGAGCATCGGTGTCTCGAAGGACAACGACCCCTTCCACATCGTGCCGATCCAGTTGAAGAACTTCACGCCTGTCGGCACGGCGATGAGGAACGTCATGAAGGAGAAGAACGGCAACAGCACACCGCCCGTGACGTACATGTGGTGCGCCCACACCGTCACGGAAAGGCCGGCGATGGCGATCGTCGCGGAGATCAGGCCGATGTAGCCGAACATCGGCTTGCGGCTGAATACCGGGATGACCTCGGAAATGATTCCGAAGAATGGCAACGCGATGATGTACACCTCTGGATGGCCGAAGAACCAGAAGAGGTGTTGCCAGAGCAATGCGCCGCCATTGGCCGCGTCGAAGATATGCGCACCGAATTTTCGGTCCGCCTCCAGCGCGAAGAGCGCGGCGGCGAGGACCGGGAAGGCCAGCAGGACCAGCACACCGGTCAGCAGGACGTTCCAGGTGAAGATCGGCATGCGGAACATCGTCATGCCGGGTGCGCGCATGCAGATGATCGTGGTGATGAAGTTGACCGAGCCGAGGATCGTGCCGAAGCCGGAGAAGGCCAGACCCATGATCCACATGTCGGCGCCGACGCCCGGCGACCGGACCGCGTCCGAGAGCGGGGAGTAGGCGAACCAGCCGAAGTCCGCCGCACCCTGCGGGGTGAGGAAGCCGGCCACCGCGATGAGCGAGCCGAAGAGGTACAGCCAGTACGCGAACATGTTCAGCCGCGGGAACGCCACGTCGGGCGCGCCGATCTGCAGCGGCATGATCCAGTTCGCGAATCCGGCGAACAGCGGCGTCGCGAACATCAGCAGCATGATCGTGCCGTGCATCGTGAACGCCTGGTTGAACTGCTCGTTCGACATGATCTGCGTGCCCGGACGGGCCAGCTCGGCGCGCATGAAGAGCGCCATGAGTCCGCCGATGCAGAAGAACACGAACGACGTGACCAGGTAGAGCGTACCGATCGTCTTGTGGTCAGTGGTGGTCAGCCACGTGACGACGATGTTTCCCGGCTGCTTGCGCCGCACGGGCAGCTCGTCCTCGTACGAGTCGTCTGCCGGAGCGGCACCCTGAGATTCGTTGAGGATGCTCACAGTTGGTTCTTCTCCGCATTCCTGGCCGGGTCCGTCTGCGCGATGCCTGCCGGCACGTAGCCCGTCTGACCCTTCTCAGCCAGCTCCTTGAGGTGCTGCTGGTAACGCTCCGGGGAGACGACCTTGACGTTGAAGAGCATCCGGGAGTGGTCGGCGCCACAGAGCTCGGCGCACTTGCCCATGAAGGTGCCCTCCCGGTTGGGAGTCACCTCGAACGCGTTGGTGTGGCCCGGGATGACGTCCTGCTTCATGAGGAACGGCACCACCCAGAAGGAGTGGATGACGTCACGCGAAGTGAGGACAAAGCGGACCTTCTCACCCTTCGGCAGCCACAGGGTCGGACCCGGGTTGCCGTTCTGCGGGTTGCGGGTCCCGGGGATGCCCACGTCGTAGACGCCGCCGGCGCCTTCGGGGAAGTCCTTGTGGAACCGGTCGGGGATGGCGTCGAGTTCCTTGGGGATCTCGGGGCCCGCAGCGGGCTGGCCATCCACCTTCTCGATGTAGTTGAAGCCCCAGCTCCACTGGAAGCCGACCACGTTGATGGTGTGGGCGGGCTTGTCGGAGAGCTCGAGGAGCTTCGACTCATCACGCGCGGTGAAGTAGAAGAGCACCGAGACGATGATGAGGGGGACCACTGTGTACAACGCCTCGATGGGCATGTTGTACCTGGTCTGCGGAGGTACCTCCACCTTGGTCCGGCTACGCCGGTGGAAGAAGACGCTCCAGAGGATCAGTCCCCAGACAAGGACACCCGTGACGAGCGCTGCCGCCCACGAGCCTTGCCAGAGGGAGAGGATCCGAGGGGCCTCTTCCGTAACCGGAGTGGGCATTCCGAGGCGGGGGAAATCCTCCCAGTTGTATGAACAACCGGAGGCCGTCGCCAGGACCAGGCCCGCAGTCAGCACCTGCGGCAGCTTCCGCCGCATCGGGCGCCGCGACGAGCGGTCGGAGCCGTTGGGACTCACGTAGCGCCTTCCCGAGAGTCTCGCCCGCACGGTCGGCGCGCCCGTATGTCTCTGGTCGGTCGCCGGCCCTGACGCGGGCAGGGGTTTGGATGTTTATGCGGACCAAACCCTACTGGACGCTATTTAGGGTCGCGCGGGGAGGGTGCCCAACGCGCCGCCCGACACGCCCATGGGGTGGAATCCGGGCCTCCGGCCCCCATCTGACGGCCACTCGCCCGTCCGGGAGGAACGGCCACCGGCGAGGTGGGGCCGGGTGCGGGCTAGCGTGGCGGGGTGCCCTACTTCGATGCCGCCTCCGCCGCCCCCCTGCACCCCGTCGCACGCCAGGCGCTGCTTGCCGCGCTCGACGAGGGCTGGGCCGATCCCGCCCGCCTGTACCGGGAGGGGCGGCGGGCCAGGCTGCTCCTGGACGCGGCCCGGGAGGCCGCCGCGGAGGCCGTCGGATGCCGCCCCGACGAACTGGTCTTCACCTCGTCCGGGACGACGGCGGTGCACGCGGGAATTGCCGGGGCTCTTTCGGGGCGTCGGCGTGTCGGCCGCCATCTGGCCCTCTCGGCGGTCGAACACTCGTCGGTGCTCCATTCGGCGGCGGCCCACGAGGCGGCGGGCGGCTCGTTCACCGAGGTCCCGGTGGACCGCACGGGGGCGGTGGACCCGGCGGTGTACGGCGGGGCGCTGCGGGCGGACACCGCGCTGGCCTGCCTCCAGTCGGCCAACCACGAGGTGGGCACCGAGCAGCCCGTCGCCGAGGTCGCCGCGCGCTGCGCGGACGCCGGGGTGCCGCTGCTGGTGGACGCGGCCCAGTCGCTCGGCTGGGGGCCGGTCCCGGCGGGCTGGTCGCTGCTGACGGCGAGCGCGCACAAGTGGGGCGGCCCGGCCGGGGTCGGGCTGCTCGCGGTCCGCAAGGGGGTGCGTTACGCGCCTCAAGGCCCGGCCGGGGAGCGGGAGTCGGGGCGGGCGGCGGGGTTCGAGAACCTGCCGGCGATCGTGGCGGCGGCGGCCTCGTTGCGCGCGGTACGGAGCGAGGCCGCGACGGAGTCGGGGCGGCTGCGGGCCCTGGTGGACCGGATCCGGACCGTCGTGGCCGAGCGGGTGCCCGATGTCGAGGTGGTGGGTGATCCGGAGCGGCGGCTGCCGCATCTGGTCACCTTCTCCTGTCTCTATGTCGACGGGGAGACTCTCCTGCACGAGCTGGACCGGAGGGAGTTCTCGGTGTCGTCCGGCTCGTCCTGCACGAGCAGCACCCTGGTTCCGAGCCATGTGCTCAAGGCGATGGGGGTGCTCTCGGAGGGGAACGTCCGGGTGTCGCTGCCGCCGGGCACGGCAGGGGCGGACGTGGACCGCTTCCTGGAGGTCCTGCCCGGGGTGGTCGGCGAGGTGCGCGAGCGGTTCGGCGCCCCGGTATCCGCACCCCACTCCCCCGGTCCCGCCGCGTCCCCGGTGGTCGACGCGCTGGGCCGTCGCTGCCCGATCCCGGTGATCGAGCTCGCAAAGGTGATCGGGGAGGTAGCGGTGGGCGCCACGGTGACGGTGCTCGCCGACGACGAGGCGGCGCGGCTGGACATCCCGGCCTGGTGCGAGATGCGGGGCCAGGAGTACGTGGGCGAGGAGCCGGCGGACCGCGGCTCGGCCTATGTGGTCCGCCGGCTCAGCTGATCACGCCAGGTGCTGCCGGACCTCGGTGGCGGCCTCGTGGCCGTACGCCTTGGTGAAGCGGTCCATGAAGGCGGTGCGGCGCAGGGTGTACTCCTGGGTGCCGACCGTCTCGATGACCAGGGTGGCGAGCATGCAGCCGACCTGGGCGGCGCGCTCCAGACCGACGCCCCAGGCCAGGCCGGAGAGGAAGCCGGCCCGGAAGGCGTCGCCGACGCCGGTGGGGTCGGCCTTGGTGTCCTCCTCGGGGCAGCCGACCTCGATGACCGGCTCGCCGACCCGCTCGATCCGGACACCGCGGGCGCCGAGGGTGGTGACGCGGTGGCCGACCTTCGCGAGGATCTCCTCGTCGCTCCAGCCGGTCTTGGACTCGATGAGCCCCTTCTCGTACTCGTTGGAGAAGAGGTAGGTGGCGCCGTCGAGGAGGATGCGGATCTCTTCGCCGTCCATCCGCGCGATCTGCTGCGAGAAGTCCGCTGCGAAGGGGATGTTCCGGGAGCGGCACTCCTCGGTGTGGCGGAGCATCGCCTCGGGGTCGTCGGCCCCGATGGAGACGAGGTCGAGGCCGCCGACGCGGTCGGCGACGCTCTTCAGCTCGATGAGGCGGGCCTCGCTCATCGCGCCCGTGTAGAAGGAGCCGATCTGGTTGTGGTCGGCGTCGGTGGTACAGACGAAGCGGGCGGTGTGCAGTACCTCGGAGATGCGGACCGAGCCGGTCTCGACGCCGTGCCGGTCGAGCCAGGCGCGGTACTCGTCGAAGTCCGAGCCCGCGGCGCCGACCAGGATCGGGCGGGTGCCGAGCAGGCCCATCCCGAAGCAGATGTTGGCGGCGACACCGCCCCGGCGGACATCGAGGTTGTCGACCAGGAAGGAGAGGGAGACCGTGTGCAGCTGATCCGCGACCAGCTGGTCGGCGAAGCGGCCGGGGAAGGTCATGAGGTGGTCGGTGGCGATCGAGCCGGTGACTGCAATACGCACGGGGAGGCTGCTCCTGCGGAAGGCGAAGGGCCGTGAGTGCGCCCTCCGGGACGACGTGACAGTTCACGCTACCGGGTGAGGCGACGGCCAGGAAAAGGGAAAACTACCCGATAGTAGGTCTTTCTACCTGAGCTCGACCGTGGTTACGGTGCGGATATGTCGAAGCACACCGCATTGCCCGAGTCGGAATCGAGCCTGGCCGCACTGCGCGGTGACTGTGCGCGGATGGCGCCGCACTGGACGGCGGCCGTGAAGAGCGCCCCCGTCCCGGTGAAGCCGTCCCTGATCAACGGGGTGACGGTTCCGCCCTCGTCGGCGCGGCTGATCGACGCGATGTCCGAGTACGGCGACTGAGGACGGCGGGCCGGACCGGCCGACATCATATTTCGGCCTTTTCCGTACGGCCTCCGACGGGCACCGTACGGTGCCCGGGTCCGGGCGGCCCCGGTCGCGGGAACCGCACGCTCCTCCGCTCCGTCCCACCGGTGTCCCCGTCCGGGGACACGCGGCAGGCACCGCGACGGCAACGCAGTCGAAGGAGCGATCCGGTGAGCACCGAGCGACCCGACAACGACGTGACCGGCCCCCGGCGGCGGCGTCCGCCGCTCGCGGTGGCCTCGGTGGCCGCGGCCGTGCTGCTGGCCGGGGGCGGTGGGGCGTACTGGGCCTCGACCGCCGCGGGCGACGGCGGCGCGGCGGACAGCGGTTCGTCGCCGCGGGGCGAGGCCCTGCCGCTGGCCCTGGACGCTCCCGCCGGAGACGGCCCGGGCGGCACGTCCTCGGCCTCGGACACCCCTCCCCCGGGCATCGCACCCGGCGAACCGGACCCGGGCGGCCCGCCCGTGACCTACCGGGCCGCGGGCGACCTCCCGGACGGCCCGGACGAGGCGGCGGTCCACCATGCGAAGGGCACGGTCGCGTCGGCCGACGTCGCCCGGCTGGCGAAGGCGCTGGGCATCCCGGGCTCGCCGCGCACCGAGGGCACGTCCTGGGTGGTCGGCGACGACGACGGCCCCGGGGCGCTCCTGAAGGTGGCGAAGCAGGCCCCGGGCACCTGGACGTTCGCCCGCACCACCCCGGCCAAGCCCTGTGAGCCGGGGACGATGTGCGCGAACGGGGCCTCGGAGCCGGGCGGCGACCCGGTGAGCGAGAAGGCGGCGAAGGCGGCCGCGGTCCCGGTGCTCAAGGCGGCCGGGCAGGACGACGCGGCGCTGAACGCGGGCCAGTTGATGGGCGACGTCCGCGTGGTGAACGCCGATCCGAGGATCGACGGGCTCCCGACCTACGGCTGGTCGACCGGTGTCCAGGTGGGCCCGGACGGCAAGGTGACCGGCGGCAGCGGACATCTGAAGGCGCTGGAGAAGGGCGACACCTACCCGGCGGTCGGCGCGGACGAGGCGCTGAAGCAGCTGAACGCGGCGAGCCGGGGCGGGGGCGACGCCGGCCGGGACGTCGGCGGCTGCGCCACTCCCGTACCGCACCAGGGCGAGCCGAAGCCCTCGGACCCCCAGTGCGTGCCGTCGAACGGCAAGCGGGCGCCGGTGGAGCAGACGGTCGAGGACGCGGTGTTTGGTCTCGCGCTGAACCACGTGGACGGCCGGCAGACGCTGGTGCCGTCCTGGCTGTTCACGGTCCGCCAGGCCCCGGGCGGCCCGGAGAACACGGTCACGCAGGTCGCCGTGGACCCGGAGTTCATCGAGAAGCCGGAGACGCCCGCACCCTCCGGGGACCGGAAGGTGACGTCGTACGGCGCGGACGGGCGGACCCTTGAGGTGACGTTCTGGGGCGGCGTGTGCAGCACGTACACGGCGAGCGCGAAGGAGAGCGCGGGCCAGGTGGCGATCTCCGTGACGGAGAAGCCGCAGGAGGGCAAGAAGGCCTGCATCATGATCGCCAAGGAGCTGACCCGGACGGTGACACTGGAGAAGCCGCTGGGCGACCGCACGGTGATCGACGCGGCGTCGGGCGGTGCGGTGCCGCGCGGCTGAGCGGACATGCGCACGGAGGCGGCCCCGGGATGATTCCCGGAGCCGCCTCCGTGCGCTGTGTGTTCCCGCTCTCAGCGCTTAGCTGAAGGAGTCGCCGCAGGCGCAGGAGCCGGAGGCGTTCGGGTTGTCGATCGTGAAGCCCTGCTTCTCGATGGTGTCGACGAAGTCGATGGAGGCGCCGCCCAGGTACGGGGCGCTCATCCGGTCGGTGACGACCTTGACGCCGTCGAAGTCCTTCACGACGTCACCGTCGAGGGAACGCTCGTCGAAGAAGAGCTGGTAGCGCAGGCCCGAGCAACCGCCGGGCTGGACGGCGACGCGCAGCGCCAGGTCCTCGCGGCCTTCCTGCTCCAGCAGGCCCTTGACCTTGGCGGCGGCGGCGTCGGACAGGAGGATGCCGTCGCTCACGGTGGTGGTCTCGTCCGATACGGACATCTGCTTCTCTCCCGGGTTGTACGGACTGCTTGCCGACGGTTCAACCGCCTCGGCCGCGGAAACATTCCGGGCCACGCGCTTGTCTGTTCCTTTTCATGCTCGCACACCGGGCCGCCCGGGGGATGCGTCACATCGACGCTATCGGCATCGTCAAAGTGACACGAAGCGGCTATGATAGATAGCGTCAAATAGACGAAAAGGCGAGTTCGCCGAAGCTCTTCGCGGATGACTCGCGGAGTGATCTTGAGTTCGCAGACTAGAAAGGGTGCGTGACGTGACCACGGCCCAGCCCCTGGACGTACAGCCGACACCGCTCGCGCTGCTGCTGCTCGGCCGCGAGGCCGACCCGAGGAGCGAGCGCGGCGTCGAATGCCCCGGCGACCTGCCCTCCCCGTCCGACCCGGACCTGGTGGAGCGCGCCCGCGTCGCGAAGGAGAAGCTCGGGGACAGGGTGTTCGTCCTCGGCCACCACTACCAGCGCGACGAGGTCATCCAGTTCGCGGACGTCACCGGCGACTCGTTCAAGCTGGCCCGCGACGCGGCCGCGCGCCCGGAGGCCGAGTACATCGTCTTCTGCGGTGTCCACTTCATGGCGGAGTCCGCGGACATCCTGACCACGGACTCCCAGGCGGTCGTCCTGCCCGACCTGGCGGCCGGCTGCTCGATGGCCGACATGGCCACCGCCGAGCAGGTCGCCGAGTGCTGGGACGTGCTGACGGAGGCCGGGGTCGCCGACCAGGTGGTGCCCGTCTCCTACATGAACTCCTCCGCCGACATCAAGGCCTTCACCGGCAAGCACGGCGGCACGATCTGTACGTCGTCGAACGCGAAGCGGGCCCTGGAGTGGGCCTTCGAGCAGGGCGAGAAGATCCTCTTCCTCCCCGACCAGCACCTGGGCCGCAACACGGCCGTGCGGGACATGGGCCTGACCCTGGAGGACTGCGTCCTCTACAACCCGCACAAGCCGGGCGGCGGCCTCACCGCCGAGCAGCTGCGCGACGCGAAGATGATCCTGTGGCGCGGGCACTGCTCGGTCCACGGCCGTTTCTCGGTCGAGTCGGTCGAGGACGTCCGGGCCCGGATGCCCGGGGTCAACGTGCTGGTGCACCCGGAGTGCAAGCACGAGGTCGTCGCCGCCGCGGACTACGTGGGCTCGACGGAGTACATCATCAAGGCCCTGGAGGCGGCCCCGCCCGGCTCGAAGTGGGCCATCGGCACGGAGCTGAACCTGGTCCAGCGGCTGGCGAACCGTTTCGCCGCGGAGGACAAGGAGATCGTCTTCCTCGACAAGACGGTCTGCTTCTGCTCGACGATGAACCGCATCGACCTGCCGCACCTGGTCTGGACCCTGGAGTCGCTGGCCGAGGGCAAGCTGGTCAACCGGATCGAGGTCGACCCGGAGACGGAGAAGTACGCCAAGCTCGCGCTGGAGCGGATGCTGGCGCTGCCGTAACGGACGCCGTTCCCCGCCGGAGCCCCGGTACGCCACAGATCGGCGTACCGGGGCTTTCCCGTACGCCCGGGAGGCAGCGGCCCGGACGCTCAGCCCGGGACGGGCGGGCAGAAACGTTCCGGTCGGGCCGGTTCGCCCCTACGGCGGCCGATGACACCACCGCGTAACTACGCTGCTACTCACCGCAGCGCTTCTTCGCGCGGGCGGGACCGATGAGGCCCGATGAGGCCGACCGGAACGAACGGCGAGAACGGTGGGGCGGGCATGGGTTACGAGGACCGCGGGACGGGCGTCGGCGACGAGGAGGGCGGAGCGGGCGCGGGGCACGAGGTCCGGCAGGACGACCCCGCCTCCGACGTGTCGGCGCGCGCGGAGCTGGCGCGGGCGCGGGAGGAGGTGAGCGCCCGGCGGGCCGCCGCCGAGGAGGACCCGGCCAGCGGGCTGCCCGCGCTGGCCGGGGCCCTGCACCGGCTGTCGGACCTGCTCTCCGCCGCCGGGGACCGCACCGGCGCGCTGCCCCCGGCGAAGGAGGCCGCGCGGATCTACGCCGAACTCGGCATGAAGCGCCCCGGCGGCTTCCAGGCGGAGCTGGCCCTGGCCATGGGCTCCCTGGGCGACCGCGTCGCCGACACCGGGGACCGGGCGGCGGCCGTGCCGTTCGCGAAGCAGTCCGTGCGGCTCCAGCGCGAGCTGGTCGAGGAGGAGCAGCCGGGCGCGTCCGTCCCGGCGCTCGCCGCGTATCTCCTGAACTACGCCACGCGGCTGGGCGGCGCCGGGGAGGTGGTGGAGGCCGTGCCCCACGCCGAGGAGGCGGTCGGTCTCCTCCGGGGCCTCGCCGAGGAGGATCCGGAGGCCTTCCTCCCCCGGCTCGCCGCGGCTCTCCACGCCCTCGGCCACCACCGCGCGGCCGTGAGCGACGCCTCCGGGGCGATCGAAGCGGCCCGGGAGGCGTGCGGCCGCTTCCGCGCGCTCGCCGCACGGCAACCGGAGGTCTTCCGCCCGGAGCTGGCGACGGCGCTCGACGGCCTGGCCGGTCACCTCGACAAGGCCGGTGACGCGGGGGCGGGCCTCCGGGTGGCGGAGGAAGCCGTCGCGCTGTGCCGCGAGTCGGCCGCCCGTCACCCCGCGGCCCGCCGCCCCGGCCTCGCCGCCGCGCTGCGCACCCTTGCCCGGAGCCTGGCCGGCACCGGTGACCCGCAGGAGGCCCTGCCCCCGGTGCGGGAGGCCGTCGGCCTCCTGCGCGAACAGGGGGACGCCGTCCTGGCCGATCTGGCCGACTCCCTCCAGATGCTCGGCACGTACGTGGAGCTGAACGGGGACGCCGAGGGGGCGGTGGAGGCGTTCCGGGAAGCGGTGGCCCTCCACCGGTCCCTGGCGC
Organism: Streptomyces sp. McG3; assembly: GCF_018619185.1. Classification (GTDB taxonomy): domain Bacteria; phylum Actinomycetota; class Actinomycetes; order Streptomycetales; family Streptomycetaceae; genus Streptomyces. The sequence continues at coordinate 12,422 of NZ_JAAXYC010000020.1, read as the reverse complement.
TGGAGGCTCCCGGCGCCCCCGATGCCGCCCTGGTCTCCGCCCTCGACGACCTGACCCGGGCGCTCGCCCGTACCGGCGAGCACGCGGCGGCGATCGAGGAGTTCGACGAGACCGTCAAGGAGTTCGCCGGGGCCGGACCGGCTACCGCCCGGCGTCTGAGTGTGGAGCGGAGCGCCTTCCTGCTGCGCTGCCCGGCCCCCTGGCCCGCGACCGGGGTGACCGAGCTGGTGAACTGGCTCGACGAGGACGCGGAGAGGACCGTCGGTGCGGACACCGTGACCGTACGGGCCCGGCAGGCACTGCGCGCCTACGGTGACATCGCGGCGGTGCACACGGCCTGGGAGGACGAGACCTTCACGCCCGTGCCGGACTGGCTCGCCCTGTCGCCGGGGACGCTGGACCTCGTCGGTGCGTGGATGTTCGCACCCGACTGGCCCCGGTCACGCGACTTCTGGTCCGAGCACGCCGAAACCCTCGGCGGCGAGGAGGCGGCGACGGCCCTGGACGAGCTGGCCGTCCTGGACCCGCACGGTGCGCGGCGGCACGCCCTGCTCCGTGAGGCCGTCCTCGTCCACGGGGTGACCGCCGCCTACGATCCGCTGATCCTCCAGGAGCAGTTGGCGCAGTGGCTGGAGTGCGCGGACTGGACGGAGTCACGGGCCTACCTGGAGGAGCACCCGCGTCTGCTGGCCGTCCGGCCGCCCGAGGACACCCCGCTGGCCCACGTCGCGATGCTCGACATCGGCCGCGCCGAGGGTCTGGACGCCGCGTACCGCCTGGTCGAGGACCGCGAGGCCCTCCAGGCTTACGTGGACCGGGCGTTGGAGGCCGGGGACGGTGTCGCGCTGATGCACGGCGGGGGCATCGAGGGCCAGGTCTTCGGCGACCGGCTCTCCTCGCTCACCCACGCACAGGTGGCCCTCGTGCTCGCGGGGGCCACCGAGGGCTTCGAGCCGGACGACCTGGCCGCGCTCCTGCACAAGGCCTCCGAGGAGACCCGCGCCCGGCTGGTGCGGGAGACCACCGCCCTCAGCGTCCGGCTCCCCGAGCAGCGGGGGAAGACGTGGCACCGGATCATCCGGGCGCTGGGCGGGGAGGCCTGAGAGCTGCCGTACGCGGAAGGGGCCTGTCCCACGCGGGTGCGTGGGACAGGCCCCTTCCTTCCATGGCTCAAGCCTGCGCGTTCGTTACGCCGGGCCTGCGTGCCATGGCCTCGGGTCAGGCCTGAGCGGGCTCGGCCTCCCGGGCCTCCTCCGGCTCCGGCTGGTGCGGTGCGCCCGTCTTCGCGGCGCGCTTGGCCGCCTTCTTCTTGGCGCGGCGCTCCTTGCGGAGCTCGACCATCGCGTACAGCGTCGGCACCAGCAGCAGGGTCAGCAGCGTGGAGCTGATCAGGCCGCCGATCACCACGACGCCCAGCGGCTGCGAGATGAAGCCGCCCTCGCCGGTGACGCCGAGCGCCATCGGGAGCAGGGCGAAGATGGTCGCGAGTGCCGTCATCAGGATCGGGCGGAAGCGGTGGCGACCACCCTCGATGACGGCTTCCACGATGCCGAGGCCCTGGGCCCGGTACTGGTTGATCAGGTCGATCAGCACGATCGCGTTGGTGACCACGATGCCGATGAGCATCAGCATGCCGATCATCGCGGGGACGCCCAGCGGGGTGCCCGTGATGAGCAGGAGGGCCAGCGCGCCGGTCGCCGCGAACGGGACCGAGACCAGCAGGATCAGCGGCTGGACGAGCGACCGGAAGGTCGCCACCAGCAGCATGAAGACGATCGCGATGGCCGCCAGCATGGCGAGGCCGAGCTGCGCGAAGGCTTCGTTCTGGTCCTCGGTGACGCCGCCGATGGTGGCGGTGGCGCCGTCCGGGAGGTCCAGGGCGTCGATCTTCTTGGCGAGATCGGTGCTGACCGCGCCGGTGTTGTCGCCGACGGGCTTGGCGGTGATCGTCGCCGAGCGCTGTCCGTCGATCCGGGTCATCGAGACCGGGCCGGGGACGACCTTCACGTCGGCGATGTCGCCGAGCTTGACCGGGCCGAGCGGCAGGGCCTTCAGCTCGGCCATGGTGGCGGCCGGGGCGGAGGTCCGGATGACGACGTCGCGCTCGGTGTCGTCCAGCGTCGCGGTGCCGGCGGGCGTGCCGCGTACGGCTCCGGCGACGATGCCACCCAGCGTGGCGGAGTCGAATCCGGCGGCGGCCGCCTTGTCGTTGGCGGTGACCGAGATGCGCGGAACGCTCTGCGCCAGGTCGCTCTGGACGTCGGTGACGTCCTTGATGGTGTCGACCTCGGCGCGGACCGCCTCGGCCGCCTTCTTCAGGGTGTCCCCGTCGGAGGCCTTGACCACGACGCTCAGGTCCTGGGAGCCGAAGCCGTCGCCCGCGGCGATGGTGGTGTCGCCGATGCCGTCGAGCTTGCCGAGGGCCTCGTCGATGCGGTCCTGGGCGTTTTCGTAGTCCGCGGCGTCCTTCAGGGTGACCTGGTAGGTGGCCTGGTTGGCGCCGGTGCCGCCGCCGAAGGCGGCCATGAAGCCGGAGGAGCCGACGGTGACCTGGTAGTCCTTGACGCCCTTGTCCTGCGCGAGGACCTTCTCGACCTTGCGGGCCGCCTCGTCGGCGGCTTCCAGGCTGGTGCCGGGGGTGAGTTCCTGCTTGACGCTCAGGACTTCCTGCTCACCGGCGTCGAAGAAGTTCGTCTTGAGCAGCGGGACCATCCCGAAGGTGCCGAGGAGCACGGCGACGGCGATGACGAGGCTGGTGACCCGGCGGCGGGTCGCGAAGCGCAGGACCGGGACGTAGATCCGCTGGAGCTTGCTCGCCGCTTCCTTCTCCTCGGCGAGGCGGCGGGCCTCCGCCGCGTCCTCGGGGGTGCCCTTGGGCGCGCGCAGGAACCAGTACGACAGCACCGGAACGACGGTCAGCGAGACCAACAGGGAGGCCAGCAGCGCCGCGGTGATGGTCAGCGAGAACGAGCCGAAGAGCTGGCCGACCATGCCGCCGACCAGCCCGATGGGCAGGAAGACCGCGACGGTGGTGAGCGTCGCGGAGGTGACCGCTCCGGCGACCTCCTTGACCGCGGTGATGATCGCCGCGTGGCGCTCCTCGCCGTAGCCGAGGTGACGCTTGATGTTCTCCAGGACCACGATCGAGTCGTCGACGACCCGGCCGATGGCGATGGTGAGCGCGCCGAGCGTGAGCATGTTGAGGGACAGGTCGCGGGTCCAGAGGACGATCAGCGCGAGGACGATCGAGAGCGGGATGGAGACCGCCGTGACCAGCGTCGAGCGGATCGAGGCGAGGAAGACCAGGATCACGATCACCGCGAAGACCAGGCCGAGCGCACCCTCCGTGGTCAGGCCCGAGATCGACTTGGAGACGGCGGGGCCCTGGTCGGAGACGACCGTGAGCTCCGCGCCCTTGCCGAGGTCCTCGCGGAGGTCGGGGAGCTTGTCCTTGACGGCGTCCGAGATGGCGACGGCGCTGCCGTCCTTGTCCATGGTCGCCATCACGGCGAGGCTCGGCCTGCCGTTGGTGCGGGTGATGGAGACCGCCGTGGACGGCTCCTGCTTCACCTCGGCGACGTCGCCGACGCGCACCGGCTTTCCGGGCGCGCCGCCCGCCGGGTCCTTGGCGACGACCTGGAGGTCCTCGATCTGCTTCAGCGAGGTGTAGGCGCCGCCGACCTGGATGGTGCGGCTCTTGCCGGACTCGGAGAAGGAGCCGGCAGGCAGGGTCGCGCCGCCCGCCTGGAGGGCCTGGGCGAGCGCGCCCGCGTTCAGGCCGGCCTCGGCGAGCTTCTTGTCGTCGGGGACGACGGAGACCTGGAGGTCCCGCACGCCGTCCACCGTGACCTGGCCGACGCCCTCGATGTCCTGGAGGGCCGGGACGACCGTGCGGTCGAGCTGGTCGGCCAGGACCTGCTGGTCCTTGTCGGAGGTGACGGCGAGGACCACGGTCGGGATGTCGTCCGTGGAACCGGCGACGACCTGCGGGTCGACACCGTCGGGCAGCTGGGCGCGGGCCCGGTTGACCGCCTGCTGGATGTCCGCGACGAGTTGCTTGGTGCCCTCGTCGCCGAAGTCGAAGGTCGCCATGATGAGGGCGTTGCCCTCGCTGGCGGTGGAGGTGATGCCCTCGACGCCGTCGACGGCCTTGAGGGAGTTCTCCAGCGGCTCGACGACCTGCTTCTCGACCACATCGGGGGACGCACCCTGGTAGGGCGCCAGCACCGAGACCATCGGCAGTTCGATGGTGGGCAGCAGCTGCTGTTTGAGCTGCGGGATCGCTATCGCGCCGAAGACCAGCGCGACAATCGAGATCAGCCCGATCAGGGCCCTTTGCGCGAGGCTGAATCTGGACAGCCAGGACATGGGTGGGTCTCTCTTCTGTGGCGTACGCGGCAGAGGGCGGGGAGGGGGAAAACGTCAGGGACCTGCACCTCCAGCCCAGTCCTACGATCTCCGCTCCGCGCCGCCGAAACGTCGCCCCCCGGGCTGCTTTCTTATGCCGCGCATACCGCAGGTGGAGTACGCCGCAGTACGCCGGAACTCCACCCGGTCAGTCCGCCCGGGGACGCACCAGGCCCGATTCATAGGCGATTACCACCAATTGAGCCCGGTCCCGGGCTCCGAGCTTCGCCATCGCCCGGTTCACATGGGTCTTGACGGTGAGCGGGCTGACCGCGAGCCGCTCGGCGATCTGGTCGTTGGAGTGGCCGCCCGCGACCAGCACCAGCACCTCGCGTTCGCGGCCGGTGAGCGCCGCCAGCCGCTCCGCGTACTCCGCGCTGTCAGGCCCCTCCCCCGAGCTGCCGCCCTGGGCCAGGAAGGTGGCGATGAGCCCCTTGGTCGCGGCGGGCGAGAGCAGCGCCTCGCCGGCCGCGGCGATCCGGATGGCGTTGAGGAGCTCCTCCGGCTCCGCGCCCTTGCCGAGGAAGCCGGAGGCTCCGGCGCGCAGCGACTGGACCACGTACTCGTCGACCTCGAAGGTGGTGAGCATGACCACCCGCACCGCGGACAGCTCCGGGTCGGCGCTGATCATGCGGGTGGCGGCGAGTCCGTCGGTGCCCGGCATCCGGATGTCCATGAGCACCACGTCGGCGCCCGAGGCCCGGGCCAGCTCGACGGCCTGGGCCCCGTCGGCGGCCTCGCCGACCACTTCCATGTCCGGCTCGGAGTCCACCAGCACCCGGAACGCGCTGCGCAGCAGCGCCTGGTCGTCGGCGAGCAGCACCTTGATGGGAGCCTGCCGCGGCACGGTCGTCGGTTCCGGTGCCGGTGTCGGCTGGGTCATCGGCAGAGCCTCGTTCCGCCCGCTGTGCCCGGCCGCTCCGGTTCACCCTTGCGGGCCTCGACCGGAAGGATCGCATGGACCCGGAATCCGCCGCCGTACCGAGGGCCCGCGGTGAGGGCCCCGCCGAGGGCGGTGACGCGTTCGCGCATGCCGACCAGGCCGTGACCGCCGCTCTCCAGATCGTCGTCGGCCCCGGGCCGTCGGGCGCCGCACCCCCGGCCGTTGTCGAGCACGGTGACCTCGGCGGTGGCGCCCACGCGTACGACGCTCACCTCGGCCCTGGCCCCGGCGCCCGCGTGTTTGCGGACGTTGGTCAGGGCCTCCTGGATGACCCGGTAGGCGGCCAGGTCGACGGCGGCGGGCAGCCGGTTCCCGTGGTCGGAGCCGGCCACCTCGACGGGGAGCCCGGCGTTGCGGAAGGTGTCGACCAGCTCGCCGAGGACGGCGAGCCCGGGGGCCGGTTCGGTGGGCGCCTCCGGGTCGCCCTGCTGACGCAGGAGGCCGACGGTGACCCGGAGTTCGTTGAGCGCGGAGCGGCTGGCGTCGCGGACGTGGGCGAGTGCTTCCTTGGCCTGGTCGGGGCGCTTGTCCATGACGTGGGCGGCGACCCCGGCCTGGACGTTGACCAGGGCGATGTGGTGGGCGACGACGTCGTGGAGGTCCCGCGCGATCCGCAGCCGCTCCTCGGCGACCCGGCGGCGGGCCTCCTCCTCGCGGGTGCGCTCGGCCCGCTCGGCGCGTTCCCGGATGGCGTCGACGAACGCGCGTCTGCTGCGTACGGCGTCCCCGGCGGCCCCGGCCATCCCGGTCCAGGCGAAGACACCGAGGTTCTCCTGGCTGTACCAGGGCGTCGAGCCGAAGAACATGGAGGCCGCCGTGAGCGCCCCCATCGTCAGCAGCCCGACCCGCCAGGTGGTGGGGCGGTCGGTCCGCGAGGCGACGGTGTAGAGGGCGATGACCGTGCTCATGACGACCGGGGCGGGCGGGTCCATCAGGATGTACTCGGTGGCCGAGAGGACCCCGGTGGCGGCGAGCACCGCCATCGGACGCCGTCGCCGCAGGACCAGGGCCACGGCGGCGAGGACCATCAGGAGCACGCTGAACGGCTCGGGGGTGCGGGTGCCGAAGGTCGGCCCGTGTCCGGTGCCCGGGTCGGCGAACGAGCCGGCGATCATCGCGACGAGCGAGCCGAGGGCGAGGGTCGCGTCGAACGCGAGGGGATGGTCCCGGAGCCAGCGGCGGGCGCGCGCGAAGCCGGACGAGAGGGTGGTCACGTCCAGCTACGGTACGCGGCCCCCGGTCGGGGGCGGGAGCCTTCCCCGCGGTGGGCCCGGAGCACCTCTGCCCCGCGTCCGGCGGACCGGGCGCAGGGCAGGGGTGCGGGGTGCTGGTGCGGCGATCCATGGGCCCGCCGGGGCCGGCCCGTGGGATTCAGTTGGGGATGAGCCCGTCGTCGCTGAGCATGGCCCGTACGTCTTCGAGGGTGGCGTCGGGCGCCGGCAGGATCAGCTCGGACGGCTCCAGGGAGTCGTCCGGCAGCGGAGTGCCGAGCTCGCGCACCTTGTCCAGGAGCGCGTGGAGGGTCGTGCGAAAGCCGGGGCCGTCGCCGCTCTCCATCTCCTTGAGCAGGACGTCGTCGAGCTCGTTCAGTTCGACGAGGTGACTGTCGGCCAGCTTGACCTGGCCCTCCCCCATGATCCGTACGATCATGACGCTGCCTTACTGCTTGTCGAACTTGTGCGGGGACGACTGCTGCGACGGCTGCGCACCGTCCTGTGCGCCGCCTTCGATGGCCTGCTGCGAGGACGAGGAGCCGCCGGCCAGCTCGGCCTTCATGCGCTGCAGCTCCAGCTCCACATCGCTGCCGCCGGAGATCCGGTCCAGCTCGGCGGCGATGTCGTCCTTCGCCGTGCCGGTCGGGTCGTCCAGGGCGCCGGAGGCGAGCAGCTCGTCGATGGCGCCGGCCCGCGCCTGGAGCTGCTGCGTCTTGTCCTCGGCCCGCTGGATCGCGAGGCCCACATCGCCCATCTCCTCGGAGATGCCGGAGAAGGCCTCGCCGATCCGGGTCTGGGCCTGGGCCGCCGTGTAGGTGGCCTTGATGGTCTCCTTCTTCGTGCGGAAGGCGTCGACCTTGGCCTGGAGGCGCTGGGCCGCGAGGGTGAGCTTCTCCTCCTCGCCCTGCAGCGTCGTGTGCTGCGTCTCCAGGTCGGTGACCTGCTGCTGGAGGGCGGCGCGCCGGGACAGCGCTTCGCGCGCCAGGTCCTCGCGGCCCAGCGCCAGCGCCTTGCGGCCCTGGTCCTCCAGCTTGGACGACTGGCCCTGCAGCTGGTTCAGCTGCAGCTCCAGGCGCTTGCGGGACGTCGCCACGTCGGCGACGCCGCGGCGCACCTTCTGAAGCAGCTCCAGCTGCTTCTGGTACGAGTAGTCGAGGGTCTCGCGCGGATCCTCGGCCCGGTCAAGGGCCTTGTTTGCCTTCGCGCGGAAAAGCATCCCCATACGCTTCATTACACCGCTCATGGGCTTCGCGCGCCCCCTTCTGACGGACTGAGCTCCAGCACTCCCGATAGAACCCACAGTACGGGCCCTGTCTCTATTACCGCACTGTCCGAGTCCCGATGTGCTCCTCCCCAAGGACGACTGCGCCCCGTGAACACTCCCGCCCAGGGTGTAGGTGAGGCCCTGGGACATTCTGGTGACGGGCGCGGGAACGGGCGGTTGACACCCGTATCGCCCTGTCGGGACACCTGTGGGGACGCCGTCCGTTGCCGGATCGTTCCCGCCCGGGTCTCCGGGCCCGCGCGGCGACCCCGTACCCTTGGGTTTTGTGTTCCGTAGCCGTGCCAAGACAGAGAAGGCCCCCACCGACAAGGTGACGGCGGACCTCTCCCAGCAGCCCCGCGACCCACAGGCTCCCAAGGGTCGCCCCACCCCCAAGCGCAGCGAGGCCCAGACGCAGCGCCGTCGTGCCGCGTCCAGTGCGCCGACCGATCGCAAGGCGGCCATGAAGCGCCAGCGCGAGGCTCGGCGCACCGACCTGGCCAGGCAGCGCGAGGCGCTCGCCTCGGGCGACGAGCGCTACCTCCCGGTCCGCGACAAGGGCCCGGTCAGGCGCTTCGTCCGCGATTACGTGGACTCGCGCTTCTGCATCGCCGAGTGGTTCCTGCCGCTCGCCGTGATCATCCTGATCCTGAGCGTGATCCAGGTGCAGAACATCCAGAGCATCTCGTTGCTGCTCTGGCTCGGCGTGATCATCCTGATCGTGATCGACTCGATCGGTCTGTCGATGCGCCTGAAGAAGCAGCTGCGCGAGCGCTTCCCGGACACGCCGAAGCGCGGAGCCGTGGCGTACGGCCTGATGCGCACGCTCCAGATGCGCCGACTGCGGCTTCCGAAGCCGCAGGTCAAGCGCGGAGAGCGGCCCTGAGCACGGAGGCCTCCGGCTTCACCGGGGTCTCCTCGGCGTGGCTGGCAGGTCTCGGCGGCGTACGCAACCGGGTCCGTCAGGAGCTCGTCGCGCGGCAGCTGGACGAGCAGATAGCCGGGCGTTTCCCGGTGGGCCGGCGGCTGCGCGTCCTGGACGTCGGCATGGGCCAGGGCACCCAGGCCCTGCGCCTGGCGCGGGCCGGTCACTCGGTGACCGGCCTGGAGTCGGACGCCGAGATGCTGGCGGCGGCCCGCGAGTCCCTGGCGACCGAGCCGGACGGGATCCGGGAGCGGGTCAGGCTCATCGAGGGCGACGGCCGGGACACCGGTGTGCACTTCCTGCCCGGCAGCTTCGACGTGGTGCTGTGCCACGGCGTCCTGATGTACGTCGAGGAGCCGGACCCGATGCTGGCCGGGCTCGCCCGGATGCTGGCCCCGGGCGGGCTGCTCTCCCTGCTCGTACGGAACGCGGACGCGCTCGCGATGCGTCCGGGGCTCGCCGGTGACTTCGGCGCGGCCCTGACCGCCTTCGACACCGCCACCTACACCAACCGCCTCGGCCTCACCGTGCGGGCCGACCGGCTCGACGCGCTGCGGGCCACGCTCGCGGGGATCGCCGCGCCGCTGCACGCCTGGTACGGGGTGCGGGTCTTCACGGACAACGTGGCGGACGGGACCGAGCTGCCGGCCGAGGAGCTGGAGCGGGTCCTGACCCTGGAGGACCGGGCCGGGCGAACCGACCCCTACCGGGGTGTGGCGGCGCTGCTGCATCTGTGCGGCGTGCGCGGCTAAGTTCTTTCGTCCGGGTCGGGCCGGCCCCAGCGAGCCAGGCCCGATCCGAACGGGAGGATCTGGAGCACGGGCCCCACGGGGCCCGTTCGGCTCATCAGTTCGGGCACCCGGACGGGGCGGGCCCCAGACTCCGGATATGGATGTATCCCCCTCCCGCAGCCGGGCGCGCAGGCTGCTGCTTCCCCTGTCCGCGGCCGTCTGCGCCATCGCCCTGGCGGGCGGCTGCTCCGGTGCGGGTCCGGCGGCTCCGGCCCCCGAGGCCAGTGCGTCCGGTACGGCGCAGGGTTCGGCGAAACGCGCCCCCGACGACCTGGAGAACGCCTACCAGGACGTCATCAACGACGTACTGCCGTCGGTGGTGCAGATCGACGCCTCGGAGGGCCTCGGTTCCGGGGTCGTCTACGACGGCAAGGGGCACATCGTCACCAACGCCCATGTGGTCGGCGACGAGAAGACGTTCAAGGTCAGCGTCGCCACCGGGGAGGCGGTGCTGAGCGCCACGCTGGTCTCCTCCTACCCGGAGCAGGACCTGGCCGTGATCAAGCTCGACGAGGTGCCGGACGGGCTGAAGCCCGCGAGGTTCGGCGACGCGGAGAAGGTCGAGGTGGGGCAGATCGTGCTGGCGATGGGTTCACCGCTCGGCCTGTCCAGCAGCGTCACCCAGGGCATCGTCTCGGCGCTCGGCCGGACCGTGAGCGAGAGCCGGGCGGGCGGCGGCACGGGCGCGACGATCGCCAACATGGTGCAGACGTCCGCCGCGATCAACCCGGGCAACAGCGGCGGGGCGCTCGTCAACCTCGACAGCCAGGTGATCGGCATTCCGACCCTCGCGGCGACCGACCCGCAGATGGGCGACAGCGCGGCGCCTGGCATCGGCTTCGCGATCCCCGTCTCGATGGTGAAGACGGTCGCCGACCAGATCATCAAGGACGGCAAGGTCACCGATTCGGGCCGGGCCGCGCTGAACATCACGGGCCGCACGGTCGTCGACGACAACTACCGCCCCGCCGGGGTGGCGCTGGTCAGCGTGGACCGGGGCGGCGCGGCGGACGACGCGGGGCTGAGGCCCGGGGACACCATCACGAAGATCGGGGAGAGCGAGGTCACCACGATCACCTCGCTCTCCGAGGCGCTGGCGGGCGACGAGCCGGGCCAGAAGGTGACCGTGACGTACACGCGCGACGGCGACAGCCGGACGGCGGAGGTCACGCTCGGGGAGATCTGAGGGCTCGGGAGAGGATCCGAGAGCCCGGTACGGCCGAAGGGCGGGTGGTACGGGAGGATTCCCGTACCACCCGCCCTTCCGCTGCCCGCTTCGGTCCGTGGGTCAGGCGCTGTCGGCCTGCAGGCTCATCGGGCCGTAGATCTTGGTGGTGTCCTCGAAGAGCGTCACCTGTGCGGCGCCGCCCTCCAGGAGCTCCTTCCAGAACTCGCCGATCCAGGACTCCGCGTCGCCCTGGGTGGTGAACTCCTCCGGCTGCAGCACCGGCTCCGTCTCCGTACCGTCGGACTTCTCGAACCGCCACGTCCACGCCATGCCAGCCTCCATGAGTCACGTTGCTTCCCGAAGCGTAGCCGGACGCGCACCTCGCGCGGGGACACGGGAGGATCAAGGTGTGGAACTGACTCTGCTCGGCACCGGAGCCCCCGACGGGCTGCCGCGCCCCTCCTGCCCCTGCGCGGCCTGCGCCTCGGCCCGCGGCCCGTGGGCGCGGGCCGCGACGGCGCTGCTGGTCGACGACGCGCTGCTGCTGGACCTCACGCCCGGGGCGGTGTTCGCCGCCGCCCGTGCGGGGCGTTCGCTGGGCGCGGTCCGGCAGGTGCTGCTGACGCACCCGCACGACGGGCCGGCCGTCGAGCTGCCCGCCCTGCTGCCGCAGGCCGGCCGGGTTCCGGACGGCCAGGTCCTGACGCTGATCAGCGGGCACCGGGTGCGGGCGATGGCGATGGACTCCCCGGGGACCGGGTACGAGGTGACCGGCCCGGAGGGCGAGCGGCTGCTGTACCTGCCGCCGGGGGCCGCCCCCTCCGGCCTGCCCGAGCGGCTGGACCGGCCCCTGGACATGGTCGTCCTCGATGTCATCGGGCGGCCCGAAGCGGTGGCCCGGCTGCGGGCGGCCGGAGCGGTCGGGCCGGCCACCGAGGTGATCGCGGTCCACCTGGACCACGACGCCCCGCCGGGACCGGCGCTCCAGCGGCGGCTGGCGGCGGCCGGTGCGCGGGCGGTGCCGGACGGGACGACGCTGGTGGTGGGCGAGTACCCCGCGGTGCCGGACGTGCCGCGCCGGGTGCTGGTGACGGGGGGCGCGCGGTCGGGGAAGTCGCTGGAGGCGGAGCAGCGCATGGAGACGTTTCCGGAGGTGGTGTACGTGGCGACCGGCGGCCGCCGCGACGGGGACCCGGAGTGGGCGGCCCGGATCGGACTGCACCGGGAGCGCAGGCCCGGCGCCTGGCGGACCGAGGAGACCTGCGAGATCGCGGAGCTGCTGCGGTCGGACGGGCCGCCGCTGCTGATCGACTGCCTGTCGCTGTGGCTGACCGACGCGATGGACCGGGTGGAGGCCTGGGAGGACGAGCGGTGGCACGGTGGCGGCGAGGCGGCGTTGCGGGAGCGGGTCGTGGAGCTGGTCGCCGCGGTGCGCGGGACCCGGCGGCCGGTGGTGCTGGTGACCAACGAGGTGGGGTCCGGGGTGGTGCCGGCGACGTCGGCGGGGCGCCGGTTCCGGGACGAGCTGGGGCGGCTGGGTGTGGTGGCGGATGCGGCGGGTGACGACCACGAGGTCGAGGACCGCGACCAGCCAGAGGACGGCGCAGAGCGCCGCCCAGCGGGGCTCGTCGACGAGGGCGAAGGCGACCACACCCGCCAGGGTCCAGACGACGCCGAAGACGCCGAGGGCCCGGCGCATACGGAGTGGAC
>NZ_JAAXYC010000209.1 GCF_018619185.1 Streptomyces sp. McG3 | reverse complement strand
GCCCTGACCGGCCGTGCCCGCTTGCGGCATGACGGCCGGTCAGGGCGGTCCCGGGACCTCCTGGGCACCGACATCCACCCGTTTCGGGGAGGCCGCCGGCTACGACCCGTACATCGGCAACGGCTACCTCGGCCATCGGGTCCCCCCGGCCGGAGCCGGTTACGCGGCCACCGGCGAGAAGACCGGCTGGCCGCTCTACACACCCCGCTACGACGGCGCGTTCGTCTCCGGGCTCTACGCCCGGGACAAGGCCGTCTCCGAGGGCCGCGAGGTGATCGCCGGGCTGCCGAGCTGGACGAACATCGATGTGGGCGTGGGCGAGGAGATCCTCGGCCCGGACACCCCGGCGGGCCGGATCTCGCACTACCGGCAGACGGTCTTCCTCTCCTGCGGCCTCGTGCGCACCTCACTGCGGTGGACGACGGCCGACGGCCGGGCCACCGACCTCGTGTACGAGGTGCTGGCCGACCGGTCCGACGTCCACACCGGAACCGTACGCCTGCGGATGACGCCACGCTGGAGCGGCACCGCGACCATCACCGGCCGGCTCGACGACCGGGGCGCGCGCCGGATCACGCTGCGCGAGGACGGCACGTTCCTGACGCTGGGGACCGGGATCGAGGGGGCTCTCGCCCAGACGATGCGGCGCGGCTCGGGCGTGGTCGAGACCCTGCGGCCGGGGACCCGTACGCCCCGGAGGGCGACCCCGGTCCGCGCGGGCCGGACGTACACGTTCGAGAAGTACGTCGGCGTCGACACCGCCCTGACTTCCCGCGCCCCGGCCGAGGACGCCCGCGAGGCGGCGCACCGGGCGGCACGGCGCGGCTGGGACCGGGTCTTCGCGGCGAACGAGGCCGCCTGGCGCGAGGCCTGGTCCGCCGATGTGCTGGTCCCGGGGGACCGCCGGCTCCAGGGCTGGCTGCGCTCGGCCCAGTACGGGCTGCTGGCGAGCACCCGGCGCGGCTCCTCGGACAGCATCGCCCCGGCCGGTCTGACCAGTGACAACTACGCGGGCATGGTGTTCTGGGACGCCGAGACGTGGATGTTCCCGGGACTGCTGGCCACCCGACCGGAGCTGGCGCGTTCGGTCGTCGAGTACCGCTACCGCACCCGGGACGCGGCCCGCGCGAACGCCGAGGAGTACGGCCACCGGGGCCTGTTCTACCCGTGGACCAGTGCGAGCCGGGGCCGTATGGACTCCGAGTGCCAGAGCTGGGACCCGCCGCACTGCCTGACCCAGAACCACCTCCAGGGCGATGTCTCGCTGGCCGTCTGGCAGTACTACCTGGCCACCGGCGACCGCGACTGGCTGGCGGCGAGGGGCTGGCCCCTGCTCCGGGGCATCGCCGAGTTCTGGGAGTCGCGCGCCACGGCGAACGCGGACGGCAGCTACTCCGTCACCGACGTGGCGGGCCCCGACGAGTACAGCAACGGCGTCGACGACGGCGTCTTCACCAACGCGGTCGCCGCCACCGCGCTGCGCAACGCGACCCGCGCCGCCCGGCTCCTCGGCCAGAGCCCGCCCGCCGCCTGGAACGAGGTGGCGGACGGCCTGCGCATCCCGTACGACGCGGAGAAGAAGGTCTTCCTCCAGTACGCGGGCTACAACGGGTCCACGATCAAGCAGGCGGACACCGTCCTGCTGACCTACCCGCTGGAATGGCCGATGGAGCCGGGCGCGGCGGCGGCCACCCTGGACTACTACGCGGCCCGCACCGACCCGGACGGCCCGGCGATGACGGACTCGGTCCACGCGATCGACGCGGCGGCGATCGGGGAGCCGGGCTGCTCGGCGTACACCTACCTCCAGCGCGCGGTACGCCCCTTCATGCGGGGCCCGTACGAGCTGTTCTCCGAGGCGCGCGGCGACAAGGCGGGCGCCGAGGACCCGTTGTCCGGTTTCCCCGCCGACGACTTCCTGACCGGGAAGGGCGGCTTCCTCCAGGTGTTCACGCACGGCATGACGGGGCTCAGGCTCCGCGAGGACGGCGTGCGCCTGGACCCGACGCTGCCGCCCCAACTGCACGAGGGCGTCACGCTGAAGGGCCTGCGGTACCGGGACGCGAGTTACGAGGTCGCGATCGGCCCCCGGACGACCACGGTCCGCCTGGCCTCGGGCGCCCCGTTCACGGTCCACACGGCAAAGGGCCCGCGCCGCCTCTCCTCGACGCTGGAGCTGCCCACCCGGCGCCCCGACCTGACCCCGACGGCCGACGCGGCGCGCTGCCGCCCGGTGACGGCGACGTCCGAGGCCCCGGGCCTGTACGCGGAGGCGGCGGTGGACGGGGCCCCGGCGACGTCCTGGTCCCCCGACGGCGCGGAGGGATCCCTGACGGTGGACCTGGGCACGAGACCCCTCCGGCTCACCTCCGTGACACCGGCCTGGAGCGACACCGCCCCCGCCTCGCACACCGTGGAGACCTCCCTCGACGGCCGCTTCTGGCGCCCCTACCTGTCGGGCGACACGGCACGCAAGGTCCGCGTGACGGTCCGCTCGGAGGACCCGGAGAAGCCGGCGGGACTGGCGGAACTGCGGGTGGAGGCGGAGAGGCGGTAGGGGCGCGCCGGGCCCGGTCGGCGTGTGCCTGTCGCACCGGTGACCGGTGGCGCCTACGGCGAGAGGCGGTGACGCCCAGACTCCCGGGCTCGGGGATCCGGTGGCTTCGCGAGCTCGGGAGCTCCGGGGCGCGGGGAGTCGGTGGCTTCGCGAGCCCGGGAGCTCCGGGGCGCGGGGAGTCGGTGGCTTCGCGAGCCCCGGAGCTCCGGGGCTCGGGAACTCCGGGGCTCGGGGGGGCTCGGGACCTCCGGCGGCTCGGGGGCTCGGGACCTCCGGGGGCTGCCAGGGCTGCTGGCCCGCCGGGCCTCCGGGGCTGCCACAGCGGCCAGGGTCCCAGGCCATGAGCCCACCGCTCAGCCGCCGGACGCCGCCCCCCGCCCCGGCAGTCGCGTCTCTCCCGCCGCCTCCGCCTCCGCCTTCGCGTCGCTCACGGCGACGGCGGCCTGCTTGGCGGCCTCGTCGGCGGCCGCGACAGCGTCCAGGGCGAGCGTGGAGTTCGCCTCGACCTCCGGGGCCCCGACATGGTCCTTGTCCGAGGCGTCGGCGTCGGTCGCGTCATCGCGCTGCGCACCCGGCGGAGGCCCGTTGCCCGACGTCTGGTCGCCGAACGCGCTGGTGACGGTGCGGATCGCCTCGGTCAGCTCGCCCGGGATCACCCAGAAGGTGTTGTTGTCGCTCTGCGCCAGATGCGGGAGCGTCTCCAGATACTTGTAGGCCAGGACCTTCGCGTCGGCGTTGTTGCGGTGGACGGACTGGAAGACGAGTTCCACCGCCTTCGACTCGCCGTCCGCCCGGAGGATCATGGCCTGCTGCGTGCCCTGCGCCTCCAGGATGTCCTTCTGCTTCGTGCCCTCCGCGGTGAGAATCTTGGCCTGCCGCTCACCCTCGGCGTGCAGGATGGCCGCGCGCTTGTCACGCTCGGCCCGCATCTGCTTCTCCATCGCCTCTTTGATGGTGTTCGGCGGATCGATGGCCTTGATCTCGACACGGTTGACCCGGATGCCCCACTTCCCGGTCGCGTCGTCGAGGACGGCACGGAGCCGGGCGTTGATCTCCTCACGCGAGGTGAGCGTCCCTTCCAGGTCCATGCTGCCGATGACGTTCCGCAGGGTGGTCACGGTGAGCTGATCGATGGCGTGCAGATAGTCGGCGACCTCGTAGGCCGCCGCCCGCGGGTCGGTGATCTGGTAGTAGAGCACGGTGTCGATGTTGACCACGAGGTTGTCCTCGGTGATCACCGGCTTTGGGTCGGACGAATACACCTGCTCGCGCACGTCGAGTTTGGTGTTGACCCGGTCCGCCACCGGCAGGACGAAGTTCAGGCCGGGCTGCAGCGTCCGGCGGTACCGGCCGAACCGCTCGATGTTGTAGCGGCGCGCCTGCGGAACGATACGTACGGTGGCGGCCACGAGAAAGACGACGACGATCGCCGCCACGAGAATCGGGATGACAACCGGATCCATACTTCCTCCTACGTCCTCCCGCGTACTGTCTCGCTGGGTGTTCAGCCGTTCACGGAAGGAGCTCGCGGGGATACACCACGGCTGTAGCGCCTTCGATCTCCATGACGTCCACCAGAGCGCCCACCGGAATCACCAGACTTTCGTCGAGAGCGCGAGCGGACCATTCCTCGCCGGAGATCTTGATCAGGCCGTGGGTCGCGGTGACCTCCTGCGTGACCTCGGCCCGCTTGCCGATCAGCGCGTCGCTGCCCTCGTAGGTCAGGGGGCCCTGCGCCATGTGCCGCAGCGCGACAGGGCGGACGAGGGCGAGGCCCGCTGCCGCCGCCAGTCCGAGCGCCACGAGCTGTCCGAGCAGGCCGATGCCCACTCCGGCCACGACGGCAGCGACCAACGCCGCGCCGGCCAGCAACCCGAAAACGAGCGTGAGAGTGAAGAACTCCGCAGCTCCGAGCGCCGCGGCGGCGAGCAGCCAAGCGAACCACGGCATCGAATCAGCCTCCCCAAGGGGATCTACTCAGCTACTTACCCCTTCTGCACCCGAGCGGAACCGTCCGGCGTGCCCGATCTACGATCGGGGCCCGTGGGCGGCGGCAGAAGAAGCTCTTGAGACGAGGTGACCCCGGGGCGCGCCAAAAGGTCCGTCCGCACCCGAGAAGGAACCAGCCATGACCGGACGACGACGGACCAAGGCAGCAGCGGCAGCGACGGTCCTGGCACTCACGGCCGGCGGACTGGTCTGGGGCTTCGGCCTCCGGGACGACGAATCGGGCAAGGACCCCGCCGAGAACTGCCGGGGAGCGCTGGCGGAGGAGGAGGCCGGGGAGTTAGTTCTTCGGCGGCGCCGAACTGGAATTCCGCGGCCACACCGGGGAATGGATGGGCCACGCGACGGAATTCTGCTCGGCGTGGGCCCGGGGCGAGAAATCCGAAGGCGTACAGCTCGAACTGACCCTCCGTCCGGCTGCGGCCCACCGCGCGAGCGGAGCGGCGGAGAATACCGGGGCGGCACCGATCGGATACGGCTGGAACGGCTCGTTCCACGCCGGACTCCAGCCCGAGGCAGCGGTGCTCGTCGACTGCGCGCCGCTGCCCGGCAAGGGCCTCCTCGTCCTGGCCTCGGCACGCGAGGACATCAGGGAACTCTCCGCCGAGCAGGTGCTTCACGTGGCCCGCTTCACCACTGAGTCGGCGCGCCGCGCGGCGGACCGCTTCGGTTGCGAAGGGGCGCTCGGTCAGCGCCCCTCGACCGTCGACCGCACCGCATGGCAGACCCGCCCCGTCACCCGGACAACGGGAACCTGCCGGGGCGTCGCCACCCCGCGGGACGCGGCCCGGCTTCGCCTCGTGACGGCTTCGGAGATGCCGGCCGGCCGCGCGCTCACCGAGGAGTGCTCCCTGAAACTGCCGACCGAGGGACACCGCATCCGCCTGACCGCGTACTACGGGCCGTCCGCTCTGCAGGAGACGTACCTGGACAAGGGCTACCCCGGCAGCGTGCAGGGCGCGGTCATGCGGTCGCACCCTTGCAAGGGTGCGCTGGGGCCGGCGTACTTCAAACTCGAGCAGCTACCGATGCCGGACTCCGAGAAGGGCGCGCGGAGCGGTGTCCGGCTCGACGACAGGCAACGCCTGCTGACAGCCTTCGAGGCCACTTCGCGTACGCGGCACGGATGCTTGGTGGACTGACCGGAGCACAGCGTGCCTTGCGCCGCAGTCAGCTCACCCGCGCCACTCGCTCCCCTCCCACGGACTGCCGACAGGTCAGAGCCGATGAGAACCAGCGGAAGAGGCAACAGGCAACGCCGCCGAACCTCGATTCCCGAGGCGCACCTCGTGCCAGACTCGATCTCGGATGCGAAGCGAAACGACTCCGTCACAACGGGTGTTCGCCGTCGGTCGTCGCCCCATCCAGCTGGACATCGGACGAAAGCCCCTCGTGAGGGCACACAGCTCTCACGGTCGCTGCCCCAAGGGAGCCAATGGTGAGTACGAATTTACGTTTTGGTCCGGAACTGCGCCGATTACGGTTGGAGGCGGGGCTCAGCCTGACCGAGTTCTCCGTGGCGCTCACGTACGACAAGGGACACCTCAGCAAGGTCGAGCGGGGGGAGCGTTCCGCGTCCCCCGACCTTGCACGGCGGTGCGACGCCTTCCTCGGCGCCAACGGCGAACTGCAGAACCTGGTCGTCCGCCCCGAGAGCGACCCGGACACTGCCGAATCCCCCGCCACTCCGAGCCTCTGGGCCGTCGGGCGCAGGGCGGTCCTCGCGGCGGGTACGGGGTCACTGATCGACCTGGGCCTGAAACTGGGCAGTCAGCCGTCCTCCGCAGCAGACCCTCTCCTGACCTCCTTCCGTACGCAGTTCGACCAGTTGCGCGAGCTCGGTCAGTCCACCGCGCCAAGGGTCCTGCTTCCCCTGCTGGAAACGCAGACGCGCATGCTCGCCGGGCTGGCCTCCGACACCCCATCCGCCACTCGGGCCCCCGCACTCCTGCTCGCGTCGCGGTTCGCGGAGTTCACCGGCTGGATGGCCCAGGAGGCAGGTAAAAACGACGCCGCCCTCGGTTGGACCGATGAGGCCGCAGAACTGGCGCGCGCCGGAGGTGATCCGTACCTCGGTTTTTACGCACTCGTGCGGCGTGCCCTGGTCACCTTCTACGGCGGAGACGCCGCAGGCACTGTCACGCTCGCCCGCCGGGCTCAGAGCGACAAAATCCCGCCACGCATCCGAGGACTCGCAGCCCAGCAGGAGGCACAGGGACACGCGCTCGTCGGCGATGAGCGTGCCTGCCTCCGCAGCCTCGACAGGGCGCGGGAACTGCTCGACAGCAAAGACGCCCGCAGCAGCGCCGGGCCGGTGATCGGCACCACCCATGTGAGCGACCCGGTGGCGATGACCACCGGCTGGTGCCTGTACGACCTCGGTCGCCCCAAGGCTGCCGCCGAGGTCCTCGACCGGGAGTGCCACCGCCTCCCGCCGCACGCGCTGCGCAATCGCACCCGGTACGGCTTTCGCAGGTCCTTGGCCCACGCCGCTTCCGGAGAGGTCGAGCACGCATGCGCGATCGCCGGGGAGCTCCTGGGGATGATGCCGGCCGTGCCCTCGGCCACGGTGAACAGCGACATCCGACGTCTGGCACGGGAACTCTCACGGTCCCGAAGCAGCCGGGCCGTAAGCGATCTGCAGCCGGCGCTGGCACGTGTCCTCGCCCCTGCCCAGGATTGACGCCGGCTCGAAACAATCCAGGCACCGGGCTTCCCGGTCCCGTCGGCTCTCCGGATCCCACGATCTCTAGCGGGCTCATCTGATTCCGCCCACGGCGCCCCGGCTATTCGGGCCGCCCGCGACCGGAGACGCACTCACTGACACACCGCCATCCCTACGGACGCCCCTGCCCTCACACGGCCGAGGCATCACGGCCGGGTCCACCAAGCCTCGGTCGCCGCTCCGCAGCGCCCGAGATTGTACCCGCTCAGCCCGTCTTCCGTCTTCCTCTCACGAAGGGAACCTTTATGCCCGAGGTCTTCGTCAACTACCGAACTGGCGATGAGGAATCCTCTGCAGCCATGATCGCTCGGGAGCTCATCCGGCGGTTCGGCAAGGATCGGATCTTCCTCGACAGTAACTCGATCAAGCTCGGACACCGCTTCCCGGCGGAACTGGTCAGGGCGGTGGAGGAATGCGAGGCGCTGCTCGCTGTGATCGGCCCACGCTGGACCGAGGTGCGGGGTGCCGACGGCCGCCCCGCCATCGAATCCGAGCAGGACTGGACCCGCCGTGAGATCGAGACGGCACTCGACCGCGGCATCCTCGTGATCCCCGTGCTCGTCGGAAAGGCCACCCGGATCGACCCAGCCGTCCTCCCGGACGATCTGCGGGAGCTGGCGGACTGCCAGTACAGGCGGTTCGACCACCGCAACGCCGACGCGGACCTCACGGCGCTCGGTGACTCCCTCGCCCGGCTGTTACCCGAATTGGGCACGGTGGACCGCGACGCCCGGGCGTCGCGGGAGGGGGCGGAGGCGAAGTCCCGCAAGACGCCCGCCCAGGACCCCGGGCACACCAGGATGCGGACGCACGACGTCGAACAGCGCGTGCGCGGCGGCATCGGAAACCTCAACGGAGACCTGTCCGGCACCTTCGTCAACGAGCCGCAGGGGCCGGTGAACACCGGCCGAGGGCATCAGTACAACGCTCCCCACTTCGAAGGGGACAACACCGGGGTCCAGTTCACGGCCGGTGACAACAGCGGTACGGTCCACCAGCGCTTCGAGCGGGAGCGCCGACGCTCGGGCGACGAACGATGACCGAGCAGGACCACGTCACCGTCAACGATCCCCGCGGCCCGGTGAACAACGGCGAGGGGCATCAGTACGTCTTCTACGGCGCCGGCTCGGACTGGATGATCCGCAAGGGGGTCGAGCCCCTCCGGATCGTCCGTGAGGACCGGGTGCGTCTGTCCCTGCGGTTCGCCCGTCCAGCGGGCTTCCGCATCGCCGCGGACCGCTTGGAGAAGCCCGGGTCGGTGGTGCTGCTGGACGCTCCGCCCGGCAGCGGCCGCCGCGCCGCGGCGATCATGCTGCTGCACGAGCTCGGCGAGGACGGCGGTGCCGATGAGGAAGGGGCCCGTTTCGAGGAACTTCCCGCCTCGGAGAAGGACGAGCCCCGCCTTGCCCCCACCGCAGGGGACCGATTCCTCCTCGATCTCTCCGGGATCGCCGACGAAGAGGCGTACGCCAAGGCCCAGCAGCTCCTGGCCGTGCGCCGGTCACAGGTCACGGAGGCCGGGGCTCACCTGGTCGTCGTCCTGCCTTCGGGGATGGCGCACGCCCACGCGCCGGACCTCGAACCGCACACGGTGACGCTGGGACGCCCCCGGGGTATCGCCGTCGTCACCCGGCACCTCCGCATGGACCGGATGGTCTTCCACTCCGCGGATCTCAGGAACGCTGACCTGCAACGCCTGTGCGACCGCTCCCCCATGGCGGAACTGGCGCGGCTCGCTGGGCTCGTGAGGGCCGCTCGTGACAGCGGGCGGTTCGGCGCGGACTTCGCGGGATGGCTCGACCAGGCGATGCACGCGGTGACCGATCGTGCCGGTGAGGTGGGCCGACAGGTGGCCGAGATCCGCACCACCCCCGAACGGGCCCTGCTGCTCGCGACGGCGATGTTCGAGGAGACCCACGCCGACACCGTCTACGAGGCGTGGCACGGCCTGATGAGGACGGTGCGGCACGAGGAAGAGACGACGACCGAACTCGCGCGGAAGGATTTCGGTGAGCGGCTGGCGGCACTCGGCATCGAGCGGGGCACGGACGGGCGGCTCCGCTTCGAGCGGCTGGCCTACGCCGACGCGGTACGGGCGTACTTCTGGGCGAACTTCCCCGGAGTGCGCGACGATCTCAGGGACTGGATCGATCGTGCCGCCGGGCTCCACGGCCTGACCACCGACGACCGGGTGAACGTCGTCGTCCGCTACGGCGAACGGTCCCTGGCCATCGGGCAGCCCGCCCACCTCTTCGAGCTCGTGGTGCGCTGGGCGGATATCGCGACCGGGACTTCTTGTGACCCGCGAGCCGTGGCGGGCCTCGAACTCGGACTCACCCACGAGGAGTTCGGCGGATGGTTCCGCAGGCGGATCTACGCGTGCGCGAGGTCCGGGCCGCTGTCGGACGGCCTTGCCCGCGTCCTGACCACCACCTGCCTCCGGAGTCTGGGCACGACACACCCGGATCAAGCGGTGGTACGGCTCCACTACCTCGCGGTACGGAAGGGGGAGGCGGCCCGCGAAGCCCGGGAGGCG
Source organism: Streptomyces sp. McG3 (assembly GCF_018619185.1). GTDB lineage: Bacteria > Actinomycetota > Actinomycetes > Streptomycetales > Streptomycetaceae > Streptomyces. The sequence continues at coordinate 4,081 of NZ_JAAXYC010000209.1, read as the reverse complement.
CTTCTCGACTTCGTCGGCCGGGACCGTCGGCTCTACCGACTGCTGATCGACCGTCTACGGGACCGGACGCGCCAGGAGCCTCACGGATCGGAGACCCATCTCCTGCTGCTCACCGAGCTGTTGTGGAGCGACCGGGCCCCGGATCCGCCGCCGTGGCCCGACCTGTTCCTGGGCTGGCAGACCGTCTTCTCGCAGCCGCCGACAGAGCCCTGGAACCCGCTGGTGCGCAGCTGGCTGAACGCCGTGATGGGCGACAGCACGCGGGACTTGGCGCTGGACGTGATCGTCGGGGCGACACGTGGCCGCGCGGCCGCCCTCCACCGCCTCTACGCCATCGCCTGCGGTTGGGCGGGCGTATCGCCCCAGCCGTCCCGGGCGGCCGTCGCCGCCCTCCTCTGGCAGCGCATCGACCACGCGCAGTACGCCCGCACGGGGAGCACGGAGCACGCGGGTACCGGACCATTGACCACGGAAGAGGCACGATGAGACACCGCGTTTCCAGCCTGCTGTTCGTCGCCGTCTGCAGCCTCACACCGGCCGTGCTCGGAAGTCTCCTGCACTGGTCGGCATTGCTGTGGGGCTTTCTGTCCGCGGTGACGGCATCGGGCTCCCTGCTGCTCGTGATGGCTGCCCCACTCGGTGACCGGGCGCCGGCCGAACAGTACGAGCCCGGGGAACCGGAGCCACCGGCGGCGCCGGTGGAACAGCCGTACCAGGAGACCCGGGTGGTCGACGCGGCGCTGCCGAGCGCGACGGACGGTTACGACTTCCTCTTCTCCGCCACGGTGTGGTGGAGGCCGGTCCTTGACCACGCGGTGCTGTCCGACGGCGCGTCCCCAGCGCTCGCCGAATCCTCGGTCGTCAGCCGGGCTCTGGAGGTCGTCCGCCACGAGGAGCCCGGCCGGGCGAGCTTCGCGCGGTATCTCCTGGAGGGGGAGCTGTGCGTCCCGCTCCAGGACCGGAGCGGCCGGGTGCAGGCCATGGCGGCCGATGTGACGCTGGCTCTCGCTCCCGCTGACCGCGAGCGCCTGCGGAAGTTGAGCGACCTCCGCAAGGACGGGGAGGTCTGGGAGTACGAGCGTGAGCACGAGCGCAGCAAGCGTCGCTATATCGGTGACGACGTGCTCAAGAGCGCGGGCAGCGCGGTGGTGTGGTGGTTGGCCCGCCACGAGAACGAGATCGAGAAGGCGGTCGAGATGATCGGCCCGCTCGCCCAGATCTCGGCGGCGGCCAACGACGCCGAGGTGCCCGAGCTCTTCCGGCATCTACTCGTTCCGCCCGTAGACGCGCGAAGCGGAGCGACCGTCGGGGGTCCGCTGTGGGATGGAGACGGTCAGGGAGGAGGGATGTTCGACCGCGAGGAGGAAGTGGGGGTGTCGGATCGGCTGCTCCTGTTGCTGGAGGCCACGGGCCTGAAGCCGGACACGGACGAGTACACGGTGCTCGTACACCGTGTGATCCTGAGCCTGGAAATGACCGGGCTGCACGAGGCCGCGGAGGAGATCCGCCGGACCGTGCTCCCGACGCCCGACGAGACCGGAGCCGAGTGGCAGGAGGAAGAACCTTCGGCCGACGACGCCACCACGGGACCCCGGCCACAGGGCTCCCCGGCCCCCGGCGGCTCACCGTTCGCCGGCGCGGACGCGGAACCGGATACCGAAGGCGCCGAGGGGAGGGCCACACCGCAGGCAGCGGAGAGCGGCGCGGGTGAACAGGACCACAGCTGGTGGCGGCCGAGCGAGGACGACACGGTGCCGCCGCACTACTGGGACACCTCGCACAGCCCGCACCGGCCCACCTCACCTCGCGCACAGGACGAGGAAGACGAGGACGAGGGCGGGACCTGACCTTCAGGGCAGGTCGCCGACACGCCCTCGCGTCGGGCAACGACCCGATCAAGGGCAGGGGCAGGGGCCTGACTCCAAGGAGCCAGACCCCTCACGCCTGCCTGTTCGCGGACGTCGAGTCCCTGACCGGGGTGTGACAGGCAAGGGGGCAAGGTACGAAGGACTTCTCCGCGACATCTTCGGCCCCATCCCCATCCCGCTCACGAAATCCCTCGCCTCGCCTGCGATCCGCCACTCACAGGGGCCAAGCGGTCACTACATCACCGGGGCCGCAGGTTACGTCGGGTCCCGGAGATTCGACGCCGCTGCGCGACACCGCCACGACGGGAACGGGTTTCATCGGTGAGGGCGGCCCGGTGTCGATGGAGAGCTGCCAGATCGTGCGGGTCGAAGGGCGACCGCTCCAGCCACTTGATGGAGCCGAGGAAAAGCAGCTCCTTGGCGATGGGCGCGGTCCGCACCAACGATGTCGATCTCGACGTCGTTGGTGCGGATCCAGTAGCCGCCCACTGCGGGGGCCGCGGGGAGCTGGTTCGTCGGGCAGTGTCCGGGCGAGCGCCTCGCGGATGAGATGGTGCACATTCACCAGCTCAGACGTTGAAGCGGAACTCCACCACGTCCCCGTCCTGCATGACGTAGTCCTTGCCCTCCATGCGGGCCTTGCCCTTGGAGCGGGCCTCGGCGACCGAGCCGGTCTCCACCAGGTCGGCGAAGGAGACGATCTCCGCCTTGATGAAGCCCTTCTGGAAGTCGGTGTGGATCACACCGGCCGCCTCCGGGGCCGTGGCGCCCTTCTTGATGGTCCACGCGCGGGCTTCCTTCGGGCCTGCAGTGAGGTAGGTCTGGAGGCCCAGGGTCTCGAAGCCGACGCGGCCGAGGGTGGCGAGGCCGGGCTCTTCCTGGCCCATGGACTGGAGCAGTTCGAGGGCCTCGTCGTCGTCGAGCTCGATCAGCTCGGACTCGATCTTGGCGTTCAGGAAGATCGCCTCGGCGGGGGCGACCAGGGCGCGCTGGTCGTTCTTGAAGTCCTCGTCGACCAGTTCGTCCTCGTCGACGTTGAAGACGTACAGGAACGGCTTGACGGTGAGCAGGTGCAGCTCGTGGAGGAGCCGGCCCTTCTCGGTGGCCGCCGTGATGCCCGCGGCGAACAGCGTCTGGCCGGACTCCAGGATCTTCTGGGCCTCCTCGACCGCGGCGAGGACCGCGACCTTCTCCTTCTGGAGACGGGATTCCTTTGTCAGACGCGGGACGGCCTTCTCGACGGACTGGAGGTCGGCGAGGATCAGCTCGGTGTTGATCGTCTCGATGTCGTCCTTGGGCGAGACCTTGCCGTCGACGTGGACGACGTTCTCGTCCTTGAAGGCCCGGATGACCTGGCAGATCGCGTCGGACTCACGGATGTTCGCGAGGAACTTGTTGCCCAGGCCCTCGCCCTCCGAAGCGCCCCGGACGATGCCGGCGATGTCCACGAAGTCCACCGTCGCCGGAAGGAGCCGCTGGGAGCTGAAGATCTCCGCGAGCTTGTTCAGGCGCGGGTCCGGGACGCCGACCACGCCGACGTTCGGCTCGATCGTGGCGAACGGGTAGTTGGCCGCCAGCACGTCGTTCTTGGTCAGGGCGTTGAACAGGGTCGACTTGCCGACATTCGGCAGACCGACGATTCCGATCGTGAGCGACACTTTGGCGACTTCCTGGAGTGAGGAGGGGGTCAGGGGCGTCCGGGTCCGGCTCGGCTGTTCGGCCGGGTCCCGGAGTGGACCGATTCTCCAGTTTACGGGGCGGCCCGGTGGGTCCGGACAGTGCGGTTTCACGGGTCCCTCCCACCCACCTGGTTGGGGCCGTGCCGCCGCCAGGGTCCCTCCCTCCGTCCGAGCGGCGCGGTGCCTCCGGGCCCTCCCCCGGTCAAACCGTGCGGTCCCTTTCCGGTTCGATCCGTGCGGTCCCTCCGGCCCTTCCCCGGTTCAAACCATGCGGCCCCTACGACCCCTCCCCGGTTCGATCCGTGCGGTGCCCCGGCCCCTCCCCGGTTCAAACCGTGCGGTACCCCCGGGTCCACCCCCGGCTCGAACCAGGTGATCGGCCGGGCCACTTCCGTCGGTCCGAACAGTGCGCCTTTCGGCCGTGTGACATCGAACGCAACGCCAAGGTCGGCCAAAGCGCGTGTCCAACGCCTGATTCCCCGCCCCCCGCGACCTACGTTGTTCAGGTGGAGCAGCACAGGACACGTCCCCCGC
>NZ_JAAXYC010000208.1 GCF_018619185.1 Streptomyces sp. McG3 | reverse complement strand
GGGGGCGGCTGTCCCGGTTGCCGGACCTGCCGGCCCTGGTTGCCCTGCCGGCTCCTCCCGCTCTTCCCGTCCTTCCCGCCCTTGTGGCCCTGCTGGCTCGCCTGGCCCTTCAGGCTTCTCTGGTTCTTCCGCCGTACGCGCGGCTTCCTCGCGTTCTGCATCGCGCCCGCCCGGGGTTCGAGGTTCGATGGTGTGACGATCCACGCTGAAACCTGCCGGTCGGTGACGGTTACGACCGTCTCACGGCATTTTGTGACAGAACGATCCCACGGTGAGACGGTGGGGCGGGTGGTGCGCGAGGGGTGTGGCGTGCGCGGGTGCGGTCGTGAGGTGCCCGGGAGGGCTCGGCGGAGGGTGGAGGCGCCCTGGGTGTGCTCTTTGCGAGCACTTAAGTTGAGCGTAAGCGACTCAGGTCTGTTGACTCCGGCGTCGGCGTCATGCATTCTTGAGTCAGATCCACTCAAGTAGTCAGTTGGAGGAATTGAAATGGCACGTGCGGTCGGCATCGACCTGGGCACGACTAACTCCGTCGTCAGCGTTCTCGAAGGCGGCGAGCCCACCGTCATCACCAACGCCGAAGGCGCCAGGACCACGCCGTCCGTCGTCGCCTTCGCCAAGAACGGCGAGGTGCTCGTCGGCGAGGTCGCGAAGCGCCAGGCGGTCACCAACGTCGACAGGACCATCCGCTCCGTCAAGCGCCACATGGGCACTGACTGGAAGATCGACCTGGACGGCAAGAGCTTCAACCCGCAGCAGATGAGCGCCTTCATCCTGCAGAAGCTGAAGCGCGACGCCGAGTCCTACCTGGGCGAGAAGGTGACCGACGCGGTCATCACCGTCCCGGCGTACTTCAACGACTCCGAGCGTCAGGCGACGAAGGAGGCCGGTGAGATCGCGGGCCTCAACGTCCTGCGCATCGTCAACGAGCCGACCGCCGCCGCGCTGGCGTACGGCCTCGACAAGGACGACCAGACGATCCTCGTCTTCGACCTCGGTGGCGGCACCTTCGACGTGTCCCTCCTGGAGATCGGCGACGGCGTCGTCGAGGTCAAGGCCACCAACGGTGACAACCACCTCGGTGGTGACGACTGGGACCAGCGCGTCGTCGACTACCTGGTGAAGCAGTTCGCCAACGGGCACGGCGTGGACCTGTCCAAGGACAAGATGGCTCTCCAGCGTCTCCGCGAGGCCGCGGAGAAGGCGAAGATCGAGCTCTCGTCCTCGACCGAGACCACGATCAACCTGCCCTACATCACGGCGTCCGCCGAGGGCCCGCTGCACCTGGACGAGAAGCTCACGCGCTCGCAGTTCCAGCAGCTGACCTCGGACCTCCTGGACCGCTGCAAGACCCCGTTCCACAACGTCATCAAGGACGCGGGCATCCAGCTCTCCGAGATCGACCACGTCGTTCTCGTCGGTGGCTCCACCCGTATGCCCGCCGTCGCCGAGCTCGTCAAGGAGCTGACCGGCGGTCAGGACGCCAACAAGGGTGTGAACCCGGACGAGGTCGTCGCCATCGGCGCCTCGCTCCAGGCCGGTGTCCTCAAGGGCGAGGTCAAGGACGTCCTGCTCCTCGACGTCACCCCGCTGTCCCTCGGCATCGAGACCAAGGGAGGGATCATGACCAAGCTCATCGAGCGCAACACCACGATCCCGACCAAGCGTTCCGAGATCTTCACGACGGCCGAGGACAACCAGCCGTCCGTGCAGATCCAGGTCTACCAGGGCGAGCGCGAGATCGCGGCGTACAACAAGAAGCTCGGGATGTTCGAGCTGACCGGTCTGCCGCCGGCCCCGCGCGGTGTGCCGCAGATCGAGGTCGCCTTCGACATCGACGCCAACGGCATCATGCACGTCGCCGCCAAGGACCTCGGCACCGGCAAGGAGCAGAAGATGACCGTCACCGGCGGCTCCTCGCTGCCGAAGGACGAGGTCAACCGGATGCGCGAAGAGGCCGAGAAGTACGCGGAGGAGGACCACGCCCGCCGCGAGGCCGCCGAGTCGCGCAACCAGGGCGAGCAGCTCGTCTACCAGACGGAGAAGTTCCTCAAGGACAACGAGGACAAGGTCCCCGGTGACGTGAAGACGGAGGTGGAGACCGCTGTCGGCGAGCTGAAGGAGAAGCTCAAGGGCGAGGACTCCGCCGAGATCCGCACGGCCACCGAGAAGGTCGCGGCCGTCTCCCAGAAGCTGGGCCAGGCGATGTACGCCAACGCCCAGGCCGAGGGTGCGACCCCGGGCTCCGACGCCCCGGGCGACGGTCAGGCCAAGGCCGACGACGATGTCGTCGACGCCGAGATCGTGGACGACGAGAAGGACACCAAGGGCGGTGCGGCGTGACCGAGGAGACTCCGGGCTTCGAGGAGAAGCCCGACGTCCCCTCCGGCGCCACCCCTGATGACGCCGAGCCGAAGGCCGCCGACTCCTCCGAGGAGGAGGCGGCGGCCCCGGCCGGGGACCTCGACCCGACCGTCGGTCTGACCGCACAGCTGGACCAGGTACGCACCGCGCTCGGTGAGCGCACCGCGGACCTCCAGCGGCTCCAGGCCGAGTACCAGAACTACCGCCGCCGCGTCGAGCGGGACCGGGTCACGGTCAAGGAGATCGCTGTCGCGAACCTCCTGTCCGAGCTCCTGCCCGTCCTCGACGACGTCGGCCGCGCGCGGGAACACGGCGAGCTGGTCGGCGGCTTCAAGTCGGTGGCCGAATCGCTGGAGACCACCGTCGCGAAGCTGGGCCTCCAGCAGTTCGGCAAGGAGGGCGAGCCCTTCGACCCGACGATCCACGAGGCCCTGATGCACAGCTACGCGCCGGACGTCACCGAGACGACCTGCGTGGCGATCCTGCAGCCGGGGTATCGCATCGGCGAGCGCACCATCCGCCCCGCGCGGGTGGCCGTCGCCGAGCCGCAGCCGGGCGCCACGCCCGCCGCGGCCAAGGAAGAGAAGACAGACGACGAGGAGAGCGGTGGCACCGAGGAGGTCTGACGGCAACGCGTCTGACCACCACGGTGCCCACCGACCGGCCCGGCGGCCGGCCCACGGGCCGGCCGCTCGGCCGATCGTCCGGAAGGAGGGACGTCGATGAGCACGAAGGACTTCGTCGAGAAGGACTACTACAAGGTCCTCGGCGTCCCCAAGGACGCCACCGACGCCGAGGTCAAGAAGGCGTACCGGAAGCTCGCCCGCGAGTTCCACCCGGACGCCAACAAGGGCGACGCCAAGGCGGAGGAGCGCTTCAAGGAGATCTCCGAGGCGAACGACGTCCTCGGTGACCCCAAGAAGCGCAAGGAGTACGACGAGGCACGCGCCCTCTTCGGCAACGGTGGCTTCCGGGCCGGCCCCGGTGCTGCCGGCGGCAACTTCAACTTCGACCTGGGCGACCTCTTCGGCGGGGGCGCCCCGGGCGGCGGACAGGGCGGTGCGGGCGGCGGTTTCGGCGGCGGCGGGGGCGGTCTCGGCGACGTCTTCGGCGGGCTGTTCAACCGCGGCGGCACGGGCACCCGGGTCCAGCCGAAGCGCGGCCAGGACATCGAGTCCGAGGTGACGCTCAGCTTCACCGAGGCGGTCGACGGGGCCACGGTCCCGCTCCGGATGTCCAGCCAGGCGCCCTGCAAGGCGTGTTCCGGCACCGGCGACAAGAACGGCACCCCCCGGGTCTGCCCGACCTGCGTCGGCACCGGCCAGGTCTCGCGCGGCAGCGGCGGCGGCTTCTCGCTCACCGACCCCTGTGTGGACTGCAAGGGCCGGGGCCTCATCGCCCAGGACCCGTGCGACGTCTGCAAGGGAAGCGGCCGGGCGAAGTCGGCGCACACCATGCAGGTGAGGATTCCGGCGGGCGTCTCCGACGGCCAGCGGATCCGGCTCCGCGGCAAGGGCGGCGCGGGTGAGCGCGGCGGTCCGGCCGGCGATCTGTATGTCGTCGTCCACGTCGACGCCCACCCCGTCTTCGGCCGCAAGGGCGACAACCTCACGGTCACCGTGCCCGTCACCTATCCGGAGGCGACGCTCGGCGGCGAGGTCAAGGTCCCCACGCTCGGCGGCCCCCCGGTCACCCTGAAGCTTCCCGCCGGCACCCCCAACGGGCGTACGATGCGCGCCCGGGGCAAGGGCGCGGTGCGCAAGGACGGCACCCGCGGCGACCTGTTGGTCACCGTGGAGGTCGCGGTCCCGCGCGACCTGGGCCAGGAGGCCAGGGACGCCCTGGAGGCCTACCGGAAGGCGACCGCGGACGAGGACCCGCGGGCGGAACTGTTCCAGGCTGCGAAGGGAGCTTGAGATGGACGGCCGTCGACGCAATCCGTACCAGCTGACCGATGAGACCCCGGTGTACGTGATTTCGATCGCGGCCCAGCTCTCGGGCCTGCACCCGCAGACACTGCGCCAGTACGACCGTCTCGGCCTGGTCTCCCCGGACCGTACGGCCGGGCGCGGCCGGCGCTACTCGGCCCGCGACATCGAGCTGCTGCGCACCGTGCAGCAGCTGTCGCAGGACGAGGGCATCAACCTCGCGGGCATCAAGCGGATCATCGAGCTGGAGAACCAGGTCGCGGCCCTCCAGCAGCGCGTCGCCGAGCTCTCGGCGACGGTGGACGGCGCGGCGGTCGCCATGCAGCAGCGCGAGGCCCAGGTGCACGCCTCGTACCGTCGGGACCTCGTGCCGTACCAGGACGTGCAGCAGACCAGCGCGTTGGTGGTCTGGCGGCCGAAGCCGAAGCGGCCGACGGACTGAGCCCATGGCCCGCAGAGGGGCCGGGAGAGCGGATGAACGCTCTCCCGGCCCCTCTGCGTGTGCGGGGCGCGGGGCCTACGGCAGGAGCTCGCTGACCGCGTCGACCGCCATCATCCACATCGGCTGGCCGCCGGTGCCGAACGCGGCGGCCAGCGCGTAGCCGATCGCCGCGTCGAGCGGCTCGACGGCGGCCCCGGACCGCCACTCGGCGAGCACCCGCCGGTCGCCGTCCGAGGAGAAGTCCCCGAGCCGCTTGCCGTTCCGGGTCAGCCGGCTGCTCGGGATCGAGTCGGGCACGAGCCGGTAGGACGTACCCGCGCAGGTGACGTCGACCCGGTAGGAGCGGCGGCTGAGTCTCCCCTTGGCGGGCGTGATCGTCGCTTCCCGGCCGTCCACGGTGAGCGTGAGGTGGCGGGGGTCGCGGGTGCCGATGGCGATGTGGTCGTCGACCGCCGTGCCGGGGGCGCGGGTGAGGACGACACGGGGGATCCTCTCGCCGCTCACGACGAGCGTCTCGCCGTGTTCGCCCGCGAGTTGGACCAGGATCTCCCCGTGGTGGTCGTCCTCGACGGCGGCGGGTATGGGGGTGGTGTCGTTCATCCGGTCTTCGTGGTCTTTCTGTCGCGTGGCGGGAACGCGTCAGGTCGGTCAGGCCTGACGTACGGAATTCTCGCAGGCGGCAGGGGAGTTCGGGATTCCACCGGTCGTCGACACGTCACCGGTCGCCCGCCACCGGGAGCGGTCGTTCGCCACCGGGAGCGGTCATGCTCCGGGCTCGGGGTTGAGCGTGTGGTCGGGGCCTGATTCCAGGATTCCGGATCGTGCGATCAAATAGCCGAGCTGGGCCCGGCTGTTGCTGCCGAGCGCGACGCTGAGTTTGGCGATGTGGGACCGGCAGGTGCGTACGTTCATGCCGAGGCGGCGGGCGATCGCCTCGTCGACGTGGCCCTCGACGAGCAGTTTGGCGATCGAATGTCTTACCCCGGAAATGCCGTCCGTCGTGGAGTCGTAGGGAATCTGTTCCTGAAGGGGTACCGCGCGATGCCAGAACTGCTCGAAGACCTTGGCGAGGTACTCCACGATGCCGGGGTGCCGCAGCTCAAGGGCTACGGTGCGGTCGTCGGTGGCCGGTATGAAGGCGACGGTGCGGTCGAAAATCATGAGCCGCTCTATCAGCTCTTCGAGTGTGCGGATCTCCACCTTGCTCTCGGCCATTCGGGCCGCGTAATTGAGGGTTCCATGGCTGTGGCGGACGGTGTGCTGATACAGGGTGCGCATGCCGACGCCACGTTCGGTGAGCATCTTGCCGCGTTCCATGGCGATGGTGAGCGCGTTCTCGCTGCGTCCGCCGCCGGGCTGAATGGTGAGGACTTCCGAACGGCACTCGGCGAGGGCGAGTTCGATCGAGGCGTTGATGCGGCCGATGCCTTCGAGAACCGTAATGGCGTGTGTGGTCGGCGGAGCCTGGGCACTGATCGCCATGAAGGGTTCGAACACCTCGGTGAGCTCCACCGAGAGCCGCCTTCGCTCCTGGATCTCCCGCTCGATCGGGTGGAGCCGCTGCGTGAGCGCCGCGGACGGCGGCACCGGCCGTAGCCAGGTGGGGTCGTCGGGATCGGGATGGAGCAGGGCGAATTCCAGCAGACACGGGGCGTCTTCCGCCTCGACGCGAGCTATTTTGCCCACACTCAGCGCACTGGCGTAGAGCCGTGCTCCCTCGTCACACAAGGCACTAACCGAGTGGGGATGTACTGCTTTGGTGCTGTCTGTGGTCAATTCTCCACCCCCCAGGAACATGAATCAGCAGGAACATGATGCATCGCTTCTGTGGCGTTGACGTGCCTGGATGGGCCATCGTCTTGTTCTGCGGGGGAGAGGAAACCTTGGAAGTGAGGACGAAGCCCATCATGAGTAACAAAACGCTTCGCTCGGTGCTTGCTGTTGCCTTCTCCGTTGGGCTGACGACCGGGGCGCTGAGTGTTCTTGACCTCGTTGAGGGCGGCGTGAACCACGGTACGGCCGGCGCACAGGTGCAGGCCGCTCCGCCTCCGGACCTGGCCTGGGACTCGATGCCCGCACGGACGACGGGGGCGGAAGCAGCCCCCGGGCCGTTGTCGGAGAACGCCCCTGCCGCACGGGGTCGGGTATGAGTACCCCGCCGGACGACCGCACCTTCCGGCGCGAGATGGCAACCGCCTATCGCTCAGGGTGGCATTTCATCGATCTGCTCACGGCACTCCCCCGCCGTGGCGACTCGTTGATGGTCACCCTGTTCGGAGAGCCGATCGTCGTGGTGATGGAAGAGGACGAGGACGTCCGCGCCTATCGCTGTCTCCGTCGGCCGCGCGGTGCGCCGCAGCCGGTCCGCTGTGCTGTCAGGTACGGCATGATCTTCGTCAATCTCGATCAGCGGGACCATGAGCTGTTCGACGCAGAACCACTTTCCGCCACCCCCCGCAGTGCCTGAGCGATTCCCCCGTCGTCACCTATCGCTCCGGCGCTTCCCCCACACAGCGGCGCCACCGTGACCTGAACACGGTGGCGCCGTTGTGCTGTTCCCGTACGGGGGCGGCGTCCGGGGGAGCCGTGGGTCAGGCCTTGCCGAGCGCCCGGTCGAGGGCGATCTCGATGACGACCCGGGTCGGGTTGATCCGCGGGGCGCGGCCGTAGCGCGCCTCGTGACGGGCTTCCGCGTCCGCGACGGCCTCCGGCTCCGTGCGGATGACCGCGAGGCCCTCCAGGGTCGCCCAGCGGGCCCTGTCGATCTGACAGACGGCCACGCGTGCCCCGCCGGGGCCGGCGGCCCGGATGTTGGCGACCTTGCGGCTGCCCCCGTCGGTGATCACGCGCGCCACCCCGGCCTCCGGGTCGTACGTCACGCACACCGGCACCACGTGCGGCGTGCCGTCCGGGCGGGGCGTCGTCAGGGTGGACAGGTGGCTCTCGCGCCAGAACGCGACGTATGCGGGAGTGGGGTGGTGTACGTCTGCCATGGGGGCAGCGTACGAGGGTCGTCGCCGAGGGGCCGCAGCGCGTGCGCGCAGCGCCTTGAGTGGAATAGACTCAACTTTGTGTAGGTTGATTAAGTCAACACAGGAACCGTGCGCGAGGAGGAGCAACCACACGTGGACGCCGAGCTGACCAACAAGAGCCGGGACGCCATCAACGCGGCCACCAGCAGGGCCGTGAAGGACGGGCACGCCGATCTGACCCCGGGGCACCTGCTCCTCGCGCTGCTGGCGGGCCAGGACAACGAGAACGTCATCGACCTCCTCGCCGCCGTCGAGGCCGACCAGGCCGCGGTGCGGGGCGGGACCGAGCGGCTGCTCGGGGGCCTGCCCAGCGTCACCGGCTCCACCGTCGCCCCGCCGGCGCCCAACCGCGAGCTGCTGGCCGTCATCCAGGACGCCGCCCAGCGGGCCGAGGAGCTGGGCGACGACTACATCTCCACCGAGCACCTGCTGATCGGCATCGCGGCCAAGGGCGGCCGTGCCGGTGAGATCCTCGACGGGCAGGGCGCCGGTGCGAAGAAGCTGCTGGCCGCATTCGAGACGAGCAGGGGAGGGCGCCGGGTGACCACACCCGACCCGGAGGGCCAGTACAAGGCCCTGGAGAAGTTCGGCACCGACTTCACGGCCGCCGCGCGCGAGGGCAAGCTGGACCCGGTCATCGGCCGCGACCAGGAGATCCGCCGCGTCGTGCAGGTGCTGTCCCGCCGGACGAAGAACAACCCCGTGCTCATCGGTGAGCCCGGCGTCGGCAAGACCGCCGTCGTCGAGGGTCTCGCCCAGCGCATCGTCAAGGGCGACGTTCCCGAGAGCCTGAAGAACAAGCGGCTGGTCTCGCTGGACCTCGGCGCGATGGTCGCCGGCGCGAAGTACCGCGGCGAGTTCGAGGAGCGCCTGAAGACCGTCCTCTCCGAGATCAAGGAGAGCGACGGCCGGATCATCACGTTCATCGACGAACTGCACACCGTCGTCGGCGCGGGCGCCGGCGGCGACTCCGCCATGGACGCGGGCAACATGCTCAAGCCGATGCTGGCCCGCGGCGAGCTGCGCATGGTCGGCGCGACCACGCTCGACGAGTACCGCGAGCGCATCGAGAAGGATCCCGCCCTGGAGCGGCGCTTCCAGCAGGTGCTGGTCGCCGAGCCCTCCGTCGAGGACACCATCGCGATCCTGCGCGGGCTCAAGGGCCGCTACGAGGCCCACCACAAGGTGCAGATCGCGGACTCGGCGCTGGTGGCAGCCGCCACCCTCTCCGACCGCTACATCACCTCCCGCTTCCTCCCCGACAAGGCCATCGACCTCGTCGACGAGGCCGCCTCCCGGCTCCGTATGGAGATCGACTCCTCGCCGCTGGAGATCGACGAACTCCAGCGTTCCGTCGACCGGTTGCGCATGGAGGAGCTGGCCCTCAAGAACGAGTCCGACCCCGCCTCCAAGCAGCGTCTGGAGAAGCTGCGCCGCGACCTCGCCGACAGGGAGGAGGAGCTGCGCGGCCTCAACGCCCGCTGGGAGAAGGAGAAGCAGGGCCTCAACCGGGTCGGTGAGCTGAAGGAGCGCCTCGACGAACTGCGGGGCCAGGCCGAACGCGCCCAGCGCGACGGTGACTTCGACGCCGCGTCCAAGCTGCTGTACGGGGAGATCCCGGGCCTGGAGCGGGAGTTGGAGGAGGCCGCCGAGGCGGAGCAGGAAGCCTCCAAGGACACCATGGTCAAGGAGGAGGTCGGCCCCGACGACATCGCGGACGTCGTCGGAGCCTGGACCGGCATTCCGGCCGGACGGCTGCTGGAGGGCGAGACCCAGAAGCTGCTGCGGATGGAGTCCGAGCTGGGCAGGCGGCTGATCGGGCAGAGCGAGGCCGTGCAGGCCGTGTCCGACGCCGTACGGCGCACGAGGGCCGGTATCGCGGATCCCGACCGGCCCACCGGGTCGTTCCTCTTCCTCGGGCCCACCGGCGTCGGCAAGACCGAGCTGGCCAAGGCGCTCGCGGACTTCCTGTTCGACGACGAGCGGGCCATGATCCGCATCGACATGAGCGAGTACGGCGAGAAGCACAGCGTCGCCCGCCTCGTCGGCGCCCCGCCCGGCTACGTCGGCTACGAGGAGGGCGGCCAGCTCACCGAGGCCGTCCGCCGCCGCCCGTACAGCGTCGTGCTGCTGGACGAGGTCGAGAAGGCCCACCCCGAGGTCTTCGACGTCCTGCTCCAGGTCCTCGACGACGGCCGGCTCACCGACGGCCAGGGCCGCACGGTCGACTTCCGCAACACCATCCTCGTCCTCACCTCCAACCTCGGCTCCCAGTTCCTGATGGATCCCCTGGTCAAGCCCGAGGTCAAGAAGCAGCAGGTGCTGGACGTGGTGCGGGCCTCCTTCAAGCCGGAGTTCATCAACCGGCTCGACGACCTGGTGGTCTTCTCCGCCCTGTCCGGCGACGAGCTCGCGCACATCGCCGGGCTCCAGATCGACCGGCTGGCGAAGCGCCTCGCCGACCGCAGGCTCACCCTGGAGGTCTCGCCGGAGGCGCTGGCCTGGCTCGCAGAGGAGGGCAACGACCCGGCGTACGGGGCACGGCCGCTGCGCCGGCTCATCCAGACGGCGATCGGCGACCGGCTCGCCAAGGAGATCCTGTCCGGCGAGGTCCGCGACGGTGACACCGTACGGGTGGAGCGGACCGAGGACGGACTGATCGTCGGCCGCGCCGCGTAAGGGCCTCCCGGGCGAGACCGTAACCGCCGGTCACGGAGCGTCGCGGGCTGTCGGTGACGGTCCGGCCGGTGTCCTGCGGACGCCCGGCGGGTCCCGTCCGCACGCGCTGTCTGTCAGCTTGTGGCGGATCGGGACCGCCCGGGCTTGCCATGCCCCGCCCGCCATGGGAGAGGATGGCCGCAACCGCACGAAGGGAAATAACGGTGAGCATCGATCCGTCCTCGATTCCTAATTTCGGGGGCCAGCCCGAACCGCAGGCGGCAGGACCGGAGGGCCCCGTCGTCCCTGACCAGGACCTCGTCAAGCAGCTCCTCGACCAGATGGAGCTGAAGTACGTCGTCGACGACGAGGGCGACCTCGCGGCGCCGTGGGAAGAGTTCCGGACGTACTTCATGTTCCGGGGCGAGGACGAGCAGCAGGTCTTCTCGGTCCGCACGTTCTACGACCGCCCCCACGACCTCGACCAGCGTCCCGTGCTGCTGGACGCCATCGACGACTGGAACCGCCGCACCCTGTGGCCCAAGGTCTACACCCACGCCCACGAGGGCGAGGAGGGCGAGGCGGGTTCCGTCCGGCTGATCGGTGAGGCGCAGATGCTCATCGGCACCGGCGTCAGCCTGGAGCACTTCGTCTCCTCGACGGTGAGCTGGGTCCGCGCCTCGATCGAGTTCGACAAGTGGCTCGTCGAGCGCCTCGGCATCGAACCCGCCGAGGAGAAGACGGAGGGCGAGGAGCCTGCGGGCGCCTAGGGTCTTTCGTTTGGATCAGGCCGGATCAGGGAGTGGGGTCCGGTGCGTGCGGCTGCAAGGCGGAGGAGAGAGTCACTGCGGAGCATTGGCGACCGACGACAACGCGGCAGATGCGCGTGCCGGGCCCCGCGAGCCCGGCATGATCCAAACGAGAGGCCCTAGTCCCTCAGAGCGCGACGGGCACGGCCCGGGAGACGGTCAGCAGGACCGTCTCCCGGGCCGTCTCCGTGCTCAGCCCAGCCGTGCTCAGCCCAGCCGTGCCAGGCGCTCCACCGCCTCCGAGAGGACCTCGTCCTTCTTGCAGAAGGTCAAGGTGCGCGCACTGAGGGTCGGGCAGTCCCCCTTGAAATCAGATCGTGATCTGAGTAATCTCTGATTATGTCTATCGTGCGTCTGGACGCAGAAACGGAATCCGTCTCCTTCACCGATCTGTCCCGTAACCCCAAAGGTGTCGCGGCCAGAGCCGCTGCCCTGGGGCGGCTTCGGGTCACCCATCGGGACGCGCCGGACATGGTGCTGACCACGGCTGTACGCGCGGAGGGTGCGGAGGAGAATCTGACCACCGCCTCGCGGCTTTTCCTTGCACTGATGAAGCAGGACGACGGTGCCAGAGCGCTCCTCCTCGCCCTGCCCGAGGTGTTCCCCTGGGCGCGACACCTGGACGCGGAAGAGGTTCGGGCTTTCACTGTCGAGCTTCTCGAAGCGCTGTCGGACGCCGCCGAACTGGGGGCGGGAGAGGCTGTGCACCGCGCGATCGTCTCCTGGCGCGCCACAGCACGCATCAATGCCGATCCCGAGCAGCTCAGGGAATCGTTGCGTCCGCTTGACGGTGATGACCTCGGTCAGGTCGAGGTGCGTGGGTGAGCCCGAAGAAAGGAGACCGAGTGAGCGTTCCGCCCCTCAACGGGTGGAACGTCGTCTTCGGGACCACAGAGGCGGTGACGGGCTGGGAGGAACTGTGTCGCGTGGCCCTGTCGAGCGCGCATCGCTGCCTTGATGCTCTCCGGAGTGACCCCCTGACCCGGTCCAACTGGAATCGCCAGCATCAGTTGCGCGGCAGGCACGCCACCAAAGCGTGGAAGGGTTCCGACCTGGACCAGTGGGAGTACGAGGTCACCAGCGGTGGTCGAGTGCGCTACCTGGTCAGCACGGAGACCGCCACCGTGATCCTCGTGTACGCGTCCCCGAGACACCCCAAGGACACCGAGTGAACTGTGGTCGCTCCGGGAGCAGGGTTTGAGCAGGTCCCGCACCCCGAAGCAACCGGGCGGCGCTCTTTTCGCGCCCCCTGTCAGACCGCCAATCGCTTGAGTCGGGTAACCGCCTCTTCCAGGACCTCGTCCTTCTTGCAGAAGGTGAAGCGGACCTGGCTGCGGCCGGCCTCCGGGTCGTCGTAGAAGACCGAGACCGGCACGGCCGCCACCCCGCAGCGTTCCGGGAGCGCGCGGCAGAAGGCGCCCGCGTCCTCGTCGCCGAACGGGGAGATGTCGGTGGTGATGAAGTACGTCCCCTCCGGCTCGTACACCCGGAAGCCCGCGGCGCGCAGCCCCTTCGCCAGCAGGTCCCGCTTGCGGCGCATGCCCTCCCGGAAGTCGGTGAAGAAGGCGTCGGGCAGCGCGAGCGCCTCGGCGATCGCGTACTGGAACGGTCCCCCGCTGACGAAGGTCAGATACTGCTTCGCCGCCCGCACGGCGGCCACCAGTGGCGCGTCCCCGGTGACCCAGCCGATCTTCCACCCGGTGTACGAGAACGTCTTGCCCGAGGAGGAGATCGACACCGTGCGCCCGCGCATCCCGGGGAGCGCGGCGATCGGGTGGTGCTCCCCCGCGAAGACCAGGTGCTCGTACACCTCGTCGGTCACCACCAGCAGATCGTGCTCGACCGCGAGGGCCGCGATACCGGCGAGTTCGCCGGGGGTGAGCACCGCGCCGGTCGGGTTGTGCGGGGTGTTCAGGAGCAGGAGGCGGGTGCGCGGGGTGATCAGGGTGCGCAGTTCGTCGAGGTTTGGGCGGAAGTCCGGGGCGCGCAGGGTGAGCGGTACGCGCTTCGCGCCCGCCAGGGCGATGCAGGCGGCGTACGAGTCGTAGTACGGCTCGAACGCGATGACCTCGTCGCCCGGCTCCAGGAGGGCGAGCAGCGAGGCGGCGATCGCCTCGGTGGCGCCGGTCGTGACCAGGACCTCCGTCTCCGGCGACCAGCTCAGGCCGTAGAAGCGCTCCTGATGGGCTGCGACGGCGGTGCGCAGCTCCGGGACGCCGGGGCCCGGCGGGTACTGGTTGCCGTGCCCGGCGCGCAGCGCCCGGACCGCCGCCTCCCGGATCTCCTCGGGGCCGTCGGTGTCGGGGAAGCCCTGGCCGAGATTGATGGAGCCGGTCCGTACGGCCAGCGCGGACATCTCCGCGAAGATCGTCGTGCCGAACGCGGCGAGGCGGCGGTTGAGCAGTGGCCGCCCCTCTGCCGGGGTTCCCTGTGTCGCTCGTCCCTGTGTCATGGGCGCCATCCTGGGCCGAAGCTCTGGAGTTGCTCAAGTCCGCTTTGGCGCGCGGAGCACTGGGGAATCCCCCTGTCACACAACAACGGGGAAGCGACGGGGGACCTCGCTTCGGGGGAAGAGAAGGGCGGGTGGGGGCATGAGCGTCTTCATCGCTGTGCTGGTTTCCGTGGTCGTCGTCGGAGCGCTGCTGGCCGGTCTGCGGGTCACCGGCGGGCGTGGGCCGTCGAAGCCGCGCGCCGGACGCCGGCGCTCCGCGAGCGGGGCCTCCGCCGACGGCGGCGGC
>NZ_JAAXYC010000207.1 GCF_018619185.1 Streptomyces sp. McG3 | reverse complement strand
GGTGATGGCGGGTGGTTCGAGGGCGGTCCAGGGCTGGGCGGAGGCGTCGAAGTAGTAGCCGCGTTCGTCGCGGTGGACCTGGCGGCCGCGGGTGAGGCGTCGGCGGGCGGGCCGGGTGCGGACGACGGTTCCGCGGCGGCGGGTGACGTCGACCAGGCCCTCGGCTTCGAGTCGGGCGACGGCTTCGCGGGCGGTCTGCTTGGCGACTCCGTGCTGTTGGGCGAGGTCGATGATTTTCGGCAGGGTGCCGCCTGCGGGATAGGTCCCGTCCTCGATGGCGGCGCGCAGTTCAGCGGCCATCTGCTGGTAGGCGGGGCTGCTCATCCGTACCTCCTGTTTCATGCGGATTCGGACAACCTCACTCGATAGTCCTAGCCCTATTGATGGTTTGTTGGATGCTGCCGAAGATAGTCCTAGTTCTAACGCACCGTTGGTGGTGAGGTCCATCGCTGTGGTCCGCCCACGGGCTCGCCGGGCATCCAGTGCGACCACCACACCGAACCGCAGCTGCCGCGACCGCCCGGCTACGGGTGCTTCCTGATCCTCACCAGTCTCACCTGGGGGTGACGCATGCTCCTCACCCTCGTACGCCACGCCGAATCGATCGAGAACGCGACCAAGCACACCAGCTTCTACCAGGACCCACGGCCGTGGAACAGCCAGGCCGCGCACGCCCTGTCCCGCGACCTCGTCGGGCTGACGCCGCGCGGCTACCGCCAGTGCCAGTGGCTGCGCACCGCGCTCGAGAAACTCGTGGGCCGCGAACCGTACGTGTACTCCTCGCCCTACCGGCGGGCCTTGGACACCGTGGAACTGGCGCTGCCCGGGTGGCCCGCCGACGTCACCGCCCTGCTGAACGAGCAGCACTACGGCGACGCCACGTACATGACCAAGCGTGAGCTGTTCTCGACCTAGCCCGAGTGCGAGGTGGACCGGCAGACCCGCAAGCACCTGTGGACGCCCCCGGGCGCGGGCGGCGAGTCCCTGGCGGTCGGCGTACTGCGCCGCGCGACGGCGTTCGTCGAAGGCCTCGATCAACGCGGCCCGGCCGTGGTGGCAATGACCCACCACACGGCGATCCTGGCGCTGCGCAGCGTGCTGGAGCGCAGGCCGGTGACCGAGCTGGTCGACGAGGCCCGGGTGCGCAAGACACTCAACGCGGGAGTCCTGGTCTACGAGCGCCGCAGCGGGCGTTTCCACCAGTTCAGTGCCGCCGAGCCGGACTGCTGAGACGGGAGTTCCGTGATGAACGACGTCGCCTACTTCAACGGGCCGGTACAGAACGGCGACTTCACCTTCGCCGAGCGGCCGGGCAAGGCCGCGGGCATCCGGCTCGCCGAGGCGCTGAACGCACTGCCCGGCCTTGCGCCGGTGCCGCACCTGTGGAACACCGTCACCCTCGCCGGGGACGTGCGCCACCGCCGCGCGCCAGACCGGGACACGGTCGGCAGGCAGCAGCGCGAAGAACAGACCCTCGCGGCGAAGTACGCACCCGGCCCCGCCCCGGTCGGCGGCCTGCTCACCGACACCGGCCATCAAGCGGCCGCCCTGGCACGGGAGATGACCAAGGCTCGGCTGGCCGACGGAACGCTGGCCATCAGGAACATGCCGGTCCGGCTGTGCGCCCGCTGCGGGCACATGGCCGGACCGGGAACGGCAGGCGACTGCCGCTCCTGCGGCCACGGTCGCGCCCGGGCGGCGCGTCGGCCGCTGCTGGTCTTCGACCGCACCGCGCACGGCCCGGTACTCGGGCGGGATGACGTCCACGCCGCCGGCGCCCGGACCCCGTCGCATCTGCTCAACATCGCGCACCACGCTCCCCAGCTGCTCGTGCTTTCCCATACTCGGGCGATGTGCGCGATTGGGTGCCTGGAGGGTTCCCGCTCGGCCATCGACGACGTCAAGTGCTGCGCGGACAAGGCATATCAGGGCACAGGCTCTGCTGTACGCGTCCCGTTCGGGGCAAAAAGCCGCCGGCTTGGATCGGCGTCACAACCGCGATCGCACCAAGATCCACAGCCTCGGCGAACGCACCATGGCCAACCTCAGATGCCGGTCGCTCCTGCGACAGCTCCCCCTGCAGTTTCACCTGAACCACCACAGTCGTCCGTGTCGTTCACATTCGAACTCGCCATCTGATCAAGAAGGAAATGGTTCAGTCCCTCACAATCTTCCCGTATTTACCTTTCATGCACGTTGGGTGCGGTCGGAAATTGCTTTCCTGTAACGGCCGTTGACCTGGGGTAATCGTGACTGTTCTATGTGCAGGTTGATTGATCCTTTGAAGCAATCGTGGGGATTTTGTGAGAACGTTGCAATATGGTCAAAGCGGTCATCGTGGGGGGAAACGTCGAATTCTCACCTCGCTGACAGTCCTGGCCCTCCTTGCGGGCACTCCGGTGCTCATAGCGGTGCCCTCCGCGCGGGCATCTGTACCTGAGACTGCCTCAGCGGCTGACCCGTCCCAGAACGCCCTGGCGCAAGCCTCTGATTCAGGGCAGCAGGTCGAGGTCGTAGAGGAGCGAACCGAGTACGAGACGACCTTTGCCAACCCGGACGGGGCGACGTTCACGCTGGAGAAGTCGATCGCTCCGGTCCGTGTGGAGAAGCCCGGCGGTGGTTGGCAGGAGCCGGACGCGACGTTGGTGAAGCGGGCCGACGGTTCGATCGGACCGAAGGCTGCGACCGTTGACCTCACGTTCTCTCCTGGTGGCAAGGGAGCCGGTCTTGTCACCATTGGTGAGGACGGTCAGACGATCTCCCTGGGGTGGCCCGGAGCGCTGCCCGAGCCGAGGCTTGACGGTGAACGCGCGGTCTACGAGAACGTGCTGCCCGATGTGAATCTGATCATGACGGCTACGGTGGAGGGCTTCCGGCAGGTGCTGGAGGTTGAGACACCTGCGGCGGCGGCCAGTCCGGAGCTGAAGTCCATCGAGTACTCCATGGCTGCCGAGGGCCTGACGATCCGTACGGGTGCGGTGGGCGCTATGGAGGCTCTGGACGGTAACGGGCGGGCGGTCTTCCGGTCTCCTACAGCCCAGATGTGGAACTCCGCCGGTAAGAGTGCGGGAGAGGGCGTCAGCACTCAGTCCCTCGCCGGCCGCCCGCTATCTGCGTCGGCCACCCGCACAGCCTCTGCCTCTGCCGAATCCGTCCCGGTGGCTCCCACCGCGGAGGGCGACCCGCTGGCGGGCCCTGGCGACGGTGACCAGGCAGCGGTGATGGATGTCGCTGTCTCCTCTGATTCGCTGACCGTTACCCCTGATGCGAGCCTGATCGAGCAGACCGCTCCGGGCGACTTCCCTGTCTACATCGACCCTGCGGTCAATGCGAACAAGTCCGAACGGACCGTGCTGTCTTCCGACGGCGATGTGTTCTACGACTTCTCCGGTGGCGACAACGGGATGAGTGTGGGCCGTTGCGGCTCCGCCGTGATCGGCGGGACGCGGTACTCCTGCACTACTGGTACGCCCTACACCAACCGGATGTACTACGAGTTCACCGCCGGCAATCTCAAGGGCAAGCACGTCCTGGACGCCGAGTTCACGGTGACGGAGACATGGTCCTTCTCCTGTGACGCCCGCTGGGTGGACCTGGAGCGCACCGACGGCATCTCCGCGTCCACGAAGTGGCCGGGGCCGGGCGGTCCGAAGTCGGACAACTCCTGGGACCAGATGGGCGACCGCAATGTCTCCCATGGCCGCGGCAGCGCCTGCAGCCCCTCCCAGCCTCGCGCCCCCGTCACCTTCAGCGACTACGCCCCCGAGCCGGATGAGAACCTCACTCCGACGGTGAAGGACTTTGCCGCGGGCAAGTTCTCGACGCTCACGCTGATGCTGAAGGCCAAGGACGAGTCCGACGCTGTGGCGTGGAAGCGGTTCGACGACGACGCGGTGCTGAGAGTCATCTACGTCGGCAAGCCCGCCGTTCCCACCGAGTACGGCTTGGAGACCGGCACGGGACAGGTCTGCAGCAAGGACCCTGCCAGGCCGGCTGTCTGGTCCGACCCGACGCCGAACCTGGCAGCGACCCCGCAGACCGCCTCCGGAGGCGAGAGCGGTGCGATGCTCCGCGCCTACTTTGACATCGATGTGAAGAACAGCGACGGCAACTGGTCAGACTCTGCAGAGCCTTCTACCGGTTCGCTCAAGCCCACCAGCGGCCACGTCGGTGACGGAGCGGACCAGAACAAGACCTGGGACACCCCCCTTATTGATGGGAAGCAGTACCGGTACGCCTCGTACACCCGCTCCTACTACGACACCTCGTACGCGAAGTATCTCGGGAGCGGTGCGTCTCCCTTCTGCTACTTCACCATCGACAGTGCGGCACCCAAGCCGCCCTCGATCACCTTCAACTCCGTCTACAGCGCCTGCCTTCCGGGTTCTTGTGTACTCGGTGGCAAGCCCGGCACCGCGGGGCAGCTGACCTTCGGCCCTGCGGCCGGAACGAGTGACGTGAATGTTGCCTACGCCTACAAGCTGAGCAGTGACGCTGCCTGGCGGCCCTGGAAGCCGGGTGCGACAGTCACCGAGAACATCATCCCCACGGACTCGGGCACGGTCGTTCTCAACGTGATGACCAAGGACTCCCTCAACCGCACCGGCGAGAACACGGTCCGCTTCCTGGTCGGTGAGGGCGGTGCCCCATTCGGCAAGTGGTCGTTCAACGAGACCTCCGGTGTCGGCTACGACCTCTCCGCCACAACCCCCGCTCTGCGTGACGATGTCACCCTGGCCGGAGCTTCCCGAACCTCGAACGGCCGTCGCGGGGTGGTAACCGAGAAGACCATCACCGACGGTGTGATGGGAGCGACCACGGCCACCGGTGAGGACAAGGGGCTGTCGCTGGCGAACTCCGCCTACGGTTCCACCTCCGGAAGAGTGCTGGAAACGCAGCTGTCCTACACCGTGGCGGCCTGGGTCCGGTTGGACACCACCGGGCGCAACTTCACCGTGCTCGGCCAGGACGGCACCCACTCCAGTCCCTTCTTCCTCGGCTACTGCGAGAACGTCAACCGCTGGTGCTTCCGCCTGGCCGATGCCGATACGGCTGCGACATCGCTGGACAACCAGCGGGCCGACAGCAAGCAGCCCGCCTCGGCCAAGGTCTGGACGCACCTGGCCGGCGTCGTCGACACCCAGAGCAAGAAGCTGCATCTGTACGTCAACGGCGTCCCGCAGAACTTCGATGACCTCACCACCGGCGCGTGGCCGTCTTCCGGTCCGCTCCAGATCGGCCGGGTGAAGCACAAGGGCGGCTACGTCGACCACTTCGCCGGCGAGGTCGACGAAGTCACGGTATGGCAGGAGGCGAAGGCCTCCGGTGACATCGCCAGGGACGCCAACCCGGTGGACACCAGTGGCAAGGCGTATGCCGAGCTCGTCGCTCACTACAATCCCGAGGCCGCCGCTGCGGGAGCCACCTCGCTCACCGATCTGAGCAAGTACGGCAACACGGTGACGCTCGGCTCCGGGGCGTCCCTGGACGGTACGGGTCTCGTCTTGAACGGCGACTCCGGCTCAGCCACCGCGCCACGCCGCCCGGTGGACGACACCGGTTCGTTCACCGTCGCCACCGAGGTCGCCGTGACCACCTCAGCCCTGGCCTCCAAGCCAAACGGCTACCGCGCCCAGATCATGGGGCAGCGCACAGCCACCGGCTCCTCGTGGGGACTGTGGCTCGAGAAGACCGGCACCATCAGCGAGCCCGTCCTCGACGAGGACGAGAACCCGGTTCTGGACGAAAACGGGAATGCAGTTCCTCCCAAGATCGTTCCGGTCGGCCGCTGGCACTTCGGACGTCTGACCGCCGACGGCACCGGAACCTCTGTGGCCAGCGATGATCTGGCTGCACTGGACACTCCTGTGGGGCTGGTCGGCACCTTCGACTCCAGGACTGGGAAGATCACGCTGTACGTCGGCAGCGGGATCCAGGGTGACCGGCTCGACTACACCGCCCAGGCCGGTACCGGTGAACTTTCTATCGGCAAGGGTTGGCTGAGCAGCGCGTGGGGCAACTTCCTGCCTGGCCGTATCACCGATATCCGCCTGTGGGCCGGTGCTGTCACCGACGAGACCCAGGTCACGGCAGTCGTCGGCTACTGACCCGCTGACGGACGTTCCCCGGGCCCAACAGCCCGGGGAACACACCCCTCCCTGCTGCGGGACCCGCGCGCTTGCGGCTGCGGCTCTGCAGTTGGCAAGGCACAGGCGAGCCGGATACCGCCGAGATGCGCCGAAGCAACTCTCTGCTCCGGCGGTCAACCATCGCGGTCTCGCTTCTCATCATCCCCGTGCCGGCCGGCACGGGGCTATCTCCCGCCCTTTTCTCCCGGAGAGAGTGCATGTCCAAAAGTTCCTCACCACCGTCTCGCCACCGAGCCAGACGAACAGCACTGCTGGTCTCCCTCGCTGCAGTGCTGTCAATACCCACATCGCTGACCCCCCTCGCCTCGGCAGCCGAACGCCCCGGCCGTCCCGGCGTATCCGATGTGAAATCCACACCAGTCAAGAACACCACCACACCGGGCGCGGCCAAGGCCCGTGCCAAGGTGGCATCGGCGAAGAAGGACGATCGGCGCAACTTCGACCGTGCCGAGGCCGAACGTGCTCACGCCACATGGCCGAAGCAGACTTCTGCCGCAACCGACCTGGACGCCGCCGGTGCGAAGCCGATCGGCCCGGTGACCATCGACGCCGTCACCCCCGACACGTCCTCCCGCCAGACCCGGTCCAGGGCAGGCGGCACCGCGAAGATCACAATCCTGGACCAGAAGGCCGCGGACAAGGCGGGCGTCACCGGCGTCCTGTTCACTGCCACCGCGGAGCAGCCCGGCACGGCCAAAGTCACCTTGGACTACTCCGGGTTCGCCTCAGCCATCGGTGGTGACTGGGCCGGGCGACTCGGAATCGTCCAGATGCCCGCATGTGTCTTGACCAACCCGGACAAGGACAAGTGCCGCACCACCACGTCGGTGGAGTCGGTCAACGACCCCCAGGCCCAGACGGTCACCGCCCGCACCACGATCGCCGCCGCCGACACCGGCAGTGCGCGTACCGTGCCCCACAAGGCCGAGGCCATCTCCGTCCCCACCGTCTTTGCTCTGACGGCTACGGCTGCGACCTCTGCTTCTGGCCTGGGGGATTTCAAGGCGACCGCGCTTTCGGCCTCCTCCTCCTGGGAAGCCGGCGCCTCCTCGGGCGCTTTCTCCTGGTCCTACCCGCTGACCGTCCCCCCGGCGGCCGCAGGCCCTGTCCCGTCGCTGGCTCTGTCGTACGACTCCGGCAGCATCGACGGCCGCACCGCGAACACCAACAACCAGAGCTCCCAGGTCGGTGAGGGGTTTGACCTGACCTCCTCCTACATCGAGCGCAAGTACGGCTCGTGCGATGACGACGGCCAGAGCGACAAGTTCGACCAGTGCTGGAAGTACGAGAACGTCTCCCTCGTGCTGAACGGCAAGGCCAGTGAGCTCGTCAAGGACGACGGCACGGGCGTCTGGCGGCTGAAGAACGACGACGCCTCCCAGGTCACCCACGAGACCGGCGCCACCAACGGTGACGACGGTGACGACATCGTGGGCGGCAAGGGCGACGGCAAGGGCGAGTACTGGAAGGTCGTCACCGGTGACGGAACGGTCTACACCTTCGGCCTGAACAAGCTCCCCGGTGCTGGAACCGAGCGGACCAACTCCGTCTGGACCGCCCCCGTCTTCGGCGACGACTCCGGCGAACCCGGATACTCCTCCGGCACCGGCTTCTCCGGCCGCGCCAAGACCCAGGCCTGGCGCTGGAACCTCGACCTGGTCACCGACGTCCACGACAACGCCGCCACCTACTGGTACAAGGCAGAAACGAACCACTACGCCAAGAACGGCGACAAGACCAAGCTCGCCGAGTACACCCGCGGCGGCTACATAAGCGAGATCCGCTACGGCCAGCGCGCCGACACCCTGTTCACCGGCCAGCCCTCCGGCAAGGTGACCTACACCTACAAGGAGCGCTGCACCGCCAGTGACTGCTCCTCGCTGACCAAGGACACCGCAGACAACTGGCCCGACGTCCCCTTCGACACCATCTGCTCCTCTTCGGAGACGGACTGCAAGGGCACAGCACCGGCATTCTTCACCCGCAAGCGGCTCAGCGACATCGACACCTACTCGTGGTCGCGTGCCGCCGAACCGGACGCCTACGTCCCGGTCGACTCCTACGCCCTCACCCAGAAGTTCTGGGACGGCCAGGACATCGATAACAGTTCCGACCAGAGCCTGGTCCTGACCAAGCTGGTCCGCACCGGCAAGACCGCCACCCCGGCCATCAGCGCGCCACCGGTGGAATTCACCTACCAGCAGCGCCCCAACCGCGTCGACGCCACCTTCGACGACATCCTGGCGCTGACGCGTCCGCGCATCGAGCACATCACCTCCGAGACCGGCGCGACCACCACCGTCGCGCTCTCCCCGACCGAGTGTGTGCGCGGCAGCAACATGCCGGCCGCCGAGGACGACAACAACAAGTCCTGCTACCCCGTCTACTGGCCGATCAATGGCGGTGACCCCGCACTGGACTGGTTCCACAAGTACCGCGTTCTCGCCGTCACCACCAACGACCCGGCCACCGGCAACCCCGGCACCGAATCCCAGTACTCCTACGCGACACCCGGCTGGCACTACAACGACGACCCCTTCACCAAGGAGAAGGAACGCACCTGGTCCTCCTGGCGCGGATACCAGAGGGTCACCACCACCAGCGGTGAAGTCGGCGGCACCCAGTCCAAGACCGTCAGCCTCTACATGCAGGGCATGCACGGCGACAAGAAGAAGGACGGCACCACCCGCACCGCCACCGTCCAAGGCATCGACCTGCCATCGGCCGACATATCCGATGCCACCGACACCGACTACTGGGCTGGCCAGCTCCGCCAGCAGATCACCTACAACGGCAGCACCCCGATCGCCTCCACCTTCAACAACCTGTGGGCCAAGCAGACCGCCAGCCAGCAGAAGTCGTACGCCCACATCAAAGCGCACTACATCCGCACCGCCCGCACCTACAACCGCACCTGGCTCACCGCGAGCAACAGCTGGCGTGTCACCGCCGTCTCGAACACGTTCGACGACACGTACGGCATGGTCACCAGAACCGAAGACCACGGCAACTGGTCGGCGACCGGTGACGAGACCTGCACCCGTACCTGGTACGCCCGCAACACTGACGTCGGTCTGACCAGCCCGGTCTCCCGGACCCGCACTGTCGCCAAGGCCTGCGCCGACACCGACGACAAGCTCGCCCTGCCAGCCCTCGCGGAAGGCAAGGACAAGCGCGGCGACGTCCTGTCGGACACCGCCGTCGTCTACGACACCGCCGGCTCCACCGTCACCGGCTGGGCCCCGGGACAGAAGCCCACTCTGGGCCTGCCCACCTGGTCCGGACGGGCCCAGGCATACCCGGCCGCCAACGGCACCGCCGACCGTAACCCCGCCGTCTCCGGCGGCTGGCAGACCCTCGCCACCACCGAGTACGACACCGCCACCGCCAAGCTCGGCCGCCCGCTCAAGGTGACCGACGCCAAGGGCCGCGCCACCACGACCGCCTACTACCCGGCCGCCGCCGGCCCGCTGGCCACCCTGGTGGTCACCAAACCCAAGCTGGCCTCCAACAACCAAGCCCACCAGTCCAGCACCTACCATGACCCCTCCCGCGGCACCGTCAACTACAGCCTCGACGCCAACCTCAAGCGCACCGAGAACACCTACGACGCGCTCGGCCGGATCACCGCCACCTGGATGCCCAACCGCTCCAAATCCGGCGGCGACAGCCCCAGCGCCAAGTACGCCTACGGCCTGGAGCGCGACAAGGCCCCCTGGACCTCGGTCGCCACCCTCAAAGCCGACGGCACCACTTACAAGACCGTCTACGCGCTCCTCGACTCGATGCTGCGCCCGGTCCAGACCCAAGGCCCCTCGCCGAACGGCGGCCGCATCCTCACCGACACCCGCTACGACTCCCGAGGCCTCGCCGACGAGACGTACGCCGATGTCTACGACAAGGACAACGCCCCCTCGAGCACCTACGCCAAGGTGCCCTACGGCAGCGGATCCCAGACCCTGACCGACCACGACGGCGCCGGCCGCGCCACCAAGTCCACGTTCATGGTCAACGGCGTCAAGAAGTGGGACACCACCACCACGTACACCGGCGACTCCACCGCCACCACAGCCCCGGCCGGAGGGAACGCCAGCCGCACCATCACCGACGTCCTGGGTCGGGTGAAGGAGACCCGCACCTACGCCGGCACCCAACCGGACGACACCCAGTACGGCGCCACACTCGGCACCCCGTACACCCGTGCCGCACACACCCACACCCGGGACGGCAAGCCCGAGACGATCACTAATATCGACGATACCCAGTGGTCCTACACCTACGATCTCTTCGGCCGTCAGCGCACAGCCACTGACCCCGACAAGGGAAAGTCGACCACCGGCTACACCGAGCTCGACCAGATGGACTCCATTACAGACTCCGAGAACAAGGTCCTTTTCTACGAGTACGACGAACTCGGCCGCAAGACCAAGCAGTGGCAGACCAGCCGCACCGACGGCAACCTTCAGGCCGAGTGGACCTTCGACGGAATCACGGGAGCCAAGGGGCTCCCGGTCGCCTCAACCCGCTATGAGGGAGGCAAGGGCCAGAGCGGCAGCAAGGCCTACACCAAGCAGGTCACCGCCTACGACGCCCTGAACCGCGCCACCACTGGCACGGTGGCCCTGCCGCCCACCGACGCTCTGGTCACCTCCGGCGCGGTCACGGCAACCAGCACCACCGAGGTCGCCTACCGTCTTGACGGCACGGTAAAGAGCCTCAGATCGGCTGCTGGCGGCGGGTTGGCGGCCGAGACCGTCACTGCCGACTACAACGCCGACAGCGGCCTGATCACCGGTCTGTCCGGCGCCTCCGGGTATCTCCTGGGAGCCAGCTACACCTCTCTCGGCCAAGTCGCCCAGCTCCAGCTCGGCACTTCCACCGCCGCCGGAACCAAGCGGGTCTTCCAGACCAACACCTACGAGGCCGGCACCGGACGCCTGCTCACTGCGGCAACCGACGACCAGACCCGAGGCCCTGTCCAGGACCTCAACTACACCTATGACCAAGCGGGCAACGTCACCGCCATCGCCGACCAAGCCGACATCGGCACCGGCATGGACAATCAGTGCTTCACCTACGACGGCAACAACCGCCTGACCGAAGCCTGGACACCCAAGACCGCCGACTGCGCCGTGACAGGCCGAACCGCCGCCAACATCGGCGGCCCCGCCCCCTACTGGACCTCCTACACCTACAACACCGCAGGGCAGCGCCAGAGCGAGAAACAGAACACCGGCACGCCGTTCACCCGCACCTACTGCTACAACGACCCGGACCACCCTCATGGCCTGACCGCCACCACCACCTCCACTTGCACCGGAGCCGCCGCTCAGTACACCTACGACAAGACCGGCAACACCACCACCCGCCTCGAGAAGGCCGGCTCAACCACCACTCAGTCCCTGCAGTGGAACGCCGAGGGCAAGCCGGTCAAGCTCACCGAAGGCACCACCGCCACCGACTACGTCTACGACGCCGACGGCGAGCTCCTCATCCGCCGCGACAACGCAACCTCCGGAGAAACCGTCCTCTACCTCGGCGACACCGAGGTACACCTCAAGTCCGGCAAGAAGTGGGCCAACCGCTACTACAGCGCGGCCGGATCCACCATCGCCATCCGCTCCAACCAGACCGGCACCGAGAAGATCAGCTTCCTCGCCGCCGACCACCACAGCACGAGCTCAATCGCCATCACCTCAGACACCACACAAACCGTCACCAAGCGCTACACCACTCCCTTCGGCTCCACCCGAGGCAATGCCACCGGCACCTGGCCAGACGACAAGTCCTTCCTCGGCAAGACCGACGACAAGACCACCGGCCTCACCCACATCGGCGCCCGCGAATACGACCCCACCATCGGGCAATTCATCAGCGTCGACGCTCTCCTTGAAACGACGAAACACCAGACGCTCAACGGCTACAGCTACGCGGCAAACAGCCCCGTCACCTACTCCGATCCCACAGGCACCTGCCTCGACCCAGGCAACGGACACTGCCAACCGGGCAGCGGCGGCGGGAACAACTCCGATCCCGCCTTCCCTCCGATCACGAGCGGTCCAAGCGGTGGTGGTGGCAGCGACGTCGGCGGCGACGGCGGTGGCGGCGGCGGAACCGCTGGCAACACGGATTCAGGGACCGGATCGACAAGCCCAGCAAATGCTGGCCAGGGTGATGCAGGGGGATCCCAAGGTCACGCTCTAAGCGGAGTCAGCATCGCCGTAGAAGTACTTGCGGGCTTGCTGAGGAACATCGCCTATAGCCTTGAGCTGGTCTATACATCGGTCAATACCAGCTGCTGGGGCGACAATCAGGTCGCAGGCGGATGTGATATCGGGGCTCAGTACGACGCTTGGGCGGCGCAGCAAGGCATCAATGTTGATGGCGACTCATACCTAGTCCCCGGCGCGCTCGCCGCGATGTTTTTGCACAAGCCGGGAAGAGGAGGAAAGGGGAAGGTCGGCTACGGAACGACAGACCTGGGTCAGTCGGTCCGCTTGCAACGACTCATCGAAAAGAACAACGGACTAACGAACTACGCGGCCGCCCGACTGGACGACGGCAACATAATCGTCGGAAAGTCGAACAAACACGTTCACGCGGAAGAACATCTGTTTCAGCAAGCCGGGAAGAGGAAAATAGTCGAGCTATATTCCGAGCGGGAGCCTTGCTCAAACAAGTGCGAGAGCCTGGTCAAGGATATTCCGTTTGTCTCGTGGAGTTTCAAGTGGAACCACCCGGACCGAGGCAAGCAGGACGCGATACGCGCTAAGGCTAATGCCGATTTGAAGGATGCGGTAAGATCACTCTTCAACTCGCCCTGATGTGAAATAGTGTGGCGCCCGCCCCTCTTCGGGCGCCACACGCTTACACCAATACAGAAAGAATGATAATGAGTAACGAAAGTATCGACGAGGAATCCCCCCAGTTTTCGATGATTCAGCTGCACTTTCGTGAACCCGTAGAGGATCCCGGTGTGCCAAAATATTTCGATGTTCCAGATGAGGCGGTCGGGTCGGTGTATCAAGCTCTAGATTCCCTGGAGCTTGTTACGATTGGAACGCATGGGGAATTTGTCAAATTCGGCAGCACTGGATTGTTCGGAAGTATCCTATGGGATCCGCACACCGGGCACGTGGTGCAATCCGGTAAAAGCCTGGACCATGTGGTCCTGGTTAATACCAACCTCGAGCGATTCTCCCTGTGTGTCCGCGGCCTCATCGAGCGATACCCATTTGATGCAGACGAAGGCGGCGATAGTTGGGATGCCGCTGCGCAAGACGTGGAGGATTTTGTACGCCACGCCGATCCGGAGGCGTACGCAACCGAAGGGAATCTGTGGTACGAACTCAAATGGGATATTATAAATGGAGATTTTAGTTAAGGACTGTCCCATCTGGTGGCGCTGATGCCGATCTCGATGCTTCCCCGCTCCGGGGAAGCAAAGGACTCGCCGATCGCACCGGTATGAGTGGACTGACGGGCAGCAACGTTCGTGGACAGGTATGAGCGAAGGGTGGTCGTCCGATCAAAGGCGGGTGACGGTATAGCCGGCGTCGTTGACTGCGGCGGTCCATACGTCGTGTCGAACCACTTGGTGATGTTCGGCCGCAGCTCGCTGATCATCTGCATCCGCTCCTCCCAGTCGTGCCCGACATCGCTGCGGCTGCCTTCGCAGCCGGCGCAGCCGTCCTCGCCGTGGATGTGGCTGGCCATTCAGGCGTTGACTGCGACGTTGATGATGACCGCCTACAGGTCGCCCTTACCTTTATCTCCCTCATGTGCTCCTCGTGCTTGACCAGGCCGGGGTTGATGCCGAGCTTGAACCCTCCGGGGAGCTGGTCCGAGCTGCTCGGCCGACCGATCGTGGACCGTACGGGCCCCTATATCTGGCTGCGGCGGGAGAGCGGGCTGGGCCTCGGCTTCCAACAGGCCGGGGAGCCCAGGCCGGAGAAGAACCGCATG
>NZ_JAAXYC010000206.1 GCF_018619185.1 Streptomyces sp. McG3 | reverse complement strand
CCCGACGAGCGCCCCGTACCCGAGCCCGCCCGGCACCAGGAGCCACAGCGCGTCGTGGTGGTCCGTGACGTGCATCCAGATGGTCGGCACGATCACCGGCGCGGCCAGCAGCGCGGCGGCCACCATGCCGCCGAGGATCGAGATCCAGGCCAGGCCGCCCTGCCCCGGCACCACGTTCTTGAAGGCGCCCTCCTGCGGAATCGAGTACGGGAACAGCGCCGAGGCCACCGCGCCGGTCGCCAGCATCGAGCCCAGCAGTGCGAACGACAGGCCGAGCGCTCCCGGCAGTGCCTGCCAGTCACCGATCACCGCCGCCGTCACCGCACACACGAGCAGCGTGAACGGCAGGGTGAGCAGCAGCAGGACCAGCGCCCGCGCCCGCAGTTCGACGTACGCGTCCCGGGGCGAGGAGATCGTCAGCGCCACCATCCAGAAGGCCGAGGTGTCCTGGCCGAACTGGTTGTACATCTGCATGCCGAGCATCCCCGCGGCGAAGCACGCGAAGTAGACCGAGCCGGTGCCCTGGACCGCGTTGAGCAGCGGCACGATCGCCCCGACCGCCAGCGCCGTCACCCAGGCAGCCTTGGTCTTCGGGTCCCGGGCCACGTACCGCAGGCTGCGCTGCATCACCGTCGCGGTGCGGCCCTCCGGCAGCAGCGCCGACAGACCGCCCCGGCCGGACTCCTCACGGGCCGGTCCGGCCGCCGCCAGGGTCGAACCGTCCGGCGAGGTCATCAGCCTCACCAGGGTCCGCTGCCACAACCACATCAGCGCCGCCAGGGCCGCCACCGTGATCAGGAGCTGGGCGACCGCGACCCCGTACGCACCGTCCGATGCCGCGTCCACCGACGCCACGGCGGAGGCGCCGGGCAGCCAGCGGACCACGTCGCCCGCCGGTTCCAGCGTGGACAGCCCGCCGGCCTGACCGAGCCGCTGCGCGCCGAAGTTGACGAACTGGATGCCGACCGCGATCACCAGCCCGCTGAGCACGGCGAGGTCGCGGCCCTTGCGGGAGTTCAGCAGCCGGACGTTGGCCGTGGCCACCGCCCGGGACAGGGCCACGCAGAGCAGCATCGTCAGCGGGACCGCGAGTACCGCGAACACCACGCCCGCCGCCCCGTGCGCCAGCGCGATGGCCGAACCGACCACCAGGCACAGGGTGAACAGCGGGCCGATGCCGATCATCGAGGACACCAGCAGGGCCCGGATCAGCGGCTCCGGCCGCAGCGGCAGCATCACCAGCCGGGTCGGGTCGAGGGTGTCGTCACCGCTCGGGAAGAACAGCGGCAGCACCGCCCAGCCGAGCGCCACGACACCGGTCAGCAGCACCACGACGGTGCCCGCGTGCTCGTTGCCGCGCAGCAGCACCAGCCCGAGCACCTGACCCGCGGCGAGCAGCAGCGTGAAGACCAGGGAGGTGATGAACACCGCCTTGCGCCCGGAGGACTGCCGCAGTCCGTTGCGCAGCAGCGTCAGCTTGAGCCGGACGAAGACCGGGGTGAGGCCCGTCGTCGGCGCCGCGGGGGCGGCCGAGGTGACCGGGGCGTCGAGCACGCTCATCGGGTGCCGCCCAGCCAGTCGAGGGAGTCGCCGGCGTCCCGGCCGCCCGCGCCGACCAGTTCGAGGAAGGCGTGTTGCAGCGAGGGGGCGTCGCCGCGCACCTCGGCCAGCGTGCCCTGCGCCTTGATCCGGCCCGCCGCCATCACGGCGACCCAGTCGCACAGCGACTCGACCAGCTCCATCACATGGCTGGAGAAGACCACGGTCGCCCCGGACCGGGTGTAGCGCTCCAGCACCCCGCGGATGGTCTGCGCCGAGACCGGGTCGACGCCCTCGAACGGTTCGTCCAGGAAGAGCACTTCGGGGTTGTGGAGCAGGGCCGCCGCGAGCCCGATCTTCTTCCGCATGCCGGTCGAGTAGTCCACGACCAGTTTGTGCTGCGAGCCCGCGAGATCCAGCACGTCCAGCAGCTGGGTGGCCCGCTTGTCCACCTCGTCGCCCGGCAGGCCGCGCAACCGCCCGTTGTAGGCGAGCAGTTCACGTCCCGAGAGCCGCTCGAACAGCCGCAGCCCCTCCGGCAGCACCCCGATCCGGGACTTCACCTCGACCGGGTCCGTCCACACGTCGTGGCCCGCGACCTCGATCTTCCCCAGGTCGGGCCGCAGCAGCCCGGTGACCATCGAGAGCGTGGTCGTCTTGCCCGCCCCGTTGGGCCCCACCAGGCCGACGAACTTCCCCGCGGGCAGCTCCAGATCGATCCCCGCGACGGCGACCTGATCCCCGAATCGCTTCCACAGCCCCTGGACGCGGACGGCGGGCCGCGCCTCCTGGGCACCGCCCGCCGGCACGTCCGTCGCCGCGTCTGTCTCCGTACGTGCATCTGCCCGGTCCGGCATGGCACAGCCTTTCGATATCCCCATAGATGGGGACCACCCTACGAAAGGCCTGACCGGGGCTCCGGGAGATGCCGTCCGGGCGCTCTACTGAACGCGCGTACGCGCGTCGGCCGCCTCGCGTGCGCAGGCGTACGCCAGCGGGCTGATCAGCTCGTCCACATCGGGCAGCCAGCGGTTGGCGTGGGTGGGCTTCCGGGCCCACTGCACGGCCCCCCGGGAGCCGACCCGGGTGGGCGGGGCGGCGACGTAGTACCCCTCGCCGCGGCCGGTCAGGTCGATCGCCTCGGCGTTCCAGCCGAGCCCGCGCACCAGCTCGGAGGCCTTGGCGGCGGCGCCCGGCAGCACGAAGAACAGCATCCGGCGGTCGGGCGTGCAGGTGACCGGGCCCAGCGTCAGGTCCATCCGCTCCATCCGGGCCAGCGCCAGGAACCCCGCGGACTCCGGGACCTCCAGCGCGTCGAAGGTCCGGCCGGTCGGCAGCAGCACCGAGGCGCGGGGCTGCCTGCTCCAGATGCGCCGGGCGGCGGCCCCGCTGCCGGTCGCCTGGCCCGCCCAGTCGGGCCGGTCCGCGTGGGCCCCCGGCAGGGCGCAGCCGGCGTCGCCGCACGAACACCGCTCCCCGCCGCCCACCGCCTCCAGCCAGGTGCCGGGGAACACGTCCCAGTGACGCTCTTCCGCATACCGCACCGCGGCGTCGAGCAGATGCTCGCCCCGCTGCTGAGGGACCTGTGCGGCTTCCGTGACTCCGATGGGCTCTTCCACGCCCAGCACAACTGCCGCCGTCACCTGGGGTTACGGCCTCCCCTGAACCGGGGCCCGGCGCATCGATCCTGCACGCGGGGCGCATCGGTGCACGAGCGGGGGCGCGCGTGAGGCGTCGCACCGAACGGCGGGTAACCACCTCCAGGACCGCCGCCCAGGGCCGCTCCCGGACCTCCGCGACGGTGCAACGTGCCATGGCCGTACCGAATGCCGATGGAATATGCGCATTTCTTGAGTATGTGACGGGCAGTGATCCCTTCCACCGATCACTGCACATAACCGATGTTTCAGGGGGACATATGGCTGCAAGGCCTCTCGTAGCCCGCCAGCCCAACGAACGGCTCCAGACGCTCATCCAGGAAGCCGCCTGTTCCAACGCGGGCCTCGCGCGCCGCGTGAACATGGTCGGGGCCGAGCGGGGTCTCGATCTGCGCTACGACAAGACCTCCGTGGCCCGTTGGCTGCGGGGGCAGCAGCCCCGGGGCCGGGCCCCGGGGATCATCGCCGAGGCGCTGGGCCGCAAGCTCGGCCGTACGGTCACGATCGACGAGATCGGCATGGCCAACGGCAAGAACCTGGCCTCCGGCGTCGGCCTCCAGTACGCGCCCACCGTCGCCGGGGCCGTCGAGCAGGTCTGCGAGCTGTGGCGCAGCGACGTCGGCCGCCGCGATCTGCTCACCGGGTCGGCGGTCGCCGCGTCCGCGCTGGTCGAGCCCAGCCGGGACTGGCTGATCTCGGGCCCGGACGCACAGGTCGAGCGGACGGCGGGGGCCCGCGTCGGGATGTCCGACGTCGAGGCGGTGCGGGCGATGACCGCCGCGCTGACCGACCTCGACCACCGCTTCGGCAGCGGCCATGTGCGGCCGGTGCTGGTGCACTACCTCAACAGCGTGGTCTCCGGCCTGCTTTCGGGGGCGTACCGCGAACAGGTGGGGCGGCAGCTGTTCGGCGCGGTGGCCCGGCTCGCCGAGCTAGGCGGCTACATGGCGGTCGACACCGGCCAGCCCGGCCTCGCCCAGCGCTACTACATCCAGGCGCTGCGGCTCGCGCAGGCGGCGGGCGACCGGGCGTACGGCGGCTATGTGCTCGCCGCGTCGATGAGCCATCTCGCCGCCCAGCTCGGCAACCCCCGCGAGATCGCCCAACTGGCCCGCGCCGCGCAGGAAGGCGCCCGGGGGCAGGTCACCCCCCGCGCCCAGGCGATGTTCTACGCGGCGGAGGCCCGGGGGCACGCGCTGCTCGGGGACGCCAGGACCTGCCACGCGGTGTCGGGGCGGGCGGTCGCCGCGCTGGAACAGGCGGGCCCGGAGTCCGGCGACGACCCGGTCTGGATCGCGCACTTCGACGCGGGCTACCTCGCGGACGAACTGGCCCACTGCCACCGGGACCTGGGGCAGCCGGAGCAGGCGGCCCGGCGGGCGAAGGAGGCACTGGCCGCGCTGCCGGAGACCCGGGCCAGGCGCCGGGGCATCGCGCTGGTGCTGCTGGCCTCGGCCCAGGTGCAGCAGCGGGAGGTGGAGCGGGCGTGCCACACGGGCACCCGGGCGATGGAGCTGCTGTCGACGGTGCGCTCCAGCCGGGGCGCCGAATATCTCGACGACCTCCAGCAGCGGCTCACGCCCTACGGCGAGGAGCCCGCGGTGCGGGAGTTCGGCGAGCGGCTGGAGCTCCAGGCGGCTTGAGGACACCTGGTCGCCGATGCGGTCCGGGCCGTGTTCGTGGCGGTCCGGCCGTTAACAGCGTCGCGGGGCCGCGGGGTGTTACCGGCCCTGTGAAGGGGTCGTGAGGGGCACCACGCGCTTGGCGGAGGCGGGCGGCCACCCGATAGCGTGAGCCGACGGTTCCGTAGGTTCACACGTAGGAGTCCCGGTGACGCAGAGCGGACAGGGCGGCGAGCACGAGCTCCCCGCCGCACGACCCGCGCACGAGGGTGTCGTGCTGCCTGCCGACGGCGGAGCCCCCTGGACCCCCGGGGCGCCCGGGGCCGGGCAGGGCGGGCAGCAGGGCGAGCAGGCGGCGCCCGCGGGCGGTCAGCCGTGGGGTCAGCAGTGGGGGCCGCCGGGACCGCAGCAGCAGCCGCAGGGGGGCTACGGCTACCCGCCCGCGCAGCCCCTGCCGCCCGCGCAGCAGTCGCCGGGCCCGGAGGCGTACCAGCAGCCCGGGGCGTATCAGCAGCCTCAGCAGCCGGGTGCGTACCAGCAGCCTCAGCAGCCCGGCTCCTACCAGCAGCCTCAGCAGCTGCCGCAACAGCAGTCCCAGCAGCCCGGCCCGTACCCGCCGCAGTACCCCCAGCACCAGCAGCAGCACCATCAGCCTCAGCACCAGCACCAGCAGCAGCCTCAGCCGCCCCAGCCCCAGCCGTACGCGCAGCCGCTGCCGCCGGAGGCAGGGCCGGGCGCTCAGGGCGCCCACGGCGGTCAGGGTGTTCCCGGCGGTGACGCGGACGCCACGCAGTACATCGCGCCCGTCCCGGGCGGTCCCGGCCCCGTGGGGCCCCCGCAGGGCGGCGGGGACGCCGACGCGACCCAGTACATACCCCCGGTGCCCGGAGGGGCCCCGTACGGGATCAGGCCGGGCGCGCCGGGGGACCGGCAGCCGCCCGCGGAGTTCGACAACCTGTTCCGTTCCGAGGAACCCGCGGGCGCCACGCAGCAGATGCCGCAGTTCGACGCGGGGCAGCAGCCCCCGTCCCCGTACCAGCAGCAGGGCTATCAGCCCCAGCCTCACCAAGCCCAGCAGCCCCACCAGCCCCAGCGGCAGTCCCAGGGCGGCCAGTTGCCGCCGCAGGCGCCCGGGGGCTACCAGTCCGGCCTCCAGGGCTTCCAGGGCCGCGCGGAGCAGGACGGGCCGGTCCCGCAGCAGAGCGGCGACGCCCCGCGCCGGCGGTCCGCACACGTTCCGCTGATCGCCGCGGTCGTCGTGGGCTGCGCCGTCATCGGACTCGGCGCGGGCGCGCTGCTGAGCGGTGGCGACGATTCCGGTGAGGACGACAAGCAGCCGGTCGCCTCGCAGAGTTCACCGGCCACGGAGCCCACCGCCGAGGCGGCGCCCGACCCGGCGAAGCCGCAGGCCGAGGAGCTGGACAAGCTGCTGGCCGACAGCAACAACAGCCGGGCCGCGGTGATCAGCGCGGTCGAGAAGATCAAGTCCTGCAAGGACCTGGACCAGGCCGACACCGACCTCAAGGGCGCCGCCCAGCAGCGCCGCGACCTGGTGACCCGGCTCGAAGGGCTGACCGTGGACAAGCTCCCGCGGAACGCGGAGCTGACCGCCTCGCTGAACCGGGCGTGGAAGGCCTCGGCGGCGGCCGACGAGCACTACGCGACCTGGGCGCGGCAGGCCAAGAAGAACAAGTCCGTCTGCAAGGGCGGCCAGGCCCGGTCGACGAGCGAGACGGCCAAGGCCAACCAGCAGAGCGGGGTGGCCACCCAGGCCAAGCGCGAGGCGTCCAAGCTCTGGAACGCGATCGCGGCGAAGTACGGCCTGACCAAGCACGGTTTCACCGAGCTCTGAGACCCGGGCCCGGCATGATCCGACCTGATCCAGCCGGAGGGCCCTAGCTGCGCGGGGCGTCCGTCAGGGCGTCCGAGACGTCCACGAAGCCCTTCTTCTGGGCGGTGAGCCGGCCGTCGCGGACCACTTGGAACGTCACCTTCGTGTTGACG
The DNA here is from genome assembly GCF_018619185.1 of Streptomyces sp. McG3. Taxonomy (GTDB): domain Bacteria; phylum Actinomycetota; class Actinomycetes; order Streptomycetales; family Streptomycetaceae; genus Streptomyces. The sequence continues at coordinate 7,401 of NZ_JAAXYC010000206.1, read as the reverse complement.
ATGCGCGGGTAGCTCAACGTGCCGACCAGGTCCTCGAAGCGCCAGCGGAGCGTCGGGGTCAGGCCGCCGGTGTCGACCTCGACGCCCCGGTTGAGGGTGGCCACGACCCGGCCCGGTGTGACCTTCTCGTCGTCGATCGCCCGGACGGCCGCCCGCAGCGCCGTGTACGCGATCCAGGTCGTCTGCACGGCGGTGTCGTCCGGGTCGATGCGGTTGTCCCCGAAGGCGTACTTGCCGATCACCTCGCGCATCTCCTTCCAGCGCGCGTTCCTCGCGTCCGGGTACCAGCCGGTGACGTAGGCGCCCTCGAAGGGGCTGTTCGGCCCGCCCGTCCGGTCGATGAGCGGCTGGCTGACGCTGCCCAGCACGGAGGAGATCCTGACCTGCTCGCCGTCCGGCTCCAGGCGGCGGAAGGAGTCGAAGAACGTCTCCGTACGGGCACCGAGCACCGCCGTCACACAGCCGCCGCCGGACCGCTCCAGCGCCTGCGTGGCCTGCTCGTCGTAGGACGTGGCGTCCAGCGGGGCCAGGATGTCGGTGGAGGCGGGCCGGTCGGCGGCCATCAGCCCGTTGTTCAGGAGCGGCGGCATGCCGTCGCCGCCGATCGAGTCGGGCCGCACCAGCGAGACCCGCTCGCAGCCGCGGCTCAACTGCTGTCCGTGACCGGCCAGCAGCGCCGGCTGGCCACCGTTGACGGGGTACGAGAGGTAGCTGCTGAACTCCTCGGTGGAGGCGCCGTAGCCGCCGATGTACGGGACGCCGCCCGCCTCCAGCGCCGGCATGAAGCTCTGGCCGTGGCGGCTGTACGAGCCGACGACGGCGGCCACCTTCTTCTCGACGGCCTCCCGCGCGCACCGCTCGGCGCCGAGCGGGGTGTCGGCCTCGTCGCAGACGAGCACCTTCAGCTCGCGCCCGTCGATGCCGCCGGTGTCGTTGACCCAGCGGGCGTACGTCTGCGCCATGGCGGGCACCCCGGCCATTTTCACCGCGTTGATGTCCTCCGACCGGTCGGGCGCCCACGTCATCACGGTGACGGGCTCCCTGGACCCCCCCGAGGCCCCAGGGAGCACACCGCAGCCGGACAGCAGCACCGCCCCCGCCGCCGCCGCGCTGATGACGCCCGGGAAGGGGCGGGGAAAGGTGGGGCGTCGCCGTCCGGTCATGGACCTGGACCCTTCCGGGCCCCGGGTAACGGCGCGGTGTGCGGTTCTCAACGCACGGTGACGTCCAGGTGAATTACGGGGGCCCGTGCGGGGACGCGGTGAAGGAACGTACGATCGAGCACCGTGCAGCAAGGTTCGGAGAACTCTTCCCGTCGCGGCCGTCGCTCCTCCACCATGGGCGGCATGCCGCTCACTGACATGCCGTGGTGGCGCTGGCGCACCAACGTGCGCTCGGCGCTGCACATGCTCTCCGACCCCGCCTTCCACCACGAGTGCTGGCTCGCCGGCCGGGAAGGGTACGGGGACGTCACCGACGCCGTGTACCGCCTGGTCGAGGACACCTGGCTCGACAACTGGTCCGCCGAGAAGTACGTCGGCACCATATTCAGGGACTCCGCCGAGGCCGCCGCCGTGGACGCCGCCGCCCTGCGGGTGCTGCGGATCATGCACCAGGTCGGCGCGGACGCCCCCGTCTCCGCCTATCTGGAGCACCACGGCTGGCCCGAGGCCGTCCACGCGGCCCGCGAGGCCCATGTGATGCTCGCCACCAACGACGCGGAGGATCCGGACATTCCGCCGCGCTCGCTGGACGTCATCCGCATCATGACCAGAGCGGCCTGAGACCGGGCGGGTGTGGCACCCTACGGGGATGACCGCGCCGCAGCCCGCCCCCTCCGCCGCCTCGGACGCCGCCGCGACCGAGCAGTACGTCCTCACGCTCTCCTGCCCCGACAAACAGGGCATCGTGCACGCCGTGTCGAGCTACCTCTTCATGACCGGCTGCAACATCGAGGACAGTCAGCAGTTCGGGGACCACGACACGGGTCTGTTCTTCATGCGCGTCCACTTCTCGGCCGACGCCACCGTGACGGTGGACAAGCTCCGCGCCAGCTTCGCCGCGATCGGGGAGGCCTTCCGGATGGAGTGGCAGATCCACCGGTCCGCGGAGCGCATGCGGATCGTGCTGATGGTCAGCAAGTTCGGCCACTGCCTCAACGACCTGCTGTTCCGCTCCCGCACCGGGGCGCTGCCGGTCGAGATCGCGGCCGTCGTCTCCAACCACACGGACTTCGCCGAGCTCGTCGCCTCGTACGGCATCCCCTTCCGGCACCTCCCGGTGACGAAGGACAACAAGGCGGAGGCCGAGGCGCGACTGCTGGAGCTGGTTCGCGAGGAGGACGTCGAGCTGGTCGTCCTCGCCCGCTACATGCAGGTCCTCTCCGACGACCTGTGCAAGCAGCTGAGCGGGCGGATCATCAACATCCACCATTCGTTCCTGCCGAGCTTCAAGGGCGCCAAGCCCTACCACCAGGCGCACGCGCGCGGGGTGAAGCTGATCGGCGCGACCGCGCACTACGTCACCGCCGACCTCGACGAGGGCCCGATCATCGAGCAGGAGGTCGAGCGCGTCGGGCACGACGTGACGCCGGACCAACTGGTCGCCATCGGCCGGGACGTGGAGTGCCAGGCACTGGCGCGCGCGGTGAAGTGGCACGCGGAGCGGCGCATCCTGCTCAACGGCCGCCGCACGGTGATCTTCGCGTAGGACCCGGCGCCGCACGGTGATCTTCGCGTAGGACCCGGCGCCGCACGGTGATCTTCGCGTAGGACCCGGCGCCGCACGGTGATCTTCGCGTAGGACCCGGCGCCGTACGGCCGGGCCTACAGCCGGCTGAGCGAGGCCGTCGCGAACAGCACGTCGCGGATGGCCTCGCGGTCGCCCTCCTGGCCCGCCGCCGCTTCCACCGGCGAGATGTGGCCCGCGGCGAGCCGGCAGAACTCGACCCCGTCGAGGGCCACCTGCGCCACCGTGCGCTCGGGCGAGCCGAGGGCGGCCGGCGAGTCCAGCGCGATGTACCAGTCGCCCCCGCCGTGGCCCTCGATCTCCAGATGGACCGAGCGGCCCGGCGCACCGGCCGTGACGAGGTCCTTCGCGGGTCCGGCCAGTCCGGCGCGGCGGCGTCCCGCCATGGCGGCCGGAAGCAGCCGGGCCGCCAGGTCGATCATCCGGTGCAGATGGGCCGCCGTCGGGGCCTGGTACGGGTAGTCGACGGCGTCGGCGATGTCCCCGCCGTGCACCCAGCACTCGAAGGCGCGGTCCAGCAGCGCGTCCTGGAGCGGCAGGGCGAAGGCCCCGTAGGAGACGGAGGCCTCGGCGACGTTCCGCCCGGCGAAGGACGCCGTGCGGATCAGCTCGTGGCTCTGGGCCCGCCAGGGCTCGCGGACGGCCCGGGTGGGCGGCCGGTGCCCCGCCGACCAGTACCTCTCGGTGCGCTCGGCGGGATCCAGCGGCGCCTCACCGCCGCCGAGCGGGTCGTCGAGGCCGAGCGCGGCGGACAGCAGCCCGTCGACCGCCATCAGGTGGCCGATGACCCCGGCGACCGTGGTCCTGCGGCTGACCTCGCGCTCCTCCTCGAACCACCGCAGGCGCACCGGCGCGTGCCACTCGGAGTCCCCGATGTCGCGGAGCAGCGCGTCGAGCCGTGCGGTCTCGGCGTCGTACGGGGCGGCGCACTCCGGCACCGGGATCCGGGCCGGGCGGCGGCCCAGGCAGCCGTCCATCACCCGGGACCGGAGCGTCGGGTCGAGATCCAGGGAGCCGTCGGTGTGCAGCAGCCCCACCGCGTCCCGCAGCCGCAGCGCCTCGTCCGCGCACGGGGCGCACGCGGTGAGGTGGTCCTCCACGGCGGCGGTCTCCTCGGCCGAACAGGCGGACAGCGCCCAGGCGCCGAGGAGGGCCTTGAGGACCCGGTGGGGGAGGTCGACACCCGAGGCGGCGGCGGAGGTGGAGGTCATGAGCGGCTCCGGGACGGCATGGTCCGGTGCGGCTTCTTCCGGTCCGGCCTGTTCCGGTCCGGCCTGTTCCGGGACGGCCTGTTCCGGGACGGCCTGTTCCGGGACGGCCTGTTCCGGTCCGGACGACTCCGGTTCGGACAGTTCAGGTCCGGACGGTTCAGGCCTGGCATGGTCCGGGACGGCCCTGCTCGGTGCGACCTGCTCCGGGGTGGCCGCCGGCTCGGACTGCTCCGGCACGGCCTCGTCGGGGGCCGCCGGTCCGGGCGGTGGCAGGGGAGGGCGTGGCATGGACTCCAGGTCGAGGTCGTCCGCCGCCCCGCGCGGGCCCGGTATCCGGCGGGCGCCGCGCACCTCCTCCTCGCCTCCCTCGCTCTCGCGTCCGTCGCCGCTCACCGGACCCGTCCGTAACCGGGTGGCGAGGACCCTTCGAGCGGGCGGGCGTTCGCCGTGGAGAGCAGTTGGAGCCCCAGCCGGAGCCGGCGGCGCGCCTCGTCCTCGGTCACCCCGAGGTCGGCGGCGGTCTGCCGGTAGTCCCGGCGATGGATGTACGCCAGTTCCAGGGCCTGCCGCAGCGGCGCGGGCATCGAGGAGACGATGTAGTCGGCGCGGGCGGCGGCCGTGGCGCTGCGCACCCGCCGCTCCAGCTCCTCCGGGTCGGGCGCCGCGCCCTCGCCGTGCTCCGCCGCGTACGAGGAGACCGCCGCGCGGCGCAGCCGCTGGACGGACTGGCGGTGGGTGAGGCGGGCCACCCAGGAGCGCATCGAGCCCTGCTTCGGGTCGTACGCCTCGGGGTTCTCCCAGACCTGGGCGAAGACCTCGCGGGTCACCAGGTCGGCGGCGTCCTCGTCGTCGAGCATCCGGTGCGCCTGGCTGTGGACGAGGGCCGCGAACCGGTCGTAGAGCTCGCCGAGCGCCGCCGCCTCGCCGCGGGCCAGCCTCTGCTGCATCCTGCGGTCCCAGCGGGGTGCCGTCTCCTTTGCCATGAACCCCCCAGCCCCCGGCCCTGTCACCCGAACTCCGTGATCCACCCTGTGCCCGTGAGGACCGAATGTAGTCCGCCGGGCGGGCGATGCACGCGCCTTTGCGGCAACTCTCTTCCCGCGGCGCGTGGCCGACGACGGTAGTCGATTTTCGGCCCGGATGCCTCGCTGTCAGCTCTGAGCAGCGGAAACGGCCCGAAGTGCTCCTTTCCGCCGAAAATCTCCTGCGCGTCGATCGGCGCGTCGGTGTTTCATGGGGGTGCGGTTGGGCAGCCGCGAGGAGGAACGGAAACTTCCGGATTGCCGGAAGCCCCGGAACGAGAGGTCCAGTCGCGTGACGCTGAAGGTGGACGAGGCGGAGCAGGGCTCCTGGACCGTGCTGCGGATGAGCGGCGAACTTGATCTGGTGACTTCACCCGTCGTGCGCCAGTCCGTCCACGAGGCGGTGGCGGAGGGGCAGCACGATGTGGTGCTCGACCTGTCCGAGGTGTTCTTCTGCGACTCCAGCGGTGTCGGTGTGCTGATCGCCTCGCGCCGGCTGATGAAGTCCTGCGGCGGCCGGCTGCGGCTGATTCTCCCGGCCCGGGGCGCGGAGGACGGTTCGCACGTCAACAAGGTGCTCGGGGCGCTCGGGGTGCGCCGGCTGTTCGACGTCTACCCGGACGCGCGGTCCGCCACCGACGAGGAGTGCAGGCCGATGAGCGCCTGAAGCGGCCGCCTCCGATGCGAGGTTGTCACACAGGAGGCGCTGCTCGGTGACACGTGAGCGCCCCGGGCGTCGTACGCTCCCCGCATGGACAGCGCAGAGTACGAGCGAAAGATCGCGCACCGCTTCGCCGCCTTCGACCAGGACGGCAACGGCTATATCGATCGTGCCGATTTCAATGCCGCAGCGGCCCGTCTGCTCACCGAGTTCGGTACGACGGCCCGCTGCGACAAGGGCCAGGCGCTCTACACCGGTGCCGAGGCCTTCTGGCAGGGCATGGCGGGGATCGCCGATGTGGACGGGGACCAGCGGGTCACCCGTGAGGAGTTCGTGGGCGGGGCGGTGAAGCGGCTCCGGGACAATCCCGGGCGGTTCGCCGAGATCGCCCGGCCGTTCCTGCGGGCGACCATCGCGGTCGCGGACGGCGGGAACGACGGCAGGGCGGCGGTCGCGGACGTGGAGCGGGCGCTCCGGGTCCTCGGGGCCAGCGCGGAGATCGCGGGCATCGCCGCCCAGAGCCTGGACACGGACCGGGACGGGCTGATCGCCGAGAGCGATGTGGTGGCGGCGTTCGCCGTGTACTTCACGGTGATCGAGCCGGACGCGTAGCGATCCCGGGCGTCACGGGGACGGCGCGCCGCCCCCGTGACGCCCGCCGTTCCCGTGACGCCTGTGGCACCCGGCTCCGCCGCCCTGCCCGCCTCACCCGCCGAACCGTTCCCGCAGCCGGTACTTGAGCACCTTGCGCAGCGTCTCGTTACGGGGCAGCGCGTCGAGGACCTCCAACTGCTCGGGCACCTTGTGGACGGACAGGCCCGCTTCCCGCAGGTGGGCGGAGAGCGCGGCCAGGGTCAGGGGCGGTGCGCCCGGCGGCTGTTCGACCACCGCGCAGACGCGTTCACCGCGCTCCGGGTCGGGCAGCCCGATGACCGCCGCGTCGGCGACGGCGGGGTGCGTGTGGAGCAGGTCCTCGATCTCCTTGGCGGAGATGTTCTCGCCCTTGCGGATGATGATGTCCTTCAGCCGGCCGGTGAGCGTGAGGTGTCCGCTCTCCTGGAGCCGCCCCAGGTCCCCGGTGATGAGGAACCCCTCGGCGTCGAAGGCCGCGGCGGAGGCCCCGGCGTCCAGATAGCCACGGCAGACCGCCTCCCCGCGCAGCCGCACCTCGCCCTCGGCGCCGTACGGGAGCGGCTTGCCGTGCTCGTCGGCGATCCGGATCTCCATGCCCTCCGGGGGCCGTCCCTCGGTCAGGGCCAGGTTCTCCGTCGTGTCGCCCGGGGCGCCCATGGTGATCATCGGGACCTCGGTCATGCCGTAGCCGTGGGTGAGCTGGACCCCCATCTCCCGCACCACCGCGTGGTAGACCTCCGGCGGCTTCGGCGCCCCACCGCCCGCGAGGAGGCGGAGGGAGGGGATGAGCGGCCGGTCCGGCGCCTTGCGCTGCTCGGCCAGGAACATCGCGTAGAACGCCGTCGACCCGCCCGCCACCGTCACCCCGTGCCGCCGGTACTCCGCCAGCGCGTCCGGCAGCGCGAACTGCTCGAACATCACCGCGGGGAACCCGTACAGCAGCAGCATCACCGTGTAGTCGGGCCCGGCGACATGGGCGTACGGGAACGCCATCGAGCCCACGTCGCCGGCGGAGAGCTCCAGGGCGTGGGCGAGACAGGAGCCGCCCGCGATCAGGGAGCGGTCGGTGTGCAGGACGCCCTTGGGGTCGGAGGTGGTGCCGGAGGTCCAGTAGATCCAGCGGACC